>CAJIYM010000001.1 GCA_905181635.1 uncultured Flavobacteriales bacterium
CGTATCCAACCTGGAATGGATATTATTTAGGTGCGTTATTTGCTAAACGAGATAATAATATGCAGTACACTCTTGAGGAAGTAAATGGTACTATTGGAATGAATGATACAGCTCTTGTGGCTATAAGATGTTATGTAAAATCTCCTTTCAATAGTGATGAATCAATCTATTTTGGAGGGTTTGATCCAAATGGTAATATTTCTACAAATATGGCTTGGATTTATAAAAAAACTTATCAAAATACTTCTGTGAGTGAAATACCAACAACAAAACAAATAGTACGTATCGTAGATATCTTAGGTAGAGAAACAAAAGAAATAAAAAATACTCTTTTATTCTACATATACAATGATGGTACGGTTGAGAAAAAAATAATTCTTGATTAAATAAAAACCCACTCAATTGAGTGGGTTTATTTTTGGTGGGCCTTACGGTCCTAAGTTCGAACTTTTTTAGCAAATTATTTCGTAATTTTGTTTGAAGAAATAAACTTAATACACTTATCACCTCGTCATCAAACTTTAAAACTTTAATGAAAAAAATCTTTTTCATATTATTGCTGTTTCCGGGCGTTGTAATTGGGCAGTTTGATTCTGATTCGCTTTCGAATGTGCAGAGCAATGAGAGCTTGGAAACCCCAGAACAATATGAAAAAGCAAAGTCAATCTGGATTAAATTTCATTATTATTCCAGCATAAATCATTATGATTCTTGCATGTATTATGGCGACCTGTTCTTAAATCACCGGATTAAATACGGAACAGTCTATCATGCTATTTATGCATATCATCATAAAATAAACAATTTGAAGAAGTTCAATAAATTGAATGAAGCATTCAAGTTAACTCTCACCGCTTATGACCAATACTGCAATAAAAATATTGACAACATTAATTGTGAAGATTGTCACTTAATATATGATCAATTGTCTCAATTTATGATTACGATAAAAAATTATCGCCAAGGAATTAATTACATTAATAACGGCTGCATTACTCAAAAAAATGAAATGCACTTTTATTTGAAGGCAAAATTATATGTATTGCTAGATGAGCCTGACAGTGCGCTAATACAAACATTGGAATCAATAAGAATAGCTCGAGTTCAAAATATCCCAAATAATTTAGTTGCTGCTTACAATCAACATGGCTTGATCAGTAAGAATTTAGAACGATACGATGACGCAATCTTTGCTTTTTCTGAAGCAATAAAATTAGTAGATAGTCTATCATTGGATGAAAGTAGATATGGCTATATTGTAGGGAATTTGGGATCATGTTATTATCAAAAGGGTGATTTTGATGCAGCATATAAGTACTTGCAGATAGATGCAGATAAAAGTAAAGAAAGAGATGCAGATAGGGAATCCTATTTAAATGCAGAAATTATGCTTGCTAAAATAGACTTAAAAAGAAAGGATCATAAGTTAGCATTGCATAGATTAGATGTTATGATGGAGGTGCATGAATCACTTGTTAGGCCTCTTCAAAAGCTTACTGTTTTAGAGCTATATATGCAGGCTTTTAAATTAAGTGGTAATAAGTCTAAATATGAATTCTATCTCAAGCAGTGGATAGCTTTAATTAAAACCGAAGCCACGTTAAGTATTGATGCCAATCAAAATTTGACAGAAATTCTCTCAGCAAATGCACTAGAAGAAATAACCATACAAATAGAGAATGAAAAGCAATTATTGAGCCAACAACTAGTTATAAATGAACAAGAAAGTAGATTGCAAAAATGGGTATTAATTGCAGGAGCACTCTTTATTATATTAGTTACTTTCTTTTTCCTATCTCGCTACCGAAAAAGTGCTTTGTTAAAAGATACACTATTAAAATTAGCCAACAAAGAACAAGATTTCCTGAAATTAAAAGTTCAAGAAGAGAGTAGAAATGTTAAGCTTTTATCTCACGAGTTGATGATTAAACAAGACTTCTCCAAAAAAATTATAGATAAATTGGATCAAATAGAAGGCATTAACAAACCAACCTTAAAGAAAATTGAATTTTTTATAGATAATGAATTAGATGTCAAATCAACAAGAGCTCACGTTCAAAAAAGAATGGGAGACTTGAGCAGTAGCTTTTATGCAGATCTCAACATAAAACATGACAAACTAACTGATCTTGAACTTAAGTTGGCATCTATGGTAGTTATGAAGATGTCTAATAAAGAGATTGCAATAAGCAGAGGCATCACGCTTGAATCTTCTAAAAAAGCCAAGAATAGATTGAAGAAGAAGTTAGGCGCTCCAGCAGATGGAGAATTGTTGTCATACCTAAATAGATTCCTATAGGTTATTCTAAAAAAAAGGGAATGTCACCCTTTAGTCACCCCTTTTTATTTCTTCACTTAAAAAACTTATTATATTTTTGCTTAACTAAAAAATAAATCAACAAACTAATTTATGAAAAATCATATCATTAATTCCTTTTTAACTTTAATCTTTTTGTCATCTTCTGTTAAAGCTGCAGATTTTTTTGTTTATTCTAGTGCACAAGCGCCAGATTACAGCACTATTCAATCTGCTGTTAATGCAGCAAGTAATAATGATAATATTTATATCGATTCTACTGTTTTTACAGAAAATGTGACAATAGATAAATCACTTTCTTTTTACCCCCTAAATAAAGGTTCTAGATATACAATTAATGGTGGTTTGACACTTGACTTTGTAAATAATACTTCAATCTATATTCAAGGACTTGATGGTGGTGGAATCTCATCTACTTTTAGTGGAATTAATACAGATTCTGCTACAATAATTATAAATGATTGTTATTTTACTGGCGTTGTTGATCTGAATACAAATTCTTCAATCCATTCATTTATTTACTATTCCAAATTTGATGCTAATGTTGAATTTGATCATGCAGAATTGATAGGTAATGATTTTAATAATCAAGTGAGAGTATCAATAAATCAAGATGTTGTTACTAACCCTCCAAAGCTTAAAATCTACGCAAATTCATTCTATTTGTTTAATTCTCAAAATAATTCATTCCATCAATTGGAAATTGATTTTGCAGAAAATGCTGATATCCATATTGCAAATAACATTTTTAATGGCTATAATAATCTTGGAGATAACATTCGTATATTTGCAAGTAGTGGTATTTATGCAAATAATATATTAATAGAGAATAATACCATATATAAATCTAGTTCATCTACTTCAGTTTACGCAAAAAGAAATATCAATGTACAATACTGTGATTTCTTAACAGTTCGAAATAACTATTTTAATAATCAAAATTCAGATAGACGAATCTCTTGTGCTTATGTTGGGGTTAGAAATATAGAATCTAATGTTTGCAACCTACCATATGATTTCACTTACTGTTTGAGCAGTACTTGTGGTTCAATAATTTCTCAGAATAATCTAGAATCAAATTCTTTAAGTTATAATTCATCAACAGGTGTAGTAACATCAGCTTGGGGTGGTGGAATTGATAATGGAGCTGATATTTATGAATGTAGAGATATTGACAATACAATAAATGATATTGGAACTTATGGAGGACCTCATTCTTGGAGTAATTATCATAATAATTCTAATTCTCCAGCTCAAATAATCGATTTAGAGATACCTTATTATATGCTAGTTCTTCCAGGAACTATTCTGGAATTTAATTCAAAAGCAATTCATAAAAACGAATAATGATTGTAAGAAAATTAGTTCTAGTATTTTGTCTTTTTTGTTCTGTTTTGTTGTCTGCTCAGATAACAGTTCCTAGCAACTCGATAACTTTAGGAGAATATTTTTGGGATACAGATCCAGGAGAGGGGAATGGTACTCCTTTAGTTGCTTTTGATGGTAATTGGGATGAGAGTATGGAAAGTGTTTCAGAGTCTATATCTAGTTTGCTATTTAATGGTTATCATACCTTTAATATTAGAGTAAAAGATGCTGATGGAGTATGGAGTAGCATTTTTAGCAATGTTATATATTTTGATCAACTACAGTCTTTAAGCGCTTCTGATTTTGATTTAACTCAAGGAGAATATTTTTGGGATACAGATCCAGGAGAGGGGAATGGTACTCCTTTAGTTGCTTTTGATGGTAATTGGGATGAGAGTATGGAAAGTGTTTCAGAGTCTATATCTAGTTTGCTATTTAATGGTTATCATACCTTTAATATTAGAGTAAAAGATGCTGATGGAGTATGGAGTAGCATTTTTAGCAATGTTATATATTTTGATCAACTACAGTCTTTAAGCGCTTCTGATTTTGATTTAACTCAAGGAGAATATTTTTGGGATACAGATCCAGGAGAGGGGAATGGTACTCCTTTAGTTGCTTTTGATGGTAATTGGGATGAGAGTATGGAAAGTGTTTCAGAGTCTATATCTAGTTTGCTATTTAATGGTTATCATACCTTTAATATTAGAGTAAAAGATGCTGATGGAGTATGGAGTAGCATTTTTAGCAATGTTATATATTTTAATGATCCTTCAATAATTTACGGTTGTACAGATAGTGCTGCTCTTAATTATGTTCCTTTAGCAACATTAGATGATGGTTCATGTTCTTACCCTTGTTTACCTGATACTTCTTTTACTTATATTAATGTAAATGACAGTTTAGTTTGGAATGGAATTACTTATGATAGCAGTGGTACCTATACTTATAATGGTTCTTCTACAATTAATAATTCTTCTGCAAGCCTTGATGGTATTAATGATTACATTAATGTCGGCAACAATAGTGTATTAAATATTGATAATTCAGTAACTATTGAAGCCTGGATTAACCCTGCGAATTTGTCTAACCGTCATGCAATTTATTCAACAAGAAAGAATAACGATCCTGGATCATTTCAACTTGAAATAGGAATTCATCTCGGAACAAATTATGTTGCAGTTACTGGGGTTAATACTAATGTAGCTATTACAAGTAGTAATTTAATAAATACTAACAGTGGATGGGTACATATTGCTTATACTAGAGATGGTGTAGGCGATAATCATCAAATTTATATTAATGGAATACCGCAGATAATCAATACTTATCCCTATACATTTATTAATAATAATGCTTCAAAAGAAATAGGACGTGGGATTAGCCTATTGCAATATTATGACGGTCAAATAGATCAAGTTAGCATTTGGAATATTGCACTATCTCAACAAGAAATTCAAAATTATATGAACTGCTCACCTCAGGGAAATGAAGTAGGTCTAGTTGGCTATTGGAACTTTGAAGAAGGTAGTGGTAATACTGCTTATGACCAAACTTCCAATGGAAATGATGGAATCATTAATGGAGCTACTTATGATACAAATGTGCCATGCACAATCTTGTCAATTAACTAATAGTAATGGCTGTGATAGTATAGCAGTACTTAATTTAACTATTAATCAATCAGATACTTCCTATACCAATATTACAGCTTGTGATAGTGCGGTTTGGAATGGAACAACTTATACCCAAAGTGGTACATATTCTTATTGTGGTAGCAGTTCTTCTGCAAGCAATAATTACTCTATGAGTTTTGATGGATTGGATGATTACATACCATTAAACTACATAGATTTGAGTACTGACTTTACCATCTTTCTTAATTTTAAAGCTAATTACACAAGTGGAGATTATTGGCAGCCAATAATATCTAATATTTGGAATACTTATGGTTTCTTACTTTATCAATATTATAATCCTAGCGATGGACTAACTTATTTAAAATGTTGGAATGGTAGTTCTGCTACATTCTTATCAAATCTATCGTTAAATACATTCTATTCATTGACATTGAAATATAGTAATGGTTATCTATCAGCATATTTAGATGGAACTTTAGTTTATGCTGGCTCAATGAATATTCTTTATAGTCCTGCTCCAAATTTTTTAATTGGAGCAAGATATGATCCCAATGGATCGATACACCCTGCTGATTATTTTACCGGAAATTTAGATAATTTTTCATACTGGAATACACCACTATCTATGCAAGAAATTCAAGATTACATGAACTGTCCACCAATAGGAACTGAAGCAGGTTTAGTTGGCTATTGGAATTTTGAGCAAGGTCCTGGAAGCACAGATGTATTAGATCAAACATCGAATGGAAATAATGGAACAATAAATGGAGCTACTTATGACACAAATGTGCCATCACAATCTTGCTCCTTAACTAATGCTAATGGTTGCGATAGTATAGCTATACTTAATTTAACTATTAATCAATCAGATACTTCATACACCAACATTACTAATTGTGATTCTTATACATGGTCAGTAAATGGAACTACATATACTCAGACTGGAACTTATACTGATGTAAGTACGAATTCTTCAGGTTGTACAGAGACTGAGATTTTAGTACTTACAATAAATAACAGTACAACCAATACTAATTACTTGCCATCAAATGGTTTAGTTGGCTGGTGGCCTTTTAATGGCAATGCAAATGATGAAAGTGGAAATGCGTATAATGGCACTGTTAATGGCGCAGCACTAACTACTGATAGATTAGGTGCTACTAATTCAGCATATTCATTTAATGGTAACAGTGCTTTTATTCAAACCCCCACTTCTGCTGTAAATTTCCCTTCGGGCTTTACTATAAGTGTTTGGGCAAAAGTTTTAGGTGCAAATACAAATACAAATTGTTCTTTTGGATGTGCTGAATTTCTTGTAACAAAAGGGGATGATGGGCAAAGTGGGCGTATTAGTATTCAGTATTCTCAAGACACCGGAGGAGAAACTTTTGCGGGGGTAACTGATTATAGTTTATCTGTGAGTTCTTTAACACAATATCCATTTCCTCAACCAAATTGGCATCATGTAGTATATACATTTGATAATACGAATTACAAAATTTATCTTGATGGATTGCTAATGAATACGATAGCTTCAACAACTGCTATTCCTAATCTGGCAAGCGATATCGTTTTCGGAAAGATGCCTAATAACACATCCTACCCTTATTATTTTAATGGCTATTTAGACGACATCGGTATTTGGAATCATGCATTAACCCCAGGAGAAATAACTAATTTATACAGTGCAGTTAATTTTGCCTCCCCTACAGGAACTCATACAATAACAGAATGTGACGCTTACACATGGATTGACGGAAACACCTACACAACAAGTAACAACACAGCTACTTTTACTATTTTTGGAGGTGCTTCAAGTGGATGTGATTCTATTGTAAACCTTGATTTAACAATTCTTAACTCCTCTACAGGAACGGATACAAGAACAGAATGTGATTCTTATACATGGTCTGTAAATGGAACTACATATACTCAGAGTGGAACTTATACTGATGTAAGTACGAATTCTTCAGGCTGTACAGATACTGAGATTTTAGTACTTACAATAAATAACAGTACAACCAATACTACGACAATTACTGATTGTGATTCTTATGCATGGTCAGTAAATGGAACTACATATACTCAGAGTGGAACTTATACTGATGTAAGTACGAATTCTTCAGGCTGTACAGATACTGAGATTTTAGTACTTACAATAAATAACAGTACAACCAATACTACGACAATTACTGATTGTGATTCTTATACATGGTCAGTAAATGGAACTACATATACTCAGAGTGGAACTTATACTGATGTAAGTACGAATTCTTCAGGCTGTACAGATACTGAGATTTTAGTACTTACAATAAATAACAGTACAACCAATACTACGACAATTACTGATTGTGATTCTTATGCATGGTCAGTAAATGGAACTACATATACTCAGAGTGGAACTTATACTGATGTAAGTACGAATTCTTCAGGCTGTACAGATACTGAGATTTTAGTACTTACAATAAATAACAGTACAACCAATACTACGACAATTACTGATTGTGATTCTTATACATGGTCAGTAAATGGAACTACATATACTCAGAGTGGAACTTATACTGATGTAAGTACGAATTCTTCAGGCTGTACAGATACTGAGATTTTAGTACTTACAATAAATAACAGTACAACCAATACTACGACAATTACTGATTGTGATTCTTATACATGGTCAGTAAATGGAACTACATATACTCAGAGTGGAACTTATACTGATGTAAGTACGAATTCTTCAGGCTGTACAGATACTGAGATTTTAGTACTTACAATAAATAACAGTACAACCAATACTACGACAATTACTGATTGTGATTCTTATACATGGTCAGTAAATGGAACTACATATACTCAGAGTGGAACTTATACTGATGTAAGTACGAATTCTTCAGGCTGTACAGATACTGAGATTTTAGTACTTATAATTAACAATTCAATATCATTAACTAATACTGTAAGTATCTGTTTTGGGGATAGTATAACTTTAGGTAGCAATACATATTCTCAAACAGGAATTTATACTGATGTATTTACTGCAGTAAACGGATGTGATAGTATTATTACAACTAACTTAAATGTCTCACAGCAGATTATCACTATTATATCTCAACTTGGAATGGATATAAATGTTAATCCAACTGGAGGTAATATGCCTTATGTATATGAGTGGAATACTGGTGAAATAATTCAACAGATCACTCCTTTAGTAGATGGAGATTATTGGGTAATAGTAACTGATGCTAATGGATGTGTATCAGATACTTCTTTCTTTAAAGTTGATTGGATACATACAAGTGTTGAAGATTTTAATATTGATAGACTTAGTATTTATCCAAATCCAAGTAGAGATATATTTAATATTGAGTTCACAAGTTTATTAAGACAGAATTTAGAGATTAGAATTATTAATTCTATTGGGGAGATAATTTATTTAGAAAATTTAGAAAATTATACTGGAGAGTATTCTAAAGCTATAAATTTAAAAGAGTATTCTAAAGCTTTTTATTTCTTAGAGATTACAACTAATGATGGGATTATAAATAAGAAACTTATTTTGCAATAAATATTAATTAAAAAAAATTATGAAAAAACTACTTTTACCATTATTATTTCTAATAGGACTACAAACACAAGCTCAAATTAATTGGTGTGATTCAATATCATATCAAATATTACCTAATCAAATATTAACTGTAGTTGATGATGCATCCTTATTAGCTCCAGAAGCAATGTTAAATGTAATACCTGGTATTACAAATCAACAGGGTTTTCTTTGGACCGCATGTGATGCGTCAGCTTGTTATGGAACTTTTAACAATCAGTTTCCGCAACTATCGGTTTTAGACACGGTTAAATTATGTTACGAAGTTTTTGTGTTTTCAACTAATAATGATAGTATTTATAATTTACCAATGAATTGTCAACATTGTGATTATGTAGTATACGATACTACTACAAGTACATGGGTATTAGTTGGTAATGTTATTGCACCATCATGGGATTGTAATAATGGAATTTGTTCAGATCCTGGAACTGGTAGTGGTACTTATGCATCATTATCTGCTTGTAATACTGCTTGTGTTATTACACCATCATGGGATTGTAATACTGGAATTTGTTCAGATCCTGGAAATGGTATAGGATCATTCATAGATTCTCTGCAATGTATTATAAATTGTTCCTCAACACATATTACAGATTTTGACAACTTTAATGCAGTTAAAGTAATTAAGATAGTTGATGTGTTAGGAAGAAAATCTAAAGGTCTGAGAAATCAACCTCTCTTTTACATTTATGATGATGGAACGGTTGAGAAAAAGATAATTATTGAATAAATAAAAACCCACTCATTTGAGTGGGTTTCTTTTTGGTGGGCCTTATGGTTCTCGAATTTAAATTTAATATTTTATAAAATATGAGATTACTTAGATAATCGAATAAATTTATTAAATTTGATTTAGTAGATTGGTTAGCGGTTCAAAATGTGGTGAAAATTTTAGTTTTAAAGCTTGCTGTAATCTAGTGAAAAGGGTAGGGGTTGCAATCCTGCTACTTCGATTTGCCATTAAACTATTTGTAATATCATTTTATTTATTATCTTTCCAAAATAAATACTAATCTTAAAAAAAAATTATGAAAAAAATACTTTTACTAATTTTAATTTACCTACCCTTCCTTGGCTTTGCTCAGGATAATATTATACTAAGAGATGGTAATGAAATTACTGCTAAAATTATTGAAATTAATATAGATAATATTAAATACAAGAAATACAGCAATCTAGATGGCCCACTTTATACAACAAACACTAATGATATTTTTATGATAAAATATGAGAATGGAGAGAAGGAAGTGTTTGAAAAAAATCAAGTAACTAAAAAAGATGAAGTTGTTGAAAAATACACATTAAGAGGTGGAGAATTAATTCCTTTAGTTTTTAAGCAATCTATTTCTTCTAAAAATATTTCAAATGGCGCTTTGGTTAAACTTGCTGTTAAGGGAGATGTTATTTCAGATGATAATAAAATTATTATAAAGTCAAATACGACTGTTAACGGTAGAATTAGCAAAGTAAAGAAAGCTGCTTGGGCTGGTCAGAAGGGCAAGATTGATATTCAGATTAATTCTATAAAAGCAGTTGATGGCACTAATATTCCTGTTTATTATAATCTAAATTCTGAAGGAAAGAGTAGGCAAGCTGCATCCATTGGTTTAGCTATTATAGCTTGGCCAACTCTTTTTATAAAAGGAAAACAAGCATCAATTGATGCTGGAAGTGTTATCATGGTTGAAACTATGGATGATGTTAAATTTAATACATATAATTTTGAAGAAAAAGAATTAGTAGTTCCTGAAATTATAACTGAAGATCCTATTAAGCAAGATATTATTGAGTTAGAAGTTGTCCAAAAGCCCAAAGCAAAGGATTTCAAGAGCTCATCAGAACATCAAAAAGCTCTTAGAAAATATTATAAATCTATAGAAAATCAGAAATAGCTCTTTTTCTAGTTTAAGAATTCTCATATGTTAAGTCATTTTAAAAAATAACTAATTTCTCAGATAGTCGAATTAATTTCTTAAGCTTGTTTTATAGTTTTGATGTGTAAATAGCGGGGACCTATTCGGGTACCTTTTGGGTTATCATATCTAGTAGAATATAGTACTGCTACCACTACTCTTATCAACTTATTATGCTTAGCATAAGATTTCATTTTTATTTTTTTTTCTTTGCTTCATGAAAAAGCTGTTTTTACTTTTAGTTACATTAATTGCATTCACAAATATTTGCTATGCTTCATTTCCAATTCAAAGTAATTTGGTTACGTACACAGATACTCTTCAGACTGATAAGATTAAAGAATATCATACTAGTCTTATAAAATTGGGTATTGATTTGAATGATTGCAAATGTGAAAATTGTAGAAATGGTATAGTGCCATTGGTAATTAATTCAAATAGTAATGATACTATTCAGCAGAGTAGTGCTATAGGCTTATATATCTTATCTGGATTAATATTATTAGGTGTTATTATTTGGTTGTCTATTGGTCTTACTCGTGCATATAATTGTGTTGATACTGGTGATTGTCCGCAATCATCAGGAGAAAAACCTAATAGTGGAGCACCTAATGAATTATTATGGATGTCTCTTCTTCTATTAATTAGTGCTGGGGTTGCTATTAAAGCACGTTTTATACAGATTAGAAATAAAAGAAATATTTTAAAAAATATCTGATTACTTAGATAATCAAATAAATTTCTTAAGTTTGATTTAGTTGATTGATTAGCGGTACAAAAAGTGGTGCAAATTTTAATTATAATGCTTACTGTAATTTAGTGTAAAGGGTAGAGGTTGTAATCTTGCTACCTCGACTTTTTTATCTTTATATTTTCTGTAAGTTTGCTTTATGAAAAAAATATCACTACTCTTACTGTTTATACTTTGTTTTGTGTCGTGTATAAAGGACTTACCAGTTGAGGCTTGTCCAGAGGATGTATTGTCTCTTGATCCAACAATAGGAAATCATAATGTGTTGATTGTAGGTATAGATGGATTTAGAAGTGATGCTCTTACAGAAAATATAACACCGTTTATGTACGGATTATCTTCAAGGGATGATGTATACTTTACTCCATTTCACAAAACAGAAGAAGACACCTATAGTGGTCCAAATTGGTCAAGTCTTCTGACAGGTGTTCATTATTACAAACACAATGTAGTAGATAATAGTTTTGTTGGAAGTAGGTTCTCTACTTATCCTCCTTTTCAATATTATTTGGAGTTGGCTTACCAACAGATAAACACATTTTCTATTACAAATTGGACACCTATTAATACTTATATTTGTCAACAATATTTAGATTATACATCAGAAAGTACATTAAATGATTCTATGGTATTTCAGTTAGCAAGGGATTTATTAGTAGATAGTTTTTCAATAGCACCTGATGTTTTCTTTCTTCATTTTGATGAGCTAGATGCTGCAGGTCATAGTTATGGCTTTAGTCCTCAGGTTAGTGAATATGCGAATACATTGTCTAAAATAGATATTTTTGTTGAGAGTTTATTTAATATTATTGAAGAAAAACGAAACGATTTAGGGGAAAACTGGCTTTTTCTTATTGTTTCTGATCATGGTGGTGATGGTACAGGTCATGGTGATACAGAAAACCCTCATATCAATCAAACAATATTTTTCTCTCAGCACCCAGATTTGAATTTTACACCTAATTATATAACTAATCAAACAGATTTAGCTCCAACAATTTTGGATTACATGGGTGTTTCTAGTGAAGAAATTGATTGTAAAATGGATGGGGTTTCAATTATTGAATAAATTATTTTTAAAAGTTTTTTCTAATCAGGAAATCCAATTAATTTTTTAAGTTTGTTTTAGTAGATTGATTAGAGGTGCAAAAAGTGGTGCAAATTTTAGTTCAAAAGCTTACTGTAATTTAGTGAAACAAGTGTTGGTTTTAATACTGATAATCAATTCTTTACTATTTATATTTTAAGTTCAGTAATTATAAAGTATTATAATTAAGTTTACAGACTTTAAAACAATAGATTAACAAACAACTAAGATGAAAATATATTTATCAATTATTATTCTTTGCTTATACTCTGAATCTATTTTATCTCAAACAAGAAATTGTGGCACAATGGAGCATCTTGAGGTTCTTAAATCTCATGATCCTATATTAGAAAAAACAATGCAAAAAAACGAAAATAGTTTACAACAAAAGATTCATAATCAATCAAAAAGCTTTTTCTCTTCAGTTTTAACAATTCCAGTTGTAGTACACATTATCTACCAAAATTCAAGTCAAAATATATCTAACGCACAGATATTATCTCAAATAGATATCTTAAATGAAGATTTTAGAAAAAATAATTCAGATGCATCATCTGTCCCTTCAGCTTTTGTTGGTATAGCAGCTGATAGCGAAATAGAATTCTGTTTAGCTGTTAGAGATCCAATTGGCAATGTTACTAATGGTATCACTAGAACATCTACAACTAATTCTAGTTTTTCTGGTTATACAAGCATGAAATATTCAAGTAGTGGTGGTCAAGATGCATGGAATACGTCTAACTATTTAAATATTTGGGTTTGTAATCTGGCAAGCGGACTTTTAGGATTTGCTACTTTCCCAGGTAGTAACTCAAATATAGATGGTGTTGTTTGTGATTACGCATATTTTGGAAATACAGGTACAGCAACATATCCTTATCATTTAGGAAGAACAGCCACGCATGAAGTAGGTCATTGGTTAAACCTATACCATATATGGGGTGATTCTTATTGTGGTAATGATTATGTTTCAGATACTCCTAAACATGAGGAATCAAATTATGGTTGCCCATCTTTCCCCCATGCTTCATCTTGTTCTGGGACAGGAAGTAATGGAGAGATGTTTATGAATTATATGGATTATACGAATGATGCATGCATGTATATGTTTTCTACAGGTCAAAAAAATAGAATGAGAGCTACTTTAACTGGTACTAGATCTTCACTGCTTTCCTCAAACGGTTGTACAGCTGTATTTACTCCTTTTGCATTATCTTCTATAGTTACAAATGTCAGTTGTAATTCTGCAAATATTGGAGTGTCGAATAATGGTAATATAAATTTGTCAGTAACAGGTGGTACGGCCCCATATACTTATAGTTGGAGTAATGGTGCTACAACTCAGAATGTATCAAACTTATCTGCTGGTAGTTATTCTGTATCAGTAGCAGATGCAGTTGGACAAGTAGAAACTGCGTATTATACAGTTTCTGCTCCATCAGCAATTACAGTAACATATACTACTAATTCAACTTCAGCTCCTGGTGTAAGCGATGGAGCTGTAAATTTGAATGTTAGCGGAGGAACAGCTCCGTTATCTTATTATTGGTATAATTCTGTGACTGGATATAGTACTTCAACTCAAAATTTATCCCTTGTACTTGCTGGAACTTACTCTTGTTACGTTATTGATAGTAATGGTTGTTACGAGCTATTATCAATTCTTGTTCCTGAAGGACAATTAATTCCTATAGTTGTTACAGATAATATTTCTAATATTAGCTGTTATGGGTTTAGTGATGGGGTTATTGATCTAACTGTTAGTGGTGGCGCAATACCATATAGTTTTTCTTGGAGTAATGGAGGCCTTACTGAGGATCTGAGTAGTTTAATTTCAGGAGCTTATTCTGTAATTATAACTGATGCGCAAAGTCAAACTTTTTCTGCTACTTATACTGTTTCTGAACCTAATCAACTTACTGGAAATTATACGGTAAGTGATGTGACAACTGCTGGAGGGAATGATGGTGAAATTGATTTATTTCCAACTGGTGGCGTATCTCCTTATAATTTTTATTGGTCTACTGGTAATAATACAGAGGATTTATCAAACTTAATTGCTGGAACTTATGATGTTTGGATTGTTGATGCAAATCTTTGTTATGCTAATATCATTATTGATGTAAATGAGTTTATATTGGGTTGTACAGAGCCAGCCGCTGACAACTATGATGCTAATGCAGCTGTTGATGATGGAAGTTGTATATACTCTTGTCTATTTGATGAAGTTTCTTTAAATTTATTTGACTCTTATGGAGATGGATGGTCGGGAGCAATTATAACTGTTGATGGTTCTGACTATACACTCTTAACTGGAGCGGTGGATTCATTTGATTTATGTATTGATATGTTAGGATGTATAGATTTAATATATACTCCTGGTTCTTTTTTCGCTAATATTGAGAATTCATGGAATGTAACAGATGCTTTAGGAACTATTTTAACTTCAGGTCCAGATGCCAGTGGTCAATTAGGAAATGGATGTGCAGTTTATGGTTGCACTGGCCCTACATATTGTAATTATGATCCAACTGCTAATGTAGATGATGGTAGTTGTTGGGGAATGTCTGGATGTACAGATCCTTTATTTGCTGAATACAGTCAATTAGCTACATGTGATGATGGTTCATGTGCGACTCTTATAGTATGTATGTGTAGAAGATGCACCTACTGGTTTAAATACTACAGATGTTATCCAGAACAGAGCTACAATCAACTGGGATAATATGAATAGTGCTACATGTATGGTAGATCAATACCGTATTAAGTATAGAGTGATTGGAACAAGTGCTTTCGATCAGAAAACTATGGGTGGTCCAGTAAATTCATGTAATTCAAATGGTATTGGTAATCAAAAGATTGAGAAGTTGATTTTAAACTTGCTTCCATCTTCAGATTATGAATATCAAATGAAAGCTTGGTATTGTGGTGGCGGTTCTAGTGATTGGAGTACAATGGAAACATTCACTACATTAGATGACTGTCCAAATGTAGGTAACTTGACAGTAAGTTCAGGTTCTACTACACAAGCTACCTTTACTTGGGATGATTCAAATGGAGCTTATAGCTTTATGAGAATTAAAGCAAGAGTTGATGTTACTGGTTCTACTTGGTTTAATGTAGGTGGTATGGGAGTTGCTTATGGTGTATATACTAAGGATAAGAATAATCTTAGTCCAGGTACATCATATAGAGGACAATCTAGATCATGGTGTGATCCAAATGGTGGAGCTTATAAGTCACCACAATGGACTTCATTACTTTTCTGGACACAACCAACTACTGTAAGACTTGAGGGAGGAAGTGCAATTGCTAACTTAGATGTTTACCCTAACCCATCAAGAGATGTATTTAATATAAGCTTTACAAGTGAAGGAATTCAGAATTTAGAAGTCAGGGTACTAAATGTAATAGGAGAGGAGCTTATAAACGATAACTTAGAACAGTTCATTGGTGAATACACTAAACAGATAAACTTAACTGATAATGCTAAAGGAATTTATTTCTTAGAAATCACAACTAATGATGGAGTGATTAATAAGAAGTTAATTCTACAATAAATATTATTTTAAAAAATAAGAGATTAATCAGATAATCGAATAAATTTATTAAATTTGATTTAGTAGATTGATTAGCGGTGCAAAAGTGGTGCAAATTTTAGTTTGAAACTTTGCTTTAATCTAGTGAAAATGGTGTTGGTTGTACTCCTGCTACTCCAACTTTTTTATCTTCGAGATCTTCATAAATTTTATGTAATTTAGCATTATGAGATACGTACTATATTTTTTATTTATAATGCTCCTTATGATTAGTTGTGAAACATCACATACTCAAACCAAAGTAATTATTAATAATTCTGATTATTTTTTTGAATTACATGTTGAAGATTATTATGGTTTTGGTAGTGATACTATTATAAATATATCACCTGGAATGCTATTTTATATCTCTTCGTTTGAAAAATTAGGAAATCACCCTAGTTCTTTACCTACTATTCCTTGTTCTATTCATCCTGATTATCCTTTGGGAGTTCTTTGTGATGGATATATTTTTACAGGAAATTTCTATGATGAGTATAATTGGGAAGAAGATTTTGATCCTGGCCGAGCATCTCATCAACATTGTAGATATAATATTGAAAATAAAGATTTTCTTATAGATTCTATCCAATTAATTTTTTAAACTTTTTTATAGATTGATTAGCGGTTAAAAATTGAAGCAACTTTTAGTTTTAAAGCTTACTTTATTTATGTGAATTGGTGTTAGTTTGTTATACTGCTACCTCAACTTTTCTCTTCCTTTTATTTACTTTTCTTTAGATCATGAATAAAATAATTCTAATTGCACTAACACTAAACATTTGTGTAAGTTATGCTTCATTTCCAATTGAGTATAATTTAGTCACATACACACTACAAAGCGAAGAAATGAAACAATATCATTATAACCCTCTATTTATAAGGTATTGATTTATATTTATGTAAGTGTAGTAAGGTCGTAATGGAATAGCCCACTTTGCTAAGTAAACCAAAGATCTTAGCCAGGCAAAAAGAAATTGAAATACAAAATAATAAAACCGATTCAAATGGAAATCTATTTTCATTTTTTTCTGTAATTTCTTATTTAGTGGCTATTGTATTTTCATTTCTTACTTTAGTTAGTGGAATAGTTCCTATTGGAAATCCTAGTCCTTTTTAATATTAACTTTGGTTTCACTAAGTGCTTCTATTTTAACTGGAATAAAAGCAAAAAAGATGGGTGCTAAAATTGGTAAGGTATTTATAGCTATAGTCGTATTGCTTTTAGGTGTAATATTGTAATTAATATTGCTATTGTTTTGATTTTAAAGGGTTTATTTTTGGTTGGCCTCTTGGTCTTAAGTTCTAACTTTTGAAAGCAAAATAAAATTTAGGATATTTAGTATGATTAATAGATGTAATTAAGGGTATGTAGTGTCTGAATATGTAAGGAGTATGTTTGTTTTATGATAATTGTGAGTATATTTTGAGTATTATTGTAATATGAAAAAAAATAAAAAAGACAATAGAAGAAAATTTTTAAAAAATACCTCTTTGTCTTTATTGTCAGCTGCAGTCTTTCCTACTATTCTTAAGTCAGAGAATTCTTCATTTTTGTTAAGTAAGAAAGATTCAGTTTCTAATTGTGATCAATCTACTGAAGATGCTTATGGACAAGGACCGTTTTATACAGCAAATGCACCTACTATTCAGAATGATCAGCTTGCAGGGTTCAATGAAGTTGGTACACGAATTATTATTAGTGGTCAAGTATATAATATTGAATGTTCAGAAGTTATTCCAAATACGGAGATTGATATTTGGCATGCTAATGACTCAGGAGAATATGATAATATAGGTTATAATTTGAGAGGAAAGACAATAACAAATAGTCAAGGGTTTTATGTATTTGAGTCTATTAAGCCTGGATTGTATCTTAATGGGTCTAATTTTAGACCATCACACATTCATTTTAAAATAATTCCTCCAGGATTTAGTACGTTAATAACTCAACTTTATTTTCAAGGAGATCCTTATATACCTTCAGATGCTGCTGCTTCAATTACTAGTGGGTCATATGATGCTACTAATCGTATTATTCCTTTAATCTCAAATTCTAATGGAGATCTTGAAGGAACTTGGGATATTATAATTGATGGTGATGGAGTTCCCCTTGGGACCAATAACATTCATCTTGACAAAGGAATTATTTATAGTGCAAGTCCTAATCCATTTACTAATCAGATTGAAATAAATTATGGTGTTTTTCATAAATCTAAGGTTTCTATATCTGTATATAATATTGAGGGTCAGATAGTTGCTGTTCTTGATAGCAGAATATTGGATCCTCAGAAATATTCTGTATCATGGACCCCTCATGGAAATCTACCTAAGGGACATTACTTTATCTCAATAATGATAAATGATTTTCAAGTTCATTATCTTAAAATTATTAGACAATAATTAGAATAAACCCTAATTAATAGAGTAATTTTTTTTTAACGGGATTTATAGTACTAGTTTTAATTTATTATATAATTTTGCATTGTGAATAAAAGTAAAAAAATAATCAAACAGAGCATTAGTATTCTAATGTTGGTCATTTATTTATTTAGTTCTTTATCTATTCTTTCATCTCACAATCATGATGACGATAAACATCACAATCATCATCATCATCAGGATTTACTAATTTGTGAGAATCTTGATGGTAATTCCTTTAATACTTCTGATTGCTCTCACGACTCTCACATAATAAGTACAGAAGAAAGTTGCCCTTTATGTGATCATTTTTCTAATTGCAAACCAGCAATATTAGATAATCTGATTAACACTGTTTCAGAATCATTTACTTTAAATGAAGTTCAATTATTTACTTCACTTTACTTAATTGATGCAAATAATACTCGAAACAAATCCCCTCCTTTCATAACATAGATTTATTAATTCTAGATGTAAATTACATTCTAGTAATTCTTAACCACAATAGTTAAGAATAAATTTATCCATTTTAATTTGTTTCTATTTTATGAAAATCTTTATTTTTTCATCATTTTTTATGATGAATGTTTTTACACTTTTTTCTCAAACAAAGGGCATTATACTAGATGCTTTTGATACTCCAATTAATGAAGTTGCTATATTTTTTCCAGATCAAAACATCATAATATACAGCAACAATGATGGAAAATTTATCACTAAATTAGATATTCCTGACAATAGTTATATAAATTTTTTAAAAAATGGATATTCTTCTAAAACTTTAAAGTACAAATCTGATTTGGAATTAAAGATTGTTCTTGATAAACTTCATATTACTTTAGATGAGGTGGGTATTGTCGAATCTTACTCTGAGTTAGGAAATAGTAGGCTAATAAATATTGAAAAAAAATCACTGAGTTCTCAAAATTCTATTTCTATGGTAGAAGACATTGCAGAATTAAGTGGAGTTGATATGATTTCTTCAGGATTAGGAATTCAGAAAGTAGTTGTTAGAGGCTTGTCTGGTATGCGTGTTGTAACATATTTAAATGGTATGCAAATTAATAATCAACAGTGGGCTAATGATCATGGAATAGGTTTTACTGATTTAGGTTTAAGTGAAGTAGAATTGATTAAGGGGGCTAGTGCATTAAAGTATGGGTCTGAAGCAATTGGAGGGTTACTGTATTTTAAAGATGCTCCATTTATTGCTAATGATAAATTAAAAGGCTTTATTTCTACAGGATTTAATAATAGCAGCATTTTAAGTAACAATAAATTTGGGGTAAAATTTAATAAAAAGAATTTATTTTTTAATCTATATGCTCAGTATGCCATTTCATCAGATTATCGACTCCCCGACAATACTTATCTTTTTAACTCAAGATTTAAACAGAATGCAATTAAATTCTCTTTAGGCTATAGATATAAGAAATGGCAAAATATTTTTAGGGCCCAAATTCATAATGAAGTTCCTGGTATACCAGGACATGTTCATGGAGACCCTTCTAAGGTTGATATTGACGCTATAACATCTATTGAATTAGATTTAGCCGAAGACTTTAGTATAAAGAAGCCATGGCAGGTTGTAAATAATCAACTGCTTATTTATGAGACTAATTATATGCTTAATAATTTTAAATTTGAATTTTATGCAGGTCACTTTATAAATAATTTAAAGGAGTATGGTGAAAAATTATCAAGACCTGCTTTTGACCTTGAACTTTCGAATACACTTTTGTCTACAAGTATCAGATATATATCTGACAAATTAACTCTGCAAATAGGCTCTCAATTTGTTTCCCAAGAAAATAAGAATAATATTAATGATAGGTTAGTGCCTAATGCATCTTCTTTTAATTTAGGGCCTTATGTACTAATAGAGTATGAAAAAAATAATTTTGGAATAAACTCTGGTGTCCGATATGATTATAAAAGATTAAGATCAGATGATAAGGTTTTAGATTTAGATTATGATAATTCATTTAATAGTACCAGCTTCTCTTCAGGTTTATATTATAGATTTATTGATCATATTTTTAGGATGACATTCTCTGGAGCTTACAGATCCCCTCATGTTTCTGAATTGTTTTCTGATGGGGTTCATCATGGTACTAGTAGGTATGAAATTGGAGATAAGAAATTGGGGATAGAATATGCTAATCAGATAGATCTTAAATATCAGTGGTCTAATGACCATTTAGGGATTGTTATAAATCCATTTATTCAAGATATATCAGATTTCATTTCTTTGGATCCTACAGATTCGGTTATATCAGGATATAAGGTTTACAATTATATGCAATATGATAAAGTTGAGATTAATGGTATCGAAATGAACTTACACTATCACCCACATCAATTACACAATTTGCATTTTGAACAATCATATTCTTTTTTGCAAGCTAGAATTAAAAACAGTAAATATGGATTAGCATTAGTTCCTGCGAATAGTATAAAGACTAAAATATTATTTAAATTCAATGATTATGAAAGGTTATTAAAGTTTGATGATTTTTCAATTTATCATATATATAAATTTAAGCAAGATAGTTATGCTGAATATGAAAAATTAACAGACTCATACAATGTTATAAACCTTCAATTAGGGATCAAGTTTAATTCTCAATTTTATTGTTCTTTAGGCGTAAATAATATTCTTAATGAAACTTATACGCCACATATCTCAAGAGTGAGAGGAATAGCAGGTGGGGTTCCAAATCCTGGAAGATCCTTTAATATTAATTTAAAATATGAATTCTAAAAATATTCTGATGAGCTTTCATGAAGCGAAATACCTTAATAGTTTCTTAAGGTATCAATATTAATAATTAAAAACAAAAAAATGAAAAAAACAAATTTATTAACTGTAGCAACACTATGTCTAGCTTTAGGCTTTACATCTTGTTCAAAAGATGAAGGTACTGTGCCTGCTGAACTTTGTGCAGATTGTCATATTGCCTTACCTGATAAGTCAGAGACAGTATGGGAAATACTTGATTCTTCTGGAGAGCATATTGAATTTTGCGGACAAGAGTTAACTGATATAGAGTCATCAAGTGCTGTTCGCGTCGTTACAGATACTTTGTATTCTGATGCTGGTGATATTCTTTTGCCTGGTGAATATGGACCAGGAAGTGCTAATTCACTATATGAAATTCATTGTGGAGAAGAAGATGAAGATCATTAATATTTAAATATTTGATTAATAATTAAATAATAACTCTTTTTCTTTAAAGCCCACTTTTTTAAGTGGGCTTTATTTTTGATAGACTTATGGAATTTAAATTTAATATTTTAAAAAATAAGAGATTACTATGAAAATCATATTAATTTCTTAAGTTTAATTTAGTAGATTATCTTTAATTGATGTGTCATCTTTTTTAGGAATAACCAAAGAAACCTTAATTAGGATAAGAAATAGTCTGAAGATATATCCGTAAATAATTTTAGTTATAAATTATATTTGATATGCTAGTTGAAATAATCTATATATTTTTGCAGTACAAATTAAAGAACTTAAAAAAGATGAGAAAAGTATTATTAGTATTATTAGTCGCTCTTACACTACAAACTCAGGCACAAAATCCTTTATGTGATTCATTAGACTATACACTAGGACAGGGGCAGGTATTTAACGTGTCATTTGATACTTCAGCTATGTTGTTTAGCATGCCAGTAGATTCGATAGAAGTATTATGGTCAGTATGTAATTCAATAACTTGTTATAATGAAGAAGGTATGACTGCGTATTTTCAGTTGATACAGCAAACGGATACAATAAAAGTTTGTTATGATACTTATGTTTATTTAGGAGGGCAATATGAATATTGTTCAAATTGCGATTCATTAATATATGACCAAAATATTTTCTCATGGGTAATGTTTGGTGTGCAGGGAAATACAACTAACATAAAAGAAATTAAGATTGATAAAATTGATGATAATAAAATGTACGATTTATATGGAAGGGAATTGCTTACCATTAGAATTGGGCAAATGTATATTCTGAATAAAAAGAAGTATGTTAAACTAAATAATTAGAAACTTCACCTTTAGGCGTGAAGTGAATTTTAGATATTTGCCGCATAATTGCATCATTATTAATTATAAAACTAAAAATTATGAAAAAAACTTTACTAGCACTAGTTATTTTTTTAGGTCTAGCTCCAACTACAAAAGCACAGGTCATAACTTGTGTTCCTTGTGATCAACTATCTATGGTTGTAAACGTAGGTAGTGATACTACTTCACTCAGTATCTATCATGCAGGTCAATATCTAACACATCCTCAAGAACATAATATTTTTTCATGGGAATTTACAGATAATCAAGGAAATATAATATTTAAAGATACAATAGTGGATGATTCGGATTGTAATTTTTCTCACAACTTTCCAATTACAGATACAATGAATGTAACTGTTTATCTAAGAAATGATTCAGCTAATTTAGATAGCTGGTATATTAATCAAGGATTAACCGCTAATGGTAATTCAATTAACTGTCTTTTTGAAGATAAAATATATTGGATGACAGGCGAATATCCATCTGGTACCCCGTGGGGAAGATGGGAGTTTGTTGCGGGCGATTATTCTAACCCTGGAGTAGATCTGAATGTTATTTTAGCTGTTGATGATTTCACATATCAAAAGAAAGAACTTGTTAAAATTGTTGATATTCTTGGCAGAGAAACATCTTTTAAAAATAATCACATATTGTTTTATATCTATAGTGACGGATCTACAGAAAGAAAATATATTTCAAAATAATTGAAGAATCTATTTTTATTATTAGTATTTCTTAGTTTACATAGTCAATCTCTTTATTCTAATCAAGCAGATTCTTTAAGATTAATTTGGGAAAATGAAGAGCTGTCAGATTCTCTAAGATTTAATGCATTAGAAGAATATGAAGAATTATACTCTCTCGTTTCTCCTGACTCTACACTTGTTGTACTTGATTATTATCATGATTTGGCAATTACAAAGGGTGCAGATCGACAATTATATAGGTCATTTCTAAGAAAAGGAAATATTTTTCGATTACAAGATAGAATTGATGAAGCAAGAACGCATTATTATGAGGCCCAACTTGTAGCGAAAAAAATTAATAACGCTAGATTAGAAGCTATCATTATTGGAAACTTAGGCAATCTTCATCTAAATCAGGGTGAATATTTAGAGTCCATAAAAAAATATAATAAAGCAAAAAAGATTTTTGTTACTGAAGGTGATAAGGATGGTGAAGCTAGAATGCTTAATGCTACTGGAGCAATTAACTCCAGAATAGGAAATCACGATATTGCTCTAGTTCATTATGAAGAGGCATTAATTATTTATAGCTTATTAAAAGGTGATGAGTATAATGCTGGTTTAGGTACAACAACGATATTAATGAATATAGGCCTCATACATTTCAAAAATGACTTATTTATTAAAGCAGAATCATCTTTTATAGAAGCACTTAAAAGACTTAAAACTGATAATTATAAGTACTATATTGCAGGTTGCTACAGTATGCTGGCTCAAATATATTTATCATTAAATCAAATCGAAAACAGCTTGCTTTTTGCTAATAAAAATTTTGATATTAATAAAGAATTGGATACTCAGAGTGGAATTTTAGAGGCTAAAATTATACTTGCTAAAATCAATTATCAAAAGAATAAATTTCTAGCAATTGAACAGTTAGAGAATATTCTAGAGTCAGTTTTTCAATCTCAATCTTTAGAATCAAAAATGGAAGTTTCTGGATTGCTTTATAAAGGATATAAATTTCAAAATAAGTTAGATCTATCTCTTAAAATGTATGAGTTCTTTAATTTATACAATGATAGTATTAAAGCGAAAATCGACAGTTATGCAATTGCTAGAGAATCAGTAAGAAATGAATACGAAAAAATATTATTTGAAACTAAATTAAATAATGAGAAAGATAAAAACATCTTAAAATTAAATCAAATTAAGAAAATAGCTTCTATAATTTTTATCTCTATACTTTTAATCTTGATATTAGTTTATTTTACTTTTTTAAGTCATAAAAAAAACAATAAGAATAGAGATGCTTTGTTAGAGGAAATTAAATTCCTTAAAGAAAATAAAGTTAGTGCTATTCTCGATTCCAATAAATTTGAATTATCTAAGGAAAAAATTGATAATCATTTGGATAAAGTATTAAATAAAACAGATTGGAATGTTCTTTTAATATTATTAGCTAATCCAATGGTATTAAATAAAGAGATTGCTGAAAAGTCTAATATGAGTATTGATGGTATTGGTTCTTCATTAAGGAGAATGTATGATTACTTTGAAATTAATGAAACTAAATATAAAAAAGTTGCATTAATTCATAAGGTTATTAATATTTCTGAAATGATATAAAAGAAACCCATTCAGTTGAGTGGCTTTATTTTGGTGTGCATTGCGGTCATAAGTTCTTACTTTTTTTAAAATTATTTTGTATAATTGTAAAACAATAAAATTAGATATTATGTTTAAAATAAATAGATGGTTTGGATCACTTTTACTTTTTAGTTTTATATTCTTCTTTATTTCTTGTGAGAAAGAAGCTGTTATTAATAATATTACTAGTAATGATGGAGTTCAAGCAAGATTAGCATATACTGACAAAGGATATACTGAAGTTGAAGTAAGTCCAATTGTTAAGATAACTTGCTATTTTTCAAATTGGGATAAAGATGTTATGACTCCTGTTTCTGGCTTTTTTGACTATTATGATACCGATGATAATTGGGTTGCTTCTATTGATTTTGGTGATGGCACATGCGATGAGTGGGTGACTAAAACTTGGGATGTTAATATTTTCCCTGATTATCCAAGCGGAACTAATAATTTTTCTGTCTTTGATTATAAAGATAAGAAATAGTTAGTTTCCTAAATAAATACCCACTCAAATGAGTGGGTTTATTTTTGGTGTGCCTCTCAATCCTTAGTTCGAATTTTTAGAGAATCATTAAGTAATTTTGCTTTATGAAAATATTTTTTTCTGATTTTTTAGTGTTCAATAATGAAACAACTTCTATATATCATCTTTCTCTTTTTTTCGGTGCTCTCATTTAGTCAAAATGGAGGAGAAGATTGTGCTACGGCTACAGTTATTTCTTCTCTTCCTTATGTTGGGATTGGTAATACTTCTATTGCAGTTGATGATTATTTTGCAAGTTGTGCTGATGTTGGTAATCAAGGTGGTGCAGCAGATCAAGTATATAAATTTACAAATGGTCCATCAAATATTTATGTTGATATTAGCCTTTGTCAGAATATTACTGATTATGATTCTCAATTATATGTTTATGAAAGTACGTGTTCAGGAAATCCAGTAGGCTGCCAAGAAGATGGTTGTCAATCACCAAATTACTCTGCTAATTATAATTCTGTAATTACAGCACAACTATTACTAGCTAATACCACATATTACTTTGTAATAGATGGATATGGCAGTAATTCTCAAGGTAATTATCAAATAAATATCGAATCAAGTATAGGGTTGGATGCTCCAGATTCAACTATTCTTCCTCTAGTTTTAATTAACACATTTGGACAAACAATTGTTGACGAGCCGAAAATTACAGCAAATTTAAAAATTATCCATAATGGATCTGGATTAATGAATTACTTAACAGATTCTGCCAACATCTATGATGGTAGATCTGGAATAGAGATTCGAGGTTCCTATTCGTCTTCTCTTCCTCAAAAACCTTTTGGAATTGAAACTAGAAATGCTTTAGGAGACAATTATAATGTTCCTCTTTTTAATATGCCATCAGAAAATGATTGGATTTTAATTGCTAACTATAATGATAAATCATTTTTAAGAAACATTCTTGCTTTCGATATATTTACTAAAATGGGTCATTATGCACCAAGAACTGAACTTTGCGAAGTAGTTATTAATGATATATATAATGGTATATATGTTTTTACTGAAAAGATAAAGAAGGATGATGGTAGAGTAGATATAGCAAAGTTAGATAATGATGATAATGCTGGAGATAGTTTATCAGGAGGTTATATATTTAAAGTAGATTACTGGAACAATTCTAATAGTTGGTTGTCAAATTATAACAATCCTAATTATCCGACTTCTGATGTTCGATATGTTTACTCTTATCCTGATGAAATTGATATTACAGCTCCTCAAAAAAATTATATTGAATCTAAGGTTGATGCATTTGAGGATGATTTGTGGGGAGCAAATTTTAATGATCCTATAATTGGTTATCGTCAACACATTGATGTTATTTCATTCATAGATTATTTTATTGTAAATGAATTTGCACGAAACGTTGATGGTTTTAAAAAGAGCAGAAGGTTCCATAAAGATAAAGATAGTAAAGACTCTTTAATTTATGCTGGGCCAGTTTGGGATTTTGATTGGGCATATAAAGATCATGATGGTAATATGTTAAATGGTAGTGGTTGGAGACATAGTTTTTCTGGTGCTTCTGATGTAAAACCCCCTGGATGGTATACTAGGTTACTACAGGACACAACATTTGCTAATGAATTAGCTTGTCGCTATTTTGATCTAAGGACAACAATCTTAGATACTATAAATATTTTTAGTTATATAGATTCTATTTCTAATGTAGTGAGTATAGCTCAAGATCGTCATTACACACGTTGGCCAATTTTAGGCATTAATGTTGGTACACCAGAAGTTGGAACTCAACCATCAACTTACATTGGTGAAATTATAAAGTTTAAAGGTTGGATATCAGATCGATTAGCTTGGCTTGATAACAATATGCCTGGGCATTGTATTAGTGTTGGAATAGATGAAGCTAAAAACAACGAACCTTATTGGGCTATTTATCCTAACCCATCAAAAGACAAATTAAATATTTATGTAGATGAACCTATTTTAACTATTAGTATTTATGATATGTTCGGAGAATTGATTATTCAACAGAATAAGATATTTAGCCCACTTCAAATATTAAATACGGGAAGCTTATCTGGAGTATATCTCATTGTTATTGAACTGCAAAAAGGTAAAACGATTCAATCAAAATTTATTAGCAAATAATAAACTTATTATTCTTATTTTTTTGTTTAATTTAGTATTTAAAATAATTTAATTATTTTGAAAAGTAATATCTTACACATTAAAAATTAATAAATGAAAAAATATTTACTCTTAATTTCCTTACTTCCTCTCTTTAGTATTGCTCAACAATGTGACTCATTTATTACAGTAATTCCTGCTAATAATGCTAATTCAATTAATTATTGTGTAACAAATACATCTTGTCATGACACTTGTAATGGGACTATATCTATTACAGTTGATGGAATTAATGGTCCATATTCATATACTTGGTCAATAGATGGTAATACTTTTTTAGGTGGTACTATTCAGGATACTCTTTGCCCGGGAGACTACATTATTACAATAACAGATGTAAATGGTGCTTTAGTAGATAATTCCCACATTAATACTGTTGAGGGTCCACCTAACTTTTCAGTTTTTTCTGATTCATTAAATAATCCTTCATGTTTTAATGATAATGATGGATCTATTTATTTAACTATAAATGGAGCAACTCCATTTGATCCTGATGGTATAGCTGAATCAGGAGATGAATACTATACTTATCTATGGGAAGAAGGAACAGCTACAGAGGATAGATCATTTTTAGATAGTGGAATCTATATATTGTCTATGACTGATGCAAATGGATGTAATAGAATTGATTCTTTTGAGTTATTTAATCCACTAGAAGTGACTTCTGAAACTATTACTGATACATTGAGTTGTATTGGTCTTTGTGATGGTAATGGGATTGTAACACCTAATGATGGGATAGCTCCTTACACATTTGAATGGAGTGATGGTCAAATAGATTCAATAGCAATAAATCTCTGTTATGGAACTAATACTGTTACTATAACTGATGCAAATGGTTGTGTTGCCACAAATACTATTGATATTGCTAATCCTGATACTCTTCAACTAAGTAATATTACTATTGATAGTACTTGTTATCAAATTTGTGATGGACAATTGTCAGTTACGATACAAGGTGGTAGTTCTCCTTATGGTACTGAATGGAGCTTTTTAGGCAGTATATTTAATACTTCTGATACTATTACAAATAATGATTTGTGTACAGGTGATTATCAATTAATTTTTAATGATGCTAATAATTGTTCTGACACTATTATAATTCCTTTATTTGAGAGGGATTCTTTTATTGTACAGGATTGGATAATTGATGATAGTTGCTATAATAGCTGTACAGGTCAGATTACAGTTCAATTACTAAATCAAGAATCTCCTTCTTTTATTTATGATTGGAGTAATGGAGGTAACGATACTATTATTTCTAATCTTTGTTCTGATACATTTTCGTTAATCATAATTGATGATAGATTATGTAGAGATACTTTTGAGTTTTTTGTTGGTCAAGGCGATTCGATGTATTTTGATAGTTTAGCTGTTACTAATAATAGTTGTTATGGTTATGAAGATGGTGCTATTTCATTAATTAATTTTAGTGGAGGTACTCAGCCTCTAGCTTATTTATGGTCAAACGGCCAAACAACTTCTGGAATTAATTCATTACCTACAGGCTCTTATATTGTTACCATTACTGATGCAAATGGCTGTATAATGGACTCTTCAAATATTCAAGTAACTCAACCTGACTCACTTTTTATAACTGCTAGCTCAGAACACGTAAGTTGTTTTGGTGGTTCAAATGGGTTGATTGATATTGATATTTTTGGGGGAATAGAACCTTACTTTATTTCATGGGATAATCAGATTCTAGATTCAACATTAATTGATACCGTAATAGCAGGAGAATATTTATACACTTTAGTAGATTCAAATGGATGTATACTTTCTGATACTATTATTATTGAAGAGCCTGACTCCCTAATGATTCAAGTTAGTGTTTTAAACGTACTTTGTAAAGGAGATTCTACAGGTGAGATTAATTTAACAATTACTGGAGGAACAATTCCATATGAATATTCTATTGATGGGGGAGTAACTTTTCAGTCTCAAAACTATTTTGGTAATTTAATAGCAAATAGTTATTCAATAATTGTAAAAGATGCCAATGATTGCATTTTAATTTCTCCAACTTATAATATTACTGAACCTTTAACTACATTGAGTGCTGGTTTAACAACTGAAAATTTATTGTGTTTTTCAGATACAGGAAGTGTTATTCTAACTGTTGGAGGAGGTACGTTTAATTATTCATTTATTTGGAGTAATGGTGCTCTTACTCAAAACCTGTATGGAGTTGGTTCTGGAAACTATTCGGTTGATATATCTGATGGGAATGATTGTATGCTTACTAAAAACACAATAATTACTGAACCAAGTGAAATTATATCATCACCATTACCAATTATTACAGATTTAAAGTGTTACCAAGATGAAACAGGAAGTATTGATATATCAATAATTGGTGGTACTCCAGGATATACTTATGCTTGGGATAATGGAGATACTACATCTGATATAAATAATTTATCTATTGGAACTTATGAGATTACCGTTACTGACGATAATGATTGTCCTTATGTTGCATCTTTCATAGTTGAAGAGCCAGATTTATTAGCAGTTTCTTATAATCAAACACATGTCGATTGCTATGGTAATAGTACAGGAGAGATAGATGTTAATGTAAGTGGTGGAACAGCAACTTATACTTATGGCTGGTCAAATTTGTCTAACGATGAAGATTTATTGAGTATTCCTTCCGGTAATTATAATTTGTCTGTAACAGATTTGAATAATTGTTCTACTTTAATTTCAGTCATTATAAATGAACCATCTGACATAACGTATACAATGCTTTTAACTGATTTAATTTGTAATAACGTAGATGAAGGTGAGATTTCTATTACTGCTTCAGGAGGGACTCCTGGATATAGCTATTCTATAGACGGTGGAGCGTCATATCAAATTGGAAATGATTTTATGAGTCTTCAGGCTGATAATTATTCTGTATGGATAAAAGATGAAAATGAATGTACAAAAAATCAAATGGCGGTTATAAATCAGCCAATTGGTTTTTCTACAACAGTTGATATTAATAATATTGTAGGTTGTAATGGTGATGCAACAGGAAGTATTATACTTTCCACTAGTGGTAACACTCCACCTTATTCTTATAATTGGATTGGTAATAATCAATCTTCTTCATCTATATATGATTTACTTTCAGATGATTATGAAGTAGTTGTAAGTGATGCTAATAATTGTGAGATGACTTATTCTTATTTAATAACTGAGCCTGAAAATATTTTTATAGACTATGATATTCAACTTACTAGTTGTGAAGAAAAAAATGATGGATCCATCACAACCATGCTTATAGGAGGAACACCTCCTTATTATTATTTATGGGGTACAGGAGAAACTACTTCTGATATATCTAATTTATCTAAAGGTCAGTATTCCTTAGTTGTTTTAGATTCTAAAGGATGTACAACACCAATAGAATATTTTGACGTCAGCTTTGATGGTTTTAATAACTGTGTTGAAATCCCATCTGGATTTACACCTAATAATGATAATATTCATGATGAGTGGATAATATATGGCTTGAATGATTTCCCTGATGTAGTTGTTTCAATTTATAATAGATGGGGACAAGAGATATATAGTTCACAAGGCTATTATAATCCTTGGGATGGAAAGTATAATGGCGTTGATTTACCAACAGCAGCATATTATTATGTAATAGAATTGAATGAATCAGATAAAGTGTTTAACGGAACAGTAACAATTAAAAGATAATGAGAAATATAATTTTAATACTATTAGTTAGCTTTTCATCAACTCTAGTTTATGGGCAACAATTACCACACTATTCATTATACATGTTAAATGAAGTGATTGTTAATCCTTCAGCTTTAAGTAAGGAAAAAGATAATAAATTAACTTTAATGCTAAGAGATCAGTGGAGTAGCTTTGAAGGAGCACCGACTACTCAGTCAATATCGTATAATCACTTAAATCATAATAAGTATAAGAAAGGGATTAGTATTTTAAATGATAGAACTGGACCTATTTCTATTATCAATGCAACATTGTCTGGTGCTTATTTAGTTTCAGCTCAAGGAAGAAATAAACTTTCAATTGGTGCTTCAGCTACTGTGATGCAATATAAAATTGATAATTCTCAAATTACTCTGGAGGATGATGGTGTATTTGATCCTACTTCATATGGAGGTGTAGATAAAGCAAATGGTACTAGTATTGCAGTTGGAGCTTATTATTATAACTCTGATTATTTTATTGGCTTAGCAGTACCAAATATTATTGGTAGTTCTTTAAATATTAGTGATAATAAAAATAGTAATAATGCTGAAAATCATTATTATCTAAATGGAGGGGTTAATGTAAATTTAGCAAATAATAATAAAATAATCCCTTCTTTTATGATTAAGAAAGTTGGAGCACTACCAATACAGATTGATGTTAATATAAGAGGAGTGTATAATGATTTTCTATGGGCAGGTTTCTCATATAGAACTGCAGATGCTGTAGTCGTACTTTTTGGTTTAGATTATAATCAATCAAGTTTCGGTTATAGTTATGATATTACTAATTCTAGTATAAGAATTCCATCTGCTGGATCTCATGGATTACTATATTCCTATAGATTTAAAACTAGGCAAAGAGATAGAGATAATGATGGAATATTAGATGAATCAGATGATTGCCCTAAAATACCAGGAATACTTGCTTTAAATGGGTGTCCAGATAGAGATATGGATGGGATAAAAGATAGTGAAGATATTTGCCCAGATGATTTTGGTTTAAAAATTAATAACGGTTGTCCTGACATGGATGGTGATGGAATTATAGATAAAAATGATGAGTGTCCCGAAGTTCCTGGTTTAAAGAAATTTAAAGGTTGCCCTGATACAGATGGAGATGGATTACAAGACAAGTTTGATGACTGTATTAATGAATGGGGTCCTATAACAAATAAAGGATGTCCTGAATTTCCTGGTCAAGGCACGGATACAGTATTTATTACTAGAGTTGACACTGTCTATGTAACTATAGAAGATAATAATTCTTTAATGAAAGCATTTGAGGATGTCAAGTTTAATTTTAATGAATCTACATTAATTCCTAATTCAAAAGTTGTTCTAGATCGAGTAGTTATATATTTAAATAAGAAATTAGCTTTGAGAATTCGTCTTACTGGGCATACTGATGATGTTGATACTCAAGAATTCAATATGAATTTATCTAAGGGAAGAGTACAAGCTGTAAGATCATACTTAGCTGATAATGGAATATCTAAATCAAGAATTGAGATAAATTGGAAGGGGGAAAAAGAACCTCTTGTAGATGGAAAAACAAGTGAAGCTAGAGCTAAAAATAGGAGAGTAGAATTAATAATACTAAATAATGAGAATTAATATTAGTTTTCTTCTTGTACTTGTACTAATTCTATTTTCTGCATGTAACACATCTAAGGCATTATTGGTTAATGAGATAGAACAATTAAGAAAAGAGAATATTTCTCTAGTTAAAGAAAATGATAACTTAAATAATAAACTAATATTACTTGTTGATGCATTTGATGAATTAAGCAATGAAAATGCACAACCAATTAATATTAATCCTACTATAGATTTAGAGGTAATGTCAACTACTTCTCAGTTAAGTGAATTAGAAAGTTATTTAAAACCTGATTCTCAATTAAGTGAACTAGAGAATTATTTAAAATCTGACGCAGTCTTAAATTCTAAATTCCGAACTTTTAAAAATGGGGGAATTGAGAAAAATTTAAATGTTTCATATTCTATTATGCAAAGAGTAATTGCAACAGCAAAAACATATTTGGGTACAAGCTATTTATTTGGAGGTACAAATAAGAGTGGAATTGATTGCTCTGGATTATTATATGTTTCTTTTAAAGCAAATGGTATTACAAATATACCTAGAGTAGCACAAGAATTTTCTAGATTCGGATCAATAATAATTAATACTAATGATATTAAGGCTGGTGATTTAGTTTTTTTTACAAATACTTATAAAACATCTAAGCTAGTTACGCATGCAGGTCTATGTATTGGTAACGGTGAATTTATTCATGCTTCATCAAGTAAAGGGGTTATGGTAAGCAGAGTTAATGACCCATATTACTGGCGTAAGAAGTTCTTGTTTGCGACAAGAATTATAAATTAGATTATCTCCTGAAATTCTTTCTTTTACTCTGTTTACTTAATAGACCATTCTTTTTTAAATCTTTAAATAGAGAATTATTTTGCATTGTACCGTACTCAATACATTCTTTTGCTCCTTTGCCTCCCCACAAGTGAATTGTAAAACCTATCTCATGAGTAAGTCCTGTATTACCAATGTAAAGATAATCATCACTATTTATTGCTCTTTCATACTCATAATAGATGTATGTGATCTGATATCCATGATTAACACCAAATAAATTAAGTCTAATAAAAGGTACATATGTTTGAAAGTGTAAGTTATTATTAGGTAGATTTGTAGAAAATCTAAATAGTTGACCTAGTTCAATTGGACTACTTCTACCAATGTCAATTGACTGTCCAATTTCATATTTTCTAGATCCCCAGCCGTTTGTTTTATAATGCTCAGATTTATAAAATACTTTCCAATGAGGAATCATTTTTTGATTCCAGATAGGGACTGTTCCTTTATGTTCAATATGAAAAGTATGTTTTGTTGAGAGTGAAGAAGATAATTGAAAATTTTCATTAAGAGTTTGAAATGAATAACCTAAGATTGTCTTATTTTGTTTTGTGGATGAATTATTACCTAACATACTAAAAACTATTCCAGTACTAAATCTTGGAAAGACTTTATTATTATTACTACTGTAAGGTAAATTTGTTGCTAGGGGGTAGGTTCCTCCATATGCATCAATCATATTAGAGAAGATAAGATTATCAGTATTTAAACCAAAACTTGTGCCACCTAATGAAAGACCAAATTGAAGATATTTCTGTTGAAAAAATATTGATTTCTTTAATAGTTTGATGTTGTCTAGCTTTAATAAAAAAGATATATAAGCTGAATAATCTGCTCTTCTAATAAATACGGATCCTTCAAGGTTATCATCTAGTAAATTATCTTCACCTAAATATGAAATACCAAAATTAAAGGCTTTTATACCACCACTTCTGCTATTATCACCATAAATTCCAAAGCTTGTTTCAACTAATGTGGTTGTAAATGGAGAACTTCCACCAATTGCAGCTTGATTTCCACTACCATTTATTCCTTTCCATTGCTCTCTTCTTAATGTCAGAAATTTTGGATGTCCACTTGATCCACAAAATGCAGGGTTCATATACATAGAGTATGCATCAATTTGAGAAAAAGACGGGTCTTGACCATACAAAGTGCCAGATATTAAAGTTATTAATATTAATAAATTCTTCGTCATTATCTTATAAGATATACTGTTCCACTTTTCTTATTTCCACTACCTATTCCATTCCATGGACCATTTATGAATCTAGCTGCTATTTTCCAAACATAAGTTCCTTGAGAAAGTATAACTCCATTTGAAGTTCCATCCCATCCAATTTTTGGAGATCCATCTTCTATATTAATCTCATCGTTTTCCCACAGTAGATTCCCAAATTTGTCAAAGATTTGCAGATTATATTCTACAAGTGATTTTCCTTTTGGTAAAAATAAACTAGAACCATAATCTCCAGACTCTGGATATAGTGCATTTGGCACAAACAATTCTCCCCAAGCTTGAATTCTTATATTTTTACATACAGTATCTTTACAAGTCTTTGTAATTCCTGAATATATATTTATTTCATTGCTTACTATTAAACAGATTTCTGTATAATCATTTTCACCATATAAGAAATAGTTAAACTGGTAATATAACGAATCAGCAGATGGGAAATAGTTTTTATCATTATCTCCTTCAGAATTTAATATGCTAACCAAATCATATGGACCATCTGCTATTACCCAGTTATAATCATAATACTCAGGATTTGCATAACCACCTGTTGTTGTTGTTGTTGAAGTTGCATTAAGTAGATATGTGCCGTAATTAGGAACATCTTCTATTATTGGAGTAACAAAATTAGCTATAGGTGTAGGTAAAACAGTAATTTTTCCAAAAGCAGTATCTAAGCATCCAAAATTTGTTTCAACAATTAATTCAATTATATATGAAGTAGCAGAATCATATAGTGATTCGAAGATTGCAGATGTATTTTGATTAATATCAATATTATTTGATCTATCTGAATCTAAATTCCATTGCCATTTATTTATTTCTGTTGAAAAAGAAGTATGTAAGTCGAATAGATCTTTATTTTCTATTCTAGATGAGTCAGTAAAAGATATTTCTTTTGAACCTTCATAGCAAAAAACAGAATCATTTGGTTCAAATATTGCAGTAGGGTATGGGTAAACTTCAACTCTAATTGCAGAGTCTATTGAACATTCATCATTTTTTAAATATATGTTTAAATCAAATATACCGGAATGTGGTGAAATATCATTAAATGTTTGATTATTATATGGAGAATTACTAAAACTATTTGTGTGGATAGGGTCATTTAATGAAATACTAATAGAATCATAATCTATAGGTATGCTGTTAAAGTTAAATCTTACAGTATCACCACATTGCCCATTTGGATATGTAACTAAAGGACCAAAAATTTCAGGTAGTTTATTGTATTCAATGATATTAGTATATTCATTTGAGCATCCCCAGTCGGTAAATGCTTGTAATGTAACATAATGATTTGAATCTGTGGATAAGTTGAAAGAAGGCGTATATGTTGTTGAATCAAACATACTGATTGAATCACCATTGAAATACCATACATGATAGTCTAGCTCATCATCTATACAAGGATCTATTATAAATTGTGTAAATTCTTCAAGAACGAGGTATTCTCCTTGGCAAATGGAAGGTGTAGCAAAGAAATTATCTACATATGGTATTGGGTGAATTTTAACAATATCTGTATGATTCCTTGAACATCCTAAAGAGTCAGTTACAGTAAGTATAACTTCCATACAAGCACCTGTAAAAGGATCTACGCTATCAAAGTAATGACATAAAGAGGAATCGGACCCATATCCATCACCAAAATCCCAAACATATGAGAATAAAGGATTACCATTATTAGACTGTGTAGACAAACTATTAAAGCATACTAATGTATCTGCACATCCACTACCCGGTATATCTAACCATTCAAAATTAACGTTAGGTAAATTGTCAATTTCAATCGTTACAAGTGTATCATCTAAACATCCATGCTCATCCATTACATTTAATTGTATATTCCAATTTCCAAAAGAAGGAAATATGACAATTGGATCTGGTGAATTTGAAATTGATGGATTTGCTGTTGAGAAAATCCAGTTTTGAGTTTGTATTGTGCCATTAGTAAAACTATTTTCAAAGAATTGAATTGGAGTATTTTGACAATAATTTGTATCTACTGTAATGAATGATGCATTTGGTAAATCTCTAACATAAGCGAAGTGAACAATTGTATCGCTACATCCAAAAGGATCAGATACAATTAGCCTAGTAGAATCCTGAACACCAATAGAATTAAAGAGAAAGTTTGAATAATTAATATTAGGATTAGAGCCATTTGGAAAATAAGCTCCATTTCCGTAATTGTACCAGCTATAATTAATAATATCAAAAGTCCCATAATCAGAATCATCTTCAAAATAACTTTCTACTCCAATACATGCAGTATCTATTTTAAATTGAGCTGTAGGAGGACAGGAAATACTAATACTCTTAGTAATGATATTAGAGCAACCTAGATTGTCTTCAACTCTTAAACTAACATTGTGAATATTCAAGCCACAAGAATCAAAAATTTGTGATACATCTATTAATGTAGCATCAATTAAGGAATCATTGCCAAAATACCAATCTCTTGTAAAAAGTAAGTTTGATCCAGGCTCTCCAGCAAAAGAAGAATCTGTAAGAATTGTTTCTGTTTGCCAGCATACGGTATCAGCTGTAAAATTTACAATTGGTAATGCGTTTACATGTATTGTGTCTGTATATATATCCATGCAAGATGTACTGTCAGTATAATTTGTGTCAGATACTATTAGTGTAACTAAATAATCACCTGCAGAATTATATGTGTAGTTAGGGTTTTGAAGGTTAGATAAACCTAAGTTATCGCCAAAGTCCCAACTCCAGCTATTTGCATTAGGAGAGCTTAAAGGATAAGCACTCTCAAAGCTTGTTATATTACCAAGACATTCAATTGTTGCACTAAAATAAGATGTCATCGAATTATTTATTGTCACTGTATTAGTTACAGTATCTCGACAACCATAATTATCTATTACTGTCAAATCAACAAACCAATTTCCATTTACTAAGAATTCTGTAGAGACATTTATTCCACTATTATTACTTGGGTTTGCATTTGTAGAAAAATCCCATAGGTATTGAATGATTATACCAGAGCCATTTAATGATAAATCAGCATTAAAATAAGTTAGTCCATTACCCAAACATGATGAATCAGGAATAATAGTATAATTAGCTAGTGGAGGTTCATGTACTAATATTGAATCAGTGTATGATTTAGAACACCCTCTATTACTTTCTACAATAATTGTTATTGTCCAACTTCCAATAGTATCAACAAGAAAATCTAAGTCTATACCAGGATTTCCAATAATAGCTGTTGTATCACCACCTGGAGATATGACCTCCCAGAAGACATTAGTTATGAATTGCCCTGATATTCCAACCACAGGTAATATCTCTGAGTCATATTCAAAAGTTGCAATTTCTCCTAGGCATACATCGTCTCCAATAGGATTAATAAAATGTGCTGTAGGTTCAGGGTAGATAATGATAGTATCTAATATTACATCATCATAGTCAAAATTACATGGTAGCACTGGGCCAGTAACCATTTGATATAAAGCAAAATATACTCCAGGCGTATCATACTGATGGCAAATCTGATATCCTGTTCCACTAGTTGATTGATTGTAAGTAGTATCTGGACAATCAGTACCGTTACAATTTTGTATTAAATTATTTTGATAATTATTTGGATCTATATCCCACCACCAATGAATTTGAGTTTGGTTTGGTGCAGTGAATGATGAATTGTCAGAAAATATAATACATTCATTAACGCATGCATTAGTAATATCTAATTGAACAGAAGCTAGATTATTAGAATTAATAACTTCAATAGTGTCACATGTTGTTATTGAATCACAATTGTTATACGCTGTAACACAAACATCGTATGAGCCAATTTGTAAGTACTGATGATTTGCATTATTAAAACATACTAAACTCGAAGATGGGAGTAGATTACCACAATCTGCTGGCCCAGAGTACCAATCTGCAGTACCATCTCCCCAATTTATTTTTATAGAATCATTATAATTATTATTTGCTGTAAATGGTGATGGAGGTGGTGTATTTCCGTAGCTTACTGTAATAGATGATCCTAGGCAAATGATATCTGTTGGGTTACTACCCAAATAAAAGTCAAATGATGGGTCTGGAAGAGGCTCAATAACTAATCTATGTGTATCATTTGGTGTGCTACAAGCGTTTTCTACTGATAATATAAGATCATATTGTTCGTAACCATCTGATTGACTTCCAGCTGGTAGATTTGGAATTATTGGAGCACTGTAGGATGTAAGTGTTGTAGGTCCGAATACTGTTGTAAATGTATTAGCATTTATTATTTCCCAGGTATATGAGCTGATATTTACTCCTGAACTTTGATTCAGCCATATAGGATTTTGATTATGGTTTACACATAATGTATCTGTATTAAGGCTTGACCATAAATCAAAATTAGCTGTTGGATCTCCAATAATAACAATTTGCGCAGAATTGGATATTGCATCCTGACAATTATTTCCATCAAAACTAATAATAGCATAATATGAATATGTACCCAATGATAAGCCTGTAGTTACTGGCATATATGTATCAGTTGTTGCGCCTGTACCTGTTGTTACTGGTGTTCCTAAACCAACTATCCCATTATACCATTGATAAGTTACATTACCTACACCAGTTCCTTGAGTATAGCTTACTGTTAATGGTGTAGCTATATTTCCTCCTTCACATATTGTATCTGTAGCTAAAGGTTGTATATCTACAGTAGGGTCTGGGTTAACAACTATCTGAGCACATTCTGATGTTATTATATCACAACCACCCATAGGTAGTGATATAGTACAGTAGTAGTATGTAGTTCCTGCTATTGTTGTACTTGGTGTGTACGTATTTGTATTATTTCCTGGTCCTGTAGAAGCTATAGCTCCAATAGAGTCACATATAGAATTTTCCCACCATTGGTAAATAGGAGTTCCAGTTCCATTAGTATAATCTACATTTATCGTAAGGGATGCATCCACACATACGCTAGAGTCTTGTGGTTGTATAGTGAAATTAGGTCCAGGCACAATAATTACAGTTGCTGTATTAGATATTACTTCACATCCCTGTCCTCCTAACTGTGTAATTACGCAGTAGTATTCAGTTGTGTTTACTGTAGTATGTTTGTGGTGTATAGCAATCAGTGTTAGCACCTGTACCTGTTGTTGCTAGTGTCCAAACTCCATTATTTATATTTTCCCACCATTGGTACTGGTATGTACCTATTCCACCATTAGCTACAACGCATATATCTGCTATTGCAGCACTTTGGCATAATGTTTGTGATAAAGGAGATATTGTTACTGCTGGATCTGGAATAATAACAATTTGCGCAGAATTGGATATTGCATCCTGACAATTATTTCCATCAAAACTAATAATAGCATAATATGAATATGTACCCGATGATAAGCCTGTAGTTACTGGCATATATGTATCAGTTGTTGCGCCTGTACCTGTTGTTACTGGTGTTCCTAAACCAACTATCCCATTATACCATTGATAAGTTACATTACCTACACCAGTTCCTTGAGTATAGCTTACTGTTAATGGTGTAGCTATATTTCCTCCTTCACATATTGTATCTGTAGCTAAAGGTTGTATATCTACAGTAGGGTCTGG
>CAJIYM010000002.1 GCA_905181635.1 uncultured Flavobacteriales bacterium
GATAATAGGAAATGAAATTCCTAATGAAGTATTCATTCAATCAAATGGTAATTCATTTCGTTTTAAAAGAAATAGTAATACTACTTTTGAGTACCTATTTAAAGGGGTAAATAATGACATTCAATTTCAATTCTTAGCAGGAGGCTATAAAAGTGAAATCTATACTTTGAAAGCTCTCCCACAGCCTAAAGTGGTAGATTTTAGTCTACAATTAAAATATCCAAACTACACCAAAACAAAAAATGAAACCATAAAAAATAATGGAGATATAATTATTCCTGAAGGAACTAGCGTACAATGGCAAGTGAAGCTACAGAATACAGAACATGTCTATCTTGTTTTTTCTGAAAGCAAACACAACCAAAGCACAAAAAATACATTTACTTATAAAAAATCTTTTTTCACTAGTACTCCATATCAAATAATCACCCAAAACAAACATCAGCTAAGTGACACATTATCCTATTATATAAAAGTTATTCCTGATGCCTACCCAGTAATTAAAGTAAGCCAGAGTTATGATAGTACAAATGCTCAGTTTTTGTTTAGCGGAGAAATTGAGGATGATTATCTATTAAAAAAATTGATTTTTAATTATCAAAATACGAGTAATGACACAAATCCTTTAATAAGTCAGCAGTTAACAATTAAACAACTATCAAAAGAACTTTTCTTTTTTACTTTCAATTTTAATGATTTAAAATTAGCAGCTGGAGATGAGATAGCATACTATTTTGAAGTCTGGGACAATGATGGTGTAAATGGATCAAAAAGCACAAAAAGCACGCGTTTTTCATACAAAGAAACAACAAAAGAAGAGTTAATCTTAAAAAAGGATGCTGAAAACGAAAAAACAAAAAGCGGACTTAACAAGTCAATATCACTTGCTAATGAAATTAAAAAAGATATTGCAGAACTGAATAAATCCATTTTAGAAAAGAAAAAAATAACTTGGGAAGACAAGCAAAAAGCTAAAGAAATTCTTAAAAAACAGAAACAATTAGAAAAACAAATTAAAGATACCCAACAAAAAAATAACGATAACCTTAAGAACAAAGAGAAATTAAATTCTTCAATACTGGAAAAGCAAAAACAACTACAGGAATTAATGAATAAAGTACTTGATGAAGAGACCAAAAAACTCTTACAGGAAATGGAAGAAATGATGGAAAAGGCTGATAAAGAAAAATTAAAAGATTTACTAGATAAATTAGATGAAGAAAATACAGATTTAGAAAAAGAATTAGATAGAGAGCTAGAGCTATTTAAACAATTAGAATTTGAGCAGAAAGTAGAAGAAACACTTGAGAAGATAGAAGAGCTTAAAAAAGAACAGGAAGCCTTAAAAAAAGAAACTGAAGAAGGTAAGCTAGAAAAAGAAGAGCTTGCTAAAAAACAAGAAGAGCTAAGCAAAAAAATGGAGGATTTGAAGAAGGATTTGCAAGATATCAGAAAGAAAAATATGGAGCTAGAGGATAAAAATAAAATTCCTGATACAAAAGCTCAAGAAGAAACTATAAAACAAAAAATGCAAGAGAGTAAGGATGCTCTGGAAAAAGGAAAGAAAAAGAAAGCTAAAAAAGCACAAGAAGAAGCAATTAAGGAGTTAGAAGAATTAGAACAGCAACTACAAAGTATGCAGCAAAGTAACTCCGAGCAGAAACCTCAAGAAGATATGGAAACTTTAAGAAAAATACTTGAAAATTTGGTAACTCTCTCTTTTAATCAGGAAGAATTAATGCTACGCGCTAATACTATACCTAAAAATAGTGCTGAATTTATTCAGGTTGTGAAGCAACAAAACAAACTAGCTGACGATAGCCAAATTATTGAAGATTCATTGTTAGCGCTAAGCAAAAGAGTTGTTCAAATACAAGCAACTATCAATAAAGAGATTGCCGCTATCAATAATAATATGATAAAGTCAACAAATGAATTGGAGCAAAGACAGGTGAGTAAAGCAGCAGAGCGCCAGCAATTTGTAATGACTTCTACTAACAACTTGGCTTTACTATTATCTGAAATATTGGAGCAAATGCAAAAAGACTTGGAGATGCCTCCATCAAATTGTAATAAACCATCAAATTGTAATAAACCAAATCCGAATGGCAAGAAACCATCTATGTCTCAGTTAAAAGATGCCCAAAAGAAACTGAACAAAAAAATGAAAGAAGGAAAAAATGGCAAAAAAGGAAAGAAGGGAGAGAAGAATTCAAAAAAATTGATGCAGCTAGCAAAACAACAGGAATCTATAAGAAAACAGTTAATGGAATTAAGAGATGAACAAGGAAAAAATGGCGAAAAAGGAAAGCTTGATAAGATTCTGGAGGATATGGAAGAGAATGAAACAGATATCATAAATAATAGAATAACACAAGAAACAATAACACGGCAAGAAGAAATTCTTACTCGATTACTTGAAGCCGAAAAATCCGAAAGAGAACAAGGAGAGGATGATCAACGAAAATCAACTGAGTGGAATTATACGCCTAATAATACAACTGAACAATACTTGGAATATAAAAAGAAAAAAGAACAGCAAGAAGAGCTTTTAAAAACAACGCCTGTACAACTAAAACCCTATTATAAAAAGAAGGTAAACACTTATTTCAATACCTTAATAAAAGAAGAAAAATGATAGATTTTCAGTACATAGAAAATGATAAACTGAGCAATACTGAAGATCTAAACTTATGGATCAACAATGTTATCAAAGAGGAAGAAATGATAATAGGTGAACTTGTCTATGTACTCTGTAATGATGAGTACTTACTTAAAAAAAATATCCAATTTCTAAACCATAACACTCTTACTGATGTAATTACTTTTGATTATTCTGAAAATAAAATAATAAGTGGAGATATACTTATAAGTACTGAAAGAGTAGTTGAAAACGCTAAAATATTCAATGTTAATTATTTAACTGAATTACACAGAGTGATGGTGCACGGTTTACTACATTTGCTCGGCTATAAAGACAAGATTGAAAAAGACGCAATACAATGCGAGAAAAAGAAAATTATTATTTAAATAAATTTACAAATAACTGATTATCAATATTTTTGATATGATTCTAGTAAAAACAATATGAAATTAGAAGAAGTATATGATGTAATAATAGTAGGAGGGGGCATGCTGGTTGTGAAGCAGCACATGCTGCAGCAACTCTTGGTTCAAAAGTACTATTGGTAACACAAAATTTAGAAACTCTTGCACGTATGTCTTGCAACCCTGCTATGGGTGGTGTGGCAAAAGGCCAAATAATAAGAGAAATTGATGCTTTAGGAGGAATGTCAGGCATAATTACTGACGCTTCATCTATTCAGTTTAGAATGCTTAATAAAAGTAAGGGACCCGCAATGTGGAGTCCTAGAGCACAATGTGATAGAAAAGTATTTGAGAAAGAATGGCGTAAAGGACTTGAAGGAAATAAAAACATTGATTTCTGGCAAGATACTGTAGATAATATAACTACTAAAAAAGGAGGGTTACTGGTGTAATCACTAAAATGGGAGTTGAAATATCAGCAAAAAGTGTTGTGCTATGTAACGGAACTTTCTTAAACGGACTTATTCATCTTAGGCAAAAAGAATTACAAAGGAGGTCGTTCAGGAGAGCCATCAGCTGAAGGAATTACAAAGCAATTAATTGATTTAGGATTCACGAGTGGCAGAATGAAAACAGGTACACCACCACGATTAGATGGTAGAACAATTGACTATTCAGTAACTGAAGAACAAGCAGGAGATGAGAATACTGTCAGTTTTTCATACATGACTAAAGAGAAAATCAAAAGATCAACATTCTTGTTTTATAACTTACACTTCCCCAGAAGTACATGCGATATTAAAAGAAGGATTTGAAGATTCTCCAATGTTTTCAGGAAGAATTAAAGGAGTAGGACCAAGGTACTGCCCTTCAATTGAAGATAAAATCGAACGATTTGCAGATAAAGAGAGGCATCAGTTATTTATCGAACCAGAAGGTACGGGATACTGTTGAAATATATTTGAATGGGTTCTCTACTTCATTACCAGAAGCGGTACAACTAAAAGCACTGAGAAAAATTAAAGGTCTTGAAAAAGTAAAGATGTTTAGAGCTGGTTACGCTATTGAATATGATTACTTTCCACCAACACAACTTAAACATACGCTAGAAACCAAGCTTGTCAATAATCTTTTCTTCTGCGGTCAGATAAACGGCACTACAGGATATGAAGAAGCTGCCGCTCAAGGACTTATGGCAGGGATAAATGCACATCAAAATACACATGGAAAAGAAGAATTTATATTAAGTAGATCGGACGCTTATATTGGAGTTTTAATAGATGATCTGATAACAAAAGGAACTGAAGAGCCATACAGAATGTTTACTTCTCGTGCAGAGTATCGTTTACTTTTGAGACAGGACAATGCTGATATTAGACTTACTAAAAAAGGATACAAGTTAGGACTAGCAAAATTTGACAGAATTGAACAACTTGAGAAGAAAGAGATTGAAACAGCAGCACTTATAAAGTTTTTAAAAACACAGAGCATAGACCCAAAGGATATAAACCCAGTTCTTGAGAAATTAGGAAGCGCAGTGCTAAAACAAAAAGTAAAAATTAAGGCAGTGCTATCAAGACCACATATTACTTTAGAAGATCTGTTAGTATGCAAGGAGTTAAAAACATATTTAGCAGATAAAAAATGCTCTACAGAAGCCATTGAACAGGCTGAAATTGAAATAAAATATGGTGGGTATTTGAATAAAGAAAAAGAGTCAGTAGAGAAATCATTAAGACTAGAAAACATTAAAATTTCTAAAGATTTTGTATTTGATAAACTTCATTCTATTTCTACAGAAGGTAGAGAAAAATTAAGTTTTATACAGCCTGAAACAATAGGTCAAGCATCAAGAATAAGTGGAGTATCACCCTCTGACATTAATGTGCTTTTAGTTTACTTAGGAAGATGATACTGCTAGATAATTGTCCTATCTGCTTAAGCGGTGATTTAAAGAATAAGTTTAACTGCAAAGACCACTCTACATCTAAAGAAAAATTTACAATTGTTTCATGTGAAACATGTGACTTTAAGTTTACCAATCCTAGACCAAAAGATAACTCATTAGGCAACTATTATAAATCAGAAAAGTATATTTCTCATACAAACAACAAAAAAGGACTATTTAATTGGATGTATCATACAGTAAGGAAGTATTCAATTATAAGTAAATTAAATCTTCTTCAAAAAGTATCAAATAACAAAAGCCACCTTGATATTGGCTGCGGAACCGGAGAGTTTTTAAACGCCTGTAAAAATGCAGGATTCAAAACAGAAGGGACAGAGCCTTCAAAATTAGCAAGAGAACAGGCAATTAATAATTTTAATCTTTCCGTTAGCCAAAAAACAGAATTAAATCAATATAAAAACGGTCAGTTTGACTCCATAAGTATGTGGCATGTTCTTGAGCACATCCCTACACTGAATAAAACTATAAGCGAACTTAATAGAATAGTAAATAAGAATGGAAAACTTATTATTGCGGTGCCCAATCATAAAAGCTGGGATGCAGAATACTATAAAGATTACTGGGCAGGCTGGGATACCCCAATACATTTGTGGCATTTTTCAAGTCTGAGCATTGAAAAACTATTTAATAAACACGAATTTAAATTAATAGAAAAAAAACCAATGTTATTTGATTCATTTTATGTCTCTCTTTTAAGTGAGGAGTTTAAAACTGGAAAAAAGAAATACATCAATGGTTTCGCTATTGGCTTAATATCAAACTTAATAGGAATATTTTCAAAAAGAGGATGTTCCAGTATAACTTACGTATTTGAGAAAAAATAAAGTGTTTTAAAGCGTTTTAAAGCGTTTTAAGGGCTAGGCTACAATTATGATGTAAAGTTTAATTTAATCGATCACAACAACAAAACATAAATACCTGATTAACAAGTATTTATATAAAAATTAGCTAGTTTCGAGATAATTACATACTTTTGTAATATGAAAAGAGTCATTTTTATAGTAATCTTTGCTACATTATACCTCAACAGTTATAGTCAGTGCGATGCTCCAATTAATGTTTTTAATTCCAATATAAATTATTATAATGCTGATGTAAATTGGAATTACCAAACAAATATTAATAATTATAGAATTCGCTACAAAAAAGTAGGAGACACAATATGGTCTTATAAGAATAATATTGATTCAATAGCAATAACGAAAAATCTAAATAATTTAACACCACTTAACTATTATTTTTGGCAAATTAAAAGCTACTGTGACTCGTTAGGAACTAATTCCTCACAATGGTCTATTGCAGATACGTTTTACACAAGTACAATTAATTGCCCAAACATAATCGGACAATTCACCAATAATATAAGTTATGACAACGCTACAACAAACTGGACAGTAAATACTAATGCAAATAGATATAAAATTCGATATAAAATTTATGGTACGACAATCTGGTCATATTTAGGACCTGTATACCATCCAAATAACGAAAAAATAATCCCACTTCTACAACAAAACACAACATATGAATGGGGGGTAATGGCTTTTTATGACTCAACAACTCAATATGCGTCTTTATGGTCAATTTCGGATACCTTCACCACATCTGTATTTATTGCCTCTGCATTTGACCCTAACATTTCAAATAGTCTTAACAACACAATCTGCAACACCTCCACAGATCTTACTTTATTTGTAAGCCAGTCGATAAACGAACCAGACATAGAAACATCAACGATAACATCAGATGGCGGATATTTTAATATTCAATCATTGACAATGGGGGACTCTGTTGGATATGCAATAATGGATTTAGCAACCCAAACAATATCAACAACCTTAAAAGTTGGAATTATCGCTGGACAGAACTATGCTTTAATAAATTCATTTGATAGCACAGGAAGTATCATTGGATTTTTTGCAATAGAAAATGTGAGTAGCGGCATAAAAATAAGTTCAACATCGCCAAATGATGGGAATAGTTATACTACAGGATTTACAAGCGAAATACATTTAACAAACCTATTTATCAATCCAAATATTAACGGACCTTTAAATTTCTATACCGATATTATATCTGAACTTAATGATCAGTTTAGCGACACAACAACAGTTATAATAGATTGTATGATTCATATTTCAGATAACAATACAGAGGAGAAATTAAACTTTGAAATCTATGATTTGCTAGGTAGAAAAACAAAATTTATAGAGAATTCAGTACTTTTATATAAGTACTCAAATGGGGAAGTTAGAAAAATTTACACCCTAAAAAAATAGTGACCTAGGAGGGACTCGAACCCCCAACCGTCAGAGCCGAAATCTGATATTCTATCCAATTGAACTACTAGGCCTAAAAAACAAAAGTAATCTTTAATTAAGAATTACAATTTTTTATTTAATAAGAAGTTATCTGATTGTATTATAGTATTATTGTCTCTAAATTATGAAAAAAATTATCTTATTATTTATTCCATTTTTGATTAATGCACAAGATGTGCCAATTGGCTATTGGAAGGATTACCAATCCTATACAAGTGCTAGTTATATATCAGAAAGTGATAAAAAGATTTATTGCGTTACTAATGGAGGGCTCTTTTACATTAATAAAGAAGACAACACAATCAACAGAAAGTCAAAAGTTACAGGACTATCTGATATTGGAATTAAACAGGTTAAATACGACTATGATTCAAAAATTACTATTATTACATATGAAAATTGTAACATAGATCTATTAAAAAATAATATAATTGTTAATATTTCAGACATAAAACGAAAAGAAATAATTGGAGAAAAGTTAATAAACAGCATAATCATAAAAGATAGAATAGCATATCTATCTTGCACTTTTGGATTAGTACTTGTTGATTTAGAAAATGAAGAAGTAAAAGATACATATAGAATTGGTCAAAACGGTAATTTTAGAGCAATAAATAGTTGTGCTTTTAGCAGCAATAATATTTTTGTAGCATCAGAAGGTGGAATATATTACGCAGACAAAAACAATTCTAGTCTATTTGACTTTAATAGCTGGGTATTAGATACCAACAGATCTGATAACTATCAAAATATTTTCATAATAGAAGATTCAATTTGGGTTGGAGATGAAAACTCTTTTTACAATAATAGCTCTCTAATTCTATCAATTAACGACACTATAATAAAGTATGATAATCTATTATTAAATCCAGATACTTTATTCCATAATCAATTTGAGGATATAAACTTTATTTATAAAGATAGCGAGAGTAATCTCTGGGTAGCAGATGAAAGTAATGGCTTATTAAAATTTACTGACTCTCAATATCAAGAGAGCTTTGTTCCAGAAGGGCCAAAAAGAAATGATATTTATAGCCTAGAATATGATAATAACAGACTATACATAAGTCATGGAGGACATACCAACTTTGGAATAAATTCATTAATTAAAGATGGGGTTTCAATTAAAGATAAGTTTAATGACTGGCTAAATTATGACTACTATAAGCTTGGGAACTCAAGAGACATCCTAGAAGTTGCTATTAGAAATGGAAAAGAATATTATGCTTCATGGTACAACGGAATAGCAGAAATGAAAGATGGAGAATTAATTACAAATCATGGTTATGCTAATACTAATGGGGTGTTAGACACAACTTACTACTCAAATAATAGAATTAGAATCTCTGATTTAAAATTTGATAATAACGGTAATTTATGGGGACTAAGTTCAGAAGTTAATCATCCATTATTTGTAAAGACAAAAAATGATGAGTGGTTCTCTTTTAGTATGGATCAAGATAGAGTTGAACTATTTTTTGATGACTTAATAATCGATCAATACAACCAAAAATGGGGAGTAATTGGAAGATCAGGGGGCATATTTGTTTATGACGATAATAATACAATCTCTGATATTAGTGATGACCAGCACAAAATACTTAAGAATACATTAGGAGAGGGAAATCTTCCTTCAATGAGAGTATATTGCATAGCTGAAGATTTAGATGGAGAAATCTGGGTAGGGACAGACAAAGGTATTGGCATCTTCTATAATCCTTCAACAATATTTTCAGATAACAATTCAGATGCACAACAAATATTAATCACTGAAGGAGAATATGGTCAATATTTATTAAGTGAAGAAAAGGTAAAATGCATAACGATTGATGGTGCAAATAGAAAATGGATTGGCACTGAAAAATCAGGAGTTTTTCTAATATCAGATGATGGCATGGATGAAATTCAACATTTTACAAGCTATAATAGCCCTCTTTTTTCAGATAATATTTATGACATAACAATCAACCCTTCAAATGGAGAAGTATTTATTGGAACTGAAAAAGGACTTATTTCTTACCGATCAGACGCAACAAATGGAGCTAAAACACAATTAATAACTAAAGTCTTTCCTAACCCAGTAAGAGAAACATATAATGGCATAATTTCGATAAATGGCTTGGTTACTGATGCTAATATTAAAATCACGGATATTGATGGTAATTTGGTATTTGAAAGTTTTTCAAAAGGAGGGCAGGCAAGCTGGAATGGTAAGAATAAAAATGGAGACAGAGTATCTACAGGAGTATACCTCATATTCAGCACTGACATAAATGGAATAGAAAAAATAGCTAGTAAGATCTTATTTATTCACTAATGAATTATACAAGTAGGGCTATAACACTTAGCTATTTAAAACAAGGAGAAAGCTCCATTATTACAAAAATATTTACTGAAGAAAAAGGCCTACAAAGTTTTATTGTAAAAGGGGTAAGAACTAATAAATCAAAAAAAAAACTTGGTCTTTTTCAACCATTGCAACTACTTAATCTAAATGCAAATCATTTGCCTAAAAACAGTCTGCAATATATTAAAGATATTTCTTTAGAGCATAGCCAAATTAGTGAAGGAATTAATATGAAAAAAAAATTTCTTTATATATTCATTGCTGAAGTAATTTCTAAAGTTTTATTAGAAACTGAAAAAGACAAGGCACTATTTAAATTTATTTGGGAGTTAAAAAAAAACCTTAATAGTTTAGAAAAAATTAATCCAAATTTTCCATTAATATTTTTAATTAGGCTATCAGAATATCTTGGTTTTTCTCCTTCTAAAGAAGATATAAATGGGGCATACTTTAATTTGGAAATAGGAGGTTTTACAAGCAAAAAACAACAATTGAATTATTATGTTGAGAAACATAACTCAATCTATTTAAGAGAGTTACTTGAAAATAAAGATATTACTATTCCGTATGAAAATAGAAATCAAATTTTATTAGATTTAATTCAATACTACAAACTACAGCATCATGAGCTCAAAAATATGACAAGTCACTTAATCATTGAATCATTAAGAACATGAAATATATCAGCATAATACTTGTCTTAATTAGCTTTAAAATTAGTGCACAAAAAATTACTATCAAGGATATACTTACACAACATTCAATAGAAGGAGTTAGTATAAGTTCAAATACAAACAATACAGGAGTAATAAGCAATAACAAAGGAGCTAGCGTAATAGACTCGTTCAAGAGTATTGACACTTTACTAGTACAACATGTAGCATATAAAAACCTTTATATAACAAAAAAAGATATTCAAAATAATATTATTTTTTTGGTTTTAAAAACACATACTTTGGATAATGTAGAAATAAATGACTCAAAGCTAATTAACTTTAAAGAAACATCAATTTTTACAAAAATTAATGCAATTAAAATTACTGATGTTCAAAGCGCACAAACTAGTGATTTGCTAGAAAAAACTATGGGCTTAAGTATTCAAAAAAGTCAGAATGGAGGAGGAAGTCCTAACTTAAGAGGAATGGAGGCTAATAGATTATTAATAATTGTTGATGGAATAGCTTTAAACAATACAATCTTTAGAAGCGGGCACCTTCAAAATACAGCAACGATTAATCCCTTTTTCTTAAATAGTGCCGAAGTATTGTTTGGTCCTTCTGCAGTAGCATTTGGAAATGGAGCTATGGGGGGTGCGATAATTTTTACAACTAAGCGCCCTAAAAAGAACGGAGGACATCATTTCTCTCAACAGTATGAAAGTAGCTCTAAAGCTATATTTACTTCACTGACATCAAATTATAATATTGGGGGAAGCATTAACATTAGTGGTTTTTCTATTAAGTCTTATGGCGATTTGAGAATGGGGAGTAATAGAAGGCATGGTTTTATAAATTGGGGAAATGAAGAAGTTGTAACAATAAATAATATTCAAAAAGAAACTGCCTATCAACAAGCTGACTTTTTACATAAAACCTTGATTCAATTAACAAAAAATAATTTTTTACTTTTTAACTCACAATTTTCTACATCATCAAATATTAATCGATTTGATAAATTAAATGACATAAAAGATGGAATAAATAAATATCTATACTGGTACTATGGCCCGCAAAAAAGAATACTTCAAAGCTTAAGACTAAAAAACTATAAAAACACTATACTTTCTGATGAGGCAGTATTTACAGCTTCATTTCAGAAGGTTAAAGAATCAAGATACAAGCAAAAGAAAGAGGATAATTTATTAAGTAACAGAAATGAATCGCTTCAAATTTTTGATTTAAAAACTGATATACTAAAACAACTAAATAAGTTAAAAATAAACTATGGATTTGACTCTAGATTACAACAATTAGAATCTACTGCTAACTTATCATCCAATAATAATATTTACTATAACACTACAAGATACCCTGATGGCGGGACTAATGTATTAAACAACGCTATATACCTACAATTGAATTTTCAAGGCATTAAGAATGTAAATTTATTTTTAGGAACAAGATACAATATTAATTCATTATCTTCTAGATTTAATGAGACAGCCTCAATAAAATTACCATTTAAACAAATACGTGTAGAAAATAAGACTTTATCTAATTCATTTCAAGTGAACTATAAAGCCGGTAAGCATTTTACTTTCAATGGATCAATTTCAAATGGATTTAGGAATCCAAATACAGATGATATTGGAAAGATTTTCTCAAAAGATGATGTTTCAGTTATATTGCCAAATAATCAATTATCAACTGAAAAATCATATAACTTTGAAACAGGTTTAGTTGCTAATCTCAACAAACTGATAACCTTTCAGGTTCAAGTCTTTCAAACCCAAATTATTGATGCTATTGAAAGAAGATATTCTAAGTTAAATGAAAATGATTCCATTATTTATGATGGCGAAATGATGAGGGTAATGATGAATCAAAATATTGGAAAGGCAACTATACGTGGTATTAATTTTTCCTACAACATAAATCTAACAAAGAAATTAAACCATAATAGTTCAATAAATATTTTAAAAGGCGAGACAAGCGATAACCTGCCTCTAGCCCATATCCCTCCAGAAAACATTATTAGTGAGATAAATTACAGTATAAAAAAGCAACATATAAGCTTAAGTATACACTACAATGGCATTAAAAAAGCTGAAGATTATGATATATCAGGAATTGACAACCTAGAAGAAGCAACACAAATTGGAAATCCATCATGGTGTACCCTAAACTTTAAACACAAAATAAACATTGATAAAAACTTAACTTTTATATCTGGAATCTATAACGTTACAGATATTCATTACAAGACTTTTGGTTCAGGAATTAGCTCAAGTGGAAGGAATTTTTCTATATCTTTACAAGCTAAATTTTAACCTATGATTATAAAAAAATTATACATGACCATTCTGTTTTGTTTTTTTAACATTTTTAGCTTTTCTCAAATATGGGAAGATGAATTGTTAAAGACAAATCAAAATCCAACCATTCAAGAAAAAAGCATTGCTTTTGAACAATATAAAGATAGACACCCCTACACTAAAGGAAACGGATTTAAACCTTACGCTAGAGAAATAGATTTCATTTTAGAAAGAAGTTCTGAATCCGGAAATTTTAAAGCAGATGCTTTATTTAAGGAATGGGAAAAGCTAAAAGAAAATAACTCTTTTTCAAAAACAAGTAACCAATCTAATTGGGTCTCAAAAGGACCAATTAATACACCTATAATACTTTCTAATGGGAAAAATAGAGGTAATGGTAGGGTTAATTGTATTGCTTTTGATCCAGTTGATCCAGATATAATTTGGATAGGATCACCAGCTGGAGGATTATGGAAATCAGCTGACGGCGGTAGTAATTGGACAACTAACACAGATGGATTACCTGTTATTGGAGTGTCACACATTGCCATTGACCCTGAAGATAGTCAAATTATGTATATAGTTACTGGTGATGCTTATGCGACAGATACTTACAGCATTGGTATTTTAAAATCAACTGATGGAGGAGCAAGCTGGAATACTTCCGGACTAAGCTATAATATTGATCAAGAAAAAACAGTAAATAAAGTTATTATCAATCCCAATTACACTGACAGTCTTTATGCTGTCACTAATTCCAATATACTAATTAGTGCTGATGCAGGCCTGAATTGGATAACTGTTGGAGCTATTGGAAGATGGCGTGATATTGAGTTTAAACCAAATAATTCTAATATAATATATGCCGCAAAACAATCAAGCGGTGGGAGTAATATCTTCCGATCAACTGATGGTGGTGCAAACTGGGTTATAATTACAGACACAATATCTGGCAGTAGGTATCGGCCTTTAATTGCAGTGACACCTGATAATCCTGAAGTAGTTTATGCCCTTTTCTCTGCATCTGATTATAGTTTTCATGGAATCTATAAATCTTCTAATTCAGGAGATAGTTGGAATCTGCAATCAAGTACGCCAAATATTTTAGGAAGAGAGACTGATGGTAGTGGATCAGGAGGACAATCATGGTATGATTTAAGCTTAGGTGTTGCGACAAATAACGAAAATCTTGTATATGTTGGTGGTATTAATATTTGGCGTTCTGATAATGGAGGAATTAACTGGGATATAGATGCTAATAGTGGCAATAATCAACAGTTATATTCATACATGCACGTAGATCAACATGCGTTTGAGTTTAACCCTCATACTCATGTAGCATATGCAGGAAATGATGGCGGTTTTTATAAATACATGGAAAACTTAAATAAATGGGTAGATATTTCAGATGGTTTAGAAATATCTCAATTTTATAACTTAGGATTATCACAATCAAACCCAAATAGACTGGTAGCAGGAGCACAAGACAATGGAACAGAGATGCTTACAAATAGCACTTGGGATGCAATAATGGGAGGTGATGGAATGGAGTGTAAAATTGATCATTATGATGATAATATTATTTATGCAGAATACCAATATGGTGGTTTAAGGAAATCATATAACGGCGGAAATAGCTGGAATAATATAAAGCCAGTAACTTATGAGGGAGGATGGAATACTCCTTATGAAATGCATAGTAGTAATAGTAATATAATTGTTATTGGTTATGATGAAGTATATAGATCTACAACAGGAGGTGCTATTTGGGATTCAATTTCATATAATGTAAGTGGAGGGCAGGCTATAAGGTCAATAGCATTAGCACCTTCAGATGAAAACTATATATATGCTGCCTCATACAGTAAAATTAAAGTTACAAAAGATGCTGGTCTTTCATGGACTTATATTAAACCAGGTTTAGCAAATTACAATATGACTGATATAACTGTATCTAATAGCAACCCAGATAGAGCATGGGTTACTTTCTCTGACTTTAATAGCGCCCATAAAGTTTACGAAACTAATGATGCGGGTAATAGCTGGATAAATATTTCAGGAAGTAATTTACCTGGTCTTCCTGTAAACTGTATTGTGTACCAAGGTGGAGCTAATGATGATTTGTATATAGGTACAGATATTGGGGTGTATTATAAAAATAACACTATGTCAGAGTGGGCGCCATTTAATGAAGGTTTGCCTAATGTTATTGTTAAAGAACTTGAAATTCATTATGATGAGGGAACAATTAGTGCCGCTACTTTCGGAAGAGGTGTGTGGCAAAGCCCTTTAAACACACTTTCAACAAATGTTTACAATAACGAGAATATTAATTTTAAAATTTATCCTAACCCTGCTAAAGATAAAATAACGATAACCACAAGTCAACAAAATATTAATATAACAATATATACAATAACAGGTAAAAAAATTATTGAGACAACTTCCAAAACAATCAATACTTCTAACTTCGCAAAAGGATGCTATATTATAGAAATAAGAAATAAAAAAGGATTTTCAAGAAGAGAAAAACTAATTATAAAATAGCCTCTAAGGTTCTTATATAATTTCTTTTTCTGTCATTTGGAGCAAAAATAAGGCCAACTGTTACAACTACTTTTTTATTAAAAAAATAAGTTTTAATAAGGAAAGGACCCCCCATAAAACCTCCATTTAATTTCCATAATCCTCTATATATATTTTCAGAGTAGACAGGTAAAAACATATCTTCTATTTTCACATGCTGCCCATTATTAGCCCCAAGTAGATACTTGGTAAAAATACTATCTGTTTTATGCAATACTTCTTGTTGAAGATTAATCTCTTTAGGCTCAAATGAAAAAACAAAGAGGTGTTTTATTTCCTCTTGTTTTTCAGGGTTATACGTTGCCCAAAATAAAGCTACTGTATCTTTAATAACAGTATACTCTAAAGGTATAAGAGTTTCAATATTAAATTCTTCTTTGATATGTTTCTCTTGTATTTTTTGAGATGACTTTGAAATACTATTTCTTAAAATCCTGATTTCCCTAAACTCAAAAATTGCCTTTACTTTATTTAAGTCATTGGTTAATTCATTATCCTCATGCTTAAATTCAAGCTGTACAACTAGTTGGTCGTTGGCCCACTTATCCTGTTGATTGCTAGTAGGCATATTCTTAGCAATGATTACAATATTCTTATGCGTCTTTAAAATAGACTTAAACTCACTGTGATTTACTTGTATTATTCTAAAAGAAGATTCATCTTGCATTAACCCTTGAATTGGAACTCCAAAAGTTCTAAAGGCAACATCTTTAACCTGGTTTTCCCAAAGCGCATCCTCAACTACAAAAATAACTTCCGACAAAATTCCAGTTGAACTAGGCAAGGTCTTTATTCCATCAGAACAAGCACTCAAAACAAATAGAAAGAGAATTAAATATCTCATCAGGAAGTTGGTAATAGAATTGTCGCTCCTGGCTTTAGATTATCGTTTTCCATGTTATTTAAAGCTTTAATTTTCCAAATACTTAAACCATTATGCTTTTTGGCAATATCCCAAAGTGTATCTCCTTTTTGAATGACATATTTAATACTAGCTAAAATCTTTCTTTCATTCTTTAAAAGAATTTCCTTTTTGATGTAAATAACTAATCTATCACCAACATCTAATTTACTTGACCTTAGATCATTCCATTCTTTAATCTCAAAAATATGTACATTATGTGCTCTTGCAATCCTGCCTAGATAATCACCCTTATTAACTCTATAAATAATACGCTCCTCATCAATTAGTATCTCCTTATTCTCAACAGCATCGATAAAAGTATAATTAGTTTTTTCATTAAGTTTAAAATCATTCACAGCATTAATTGGAAAAACTAATGTAGCCCCTTCAGGAAAGATGGATTTTTTATAAGCTGGGTTTAAATAATTTATTGTTTGTTCACTAATACATAACAATTCAGTTAACACCTTTGATTCAACCTCCTTTTTAAGAATAATTGTATCAACATCTTCAAAACTAATATTTGGTTTTTCAATAACAATATCATGTTCATTTGAAAACTGCATTACATAATTAACCGCAATAAAAGTAGGAACATAATTTCTTGTTTCTTCTCTTAGATAAGGATACAATTCCCAGAAATCAGAAGATCCAACACTAGAAATTTTGCGCTGTAAATAACCTGGTCCCCCATTATATGCTGCTAAAACTAAGTTCCAGTCACCAAAAGTGTCATACAAGCTTACAAAATATTCACAAGCTGACTTAGTTGCCTTAAGAGGATCCTGCCTTTCATCTGTATAAGAGGTGACTTCTAATCCGTACTGTTTACCAGTTAAATACATAAATTGCCACAATCCAGACGCACCAGAATGAGAGCGAGCTTTGGGATTAAGAGCAGACTCAACAATAGCTAAATATTTGAACTCAAGTGGCAAATTATAAAGATCTAATTCCCTCTCAAACATTGGGAAATAATACGGAGATAAACCTTTCATTCTGGAAATTAAAGCTTTATTTCTTCCTAAATAACTATCAATAAAAACCTGGACTTTATCATTATACATCAAGTCCATTGGTGAGTTTTTATCTAACTGGTGTAATCTCCAAGAGATTGTGTCTTCTCGCGTTAATTGACTAGACTCTTCTTCTTTTAGCGCTAACTTATCATACAATTCACTAATACCATTTAAACCAACTTTATCTACGCTTAATAAACTGTCCTGATTTGCAATAGCAAAAAAAGGCATTATTATAAAAATATTTAAAATAAATTTCATTATACAAACTTGAGATTAAATACACAAACTATTATAAGACATCAACTTCAATTATTAACTATATTATGTTAACGAAAATTAGATAACACCTAATAATTAATTAATTCAAGTTGTTTATTAATTAATTGTCATAAAAATCTAAAATACCTTATCTTTGCAGGTATACATATGAATAAAAACACTAAATATCCACAAGGCCCGCTGTTAAGCAAGATTAATAGTCCAGATGATTTGCGAAAATTAAATAAAAATCAGCTTGAACAGATTTGCAATGAACTAAGACAATATATTATTGATATTGTATCAGAAAAAGGAGGGCATTTTAGTGCAAGTTTGGGTGTTGTTGAATTAACTATTGCCTTGCATTATGTTTTTAATACTCCTTCTGACCAGTTGGTGTGGGATGTTGGACATCAAGCTTATGGCCACAAAATTCTTACAGGAAGAAAAGAGCAATTTCCAACAAATAGAATCTATAAAGGGCTAAGTGGTTTCCCCAAAAGAAGTGAAAGTGTTTATGATACTTTTGGGGCGGGACATTCATCAACCTCAATTTCCGCAGCATTGGGAATGGCCATGGCTTCTAAAGTTAATGGCGAAAAAAATAAGCAACATATTGCAGTAATTGGTGATGGATCTATGACGGCTGGAATGGCTTTTGAGGCCTTGAACCATGCTGGGGCCGAAAACTCTAATTTATTAGTTATTTTGAATGACAACTGTATGTCGATAGATCCTGCAGTTGGTGCCTTAAAAGAATATCTAACCGATATTTCTACTTCAAGAACATATAATAAAGCTAAAAATAATATTTGGAAGATACTAGGTAAAATTAGTAAATTTGGGCCCAATGCGCAGGCGGTAGTAAAAAAAATTGAGAAAGCAGTTAAATCAACTTTATTAGGTGAAAGTAATTATTTTGAATCTTTAAATTTTAGATACTTTGGACCTATTGACGGACATGACCCCAAACATTTAGTTAGCGTTTTAAATGACTTAAAAGATATTCCTGGACCAAAAATATTACATTGCCTAACAGTAAAAGGTAAGGGCTACATGCCTGCTGAAAAAGGGGATTCAACGAAATGGCATGCTCCAGGAATTTTTAATAAAGAAACAGGTGAGTTCATAGTTGGGAAAAAGAAAATAGCACCTCCAAAATACCAAGATGTATTTGGAGACACAATAATAGAACTTGCCAAAATAAATGAACAAATTGTAGGTGTTAGCCCAGCAATGCTATCAGGTTCATCTTTAAATAAAATGATGGCTGTGATGCCAGAAAGAACTTTTGATGTTGGGATAGCCGAACAACATGCGGTTACTTTCTCAGCAGGAATGGCAACACAAGGGAAAGTACCTTTTTGTAATATCTACTCATCATTTATGCAAAGAGCATACGACCAAGTTATTCATGATGTTGCCTTACAAAAATTAAATGTTGTTTTTTGTTTAGATAGAGGTGGATTAGTGGGAGCTGATGGAGCAACACATCATGGAGCCTATGATATTGCCTTTTTTAGATGCATTCCGAACATGATCGTTTCTGCGCCTATGAATGAAGGGGAATTAAGAAACTTAATGTTTACCGCTCAGCTACCCAATCAAGGACCCTTTTCTATAAGATACCCAAGAGGTAATGGAGTTATGCTAGATTGGAAGACACCTTTTGAAGAAATTAAAATAGGAACAGGAAGGATTGTAAAGCAGGGAGAAGAAATTGCTATTTTATCCTTTGGTAACCCTGGAAACTTTGTAGTTAAAGCACAAGAACAATTTGAAAAAGAAGGATTAGATATTGCACATTATGACATGCGATTTGTAAAACCATTAGATGAGAAGTTGTTACATACTATTTTCCAAAAGTTTGACAAAATTATCACGATCGAAGACGGCTGTTTACATGGAGGATTTGGTAGTTCTATACTAGAATTTATGGCTAATAATGATTATCAAGCCAAAGTAAAAATGCTTGGTATTCCTGACATATTCATTCATCATGGCACACAAGAAGAGCTATATAATGATTGTTATTACGATTCAGAAGCGATAGTAAGTTCAGTAAAAAAAATTCTAGAAAAGAGTCTTATAAATCAAGCAGGGTAATAAGAAAATATTGAAAATAAACTGAGTATGAAAATTAAGGAAATTCTTCAATCAAAAGGAAGCGAACAAAAAATTCATGTTAAAGGCTGGGTGAGAACAAGAAGAGGAAGCAAGCATGTTACTTTTATTTCTTTAAATGACGGTTCGTCAATAAATAGCATTCAGGTTGTTGCTGAATCTAACAATTTTGATGAAGCGTTAGTTAAGCAAATTACTACAGGCTCCTGCATAAGTGTAAGTGGGAAATTAGTAGCATCTAAAGGGAGTGGACAAACAGTTGAAATTCTGGCAAATTCCATTAAAATATTAGGAAATGCTGAAGCTGAAAACTATCCACTACAACCTAAAAAACATAGCCTAGAATTCTTAAGAGAAAATGCTCATTTAAGATTTAGAACAAATACTTTTTCAGCCGTTTTTAGGCTACGACATGCCTTAACTTTTGCAGTACATAAATTCTTTAACGATAAAGGGTTTTTCAATTTACATACCCCAATTATTACAGGAGCAGATGCAGAAGGAGCGGGAGAAATATTTCAAGTAACTAACCTTGATTTAGAAAACTTACCAAAAAAAGTGGATGGTAAAATTGACTTTTCAGAAGATTTTTTTGGAAGTAAAACAAATCTCACTGTTTCAGGGCAATTAGAAGCAGAATTGGGAGCTTTAGGGCTGGGTCAAGTATATACATTTGGACCAACATTCAGGGCTGAAAACTCAAACACTTCAAGACATTTATCAGAGTTTTGGATGATAGAACCTGAAGTTGCATTTGCTGACTTAAATGAAAATATGGATTTGGCAGAAGAGTTTTTAAAGTATTGTATTCAATATTGTATTGAAAATAATGCAGAAGACTTACAGTTTTTAGATGGTAGAATGGAGGAGGAAGAAAGTAAACTAAAAAAAGAAGAGCGCTCAGAAATGGGCTTGCTGGAAAGACTACAATTTGTTATAGAAAATAATTTTGAACGCTTGACTTATCGTGAGGCAATTGATGTTTTAAGAAACTCAAAACCAAATAAGAAAAAGAAATTCCAATACCCAATTAATGGATTTGGAGATGATTTACAGTCAGAACACGAGCGTTATTTAGTAGAAAAGAAATACAAAAAACCTGTTATTATTACTGACTATCCTAAAGGAATTAAAGCATTTTATATGCGCATGAATGAGGATAATGAAACCGTTAGAGCAATGGATATTTTATTCCCAACAATTGGAGAAATTATTGGAGGATCACAAAGAGAAGAAAGACTAGATAAACTACAAGCCAGAATGGAAGAATTGAATGTATGTCAAAAGGAATTATGGTGGTATCTAGAAACTAGAAAATTTGGCACCTGCACACATAGTGGTTTTGGACTAGGGTTTGAACGATTAATCATGTTTGTTACGGGAATGAAAAATATCAGAGATGTAATTCCTTTCCCTAGAACACCACAAAATGCTGAATTCTAATAAATGAACAAACAAAGGTTACAGCAAAAGCAGTATCAGAACCTAAGCCCTCAACAGATACAATTTTTAGGACTTTTGCAAATACCTATTGTCGCGTTAGAAAAAAGGATAGAAGAAGAATTAGAAGAAAACCCTACGCTTGAAGAAGAGGATCAGAAGGAAATAAATCTTTCGGAAAGAAGCATCCAACAGTATAACAAAGATGATATTCAATTTCAGATAGAAGATAAATCAGAAAGCTTAAGCGATTACCTTAGTCAGCAATTAATTGCAGTTGACATTGATGAGAGCCAGTTGTTTCTTGTGAACTATCTTATTAACAGCCTTGATGACAATGGGTTCTTAAAGAGAGATTTACATTCAATAACATCTGACCTACTCATCAGTAATAACCTTGATGTTAGTGAGCAGAAAATTAGTAGTGCACTTAAAATAGTTCAACAGCTTGAGCCATTTGGAGTAGGGGCAAAGAATTTGCAAGAATGTCTACTAATACAAATTAAAAACATACATCCAGAAAAGGAATTAGAAAAAGAAATTCTAAGCAATTATTACATTCCTTTTAGCAACAAAAATTTTGAATATTTAGCTAAACAACTTAAAATTAATTTAAATAGCCTCAAAAAGGCTTACTTAACCATAGAATCACTTAACCCAATTCCTGGTAATGGATTTACGAAAAATGCTGTAGAAATCTCATATGTTTATCCAGATTTTAGCGTTATTTTTAATGATGGTAAACTTGAGCTAAAACTAAATAATAGTAATGTAAAGCCAATAAAGGTAAGTACGTACTACCAAAACATGCTTAAGAAAACAAGTGATGAGGCTACCAAAAAATTCTTGGTAGATAAACTAGAAAAAGCAAATTGGTTTAAAGATGCAATTGCAAAAAGAAATGATACCTTAAAAAAGGTTGTCACTGCTATTTTAGGAGTACAAGAATCTTACTTTATTTCTGGAAACGAAAAGGATTTGAAACCTATGAAGTTAGCCGATATTGCCCAAATAGTAAATATGGATATTTCAACTATTTCAAGGGTAAGTAACTCTAAATATATAGCAACTAATTATGGAACTTTTAAACTGAAAGAACTTTTTTCTGAAGCGTATAGAAAAGATAATGGAGAAATAATTTCAACCAAAGAAATAAAAAAAAGATTACAAGAAATAATAGCGTCAGAGGATAAAATTAACCCTTTTACTGATGAGAAATTAGCTGAGCTACTTGGGAAAGATGATTATCATATTGCTAGAAGAACAGTTGCCAAATACCGAGAAAACTTAAACATACAAATTGCAAAATTAAGAAGAGAAATATAATGAAACCGACACAACTTATTTCAATCATTTTGCACCCGATATTCATGCCTTTAATAGCCCTACACTTAACTTTACTCACAACACCTTCACTTGCCCTTACCCTTAACCAAAACTTAATTCTAATCTATAGTATCCTTATTTTTAGCACCATAGTTTTGCCTTTAGTAAGTATTTTTTGGCTCATACAAAAGGGGAGAGTCAGCTCACTAGAAATGAGTAACCATAAAGAGCGTTCATTACCACTATTTAAAACTGTTATTTGGATGTCATTTGGCTATTATTTACTTCAGAACATACTCTTTTACGCTCCGATATTAAAAGCTGAATTATTAGGAGCAATACTTATAATTTTACTTGCCGCTATCATCTCTAAATTTTGGAAAATAAGTTTGCACTTATTGGGTATAGGTGGGGTGGTAGGTGTTTTTATAGCTTTGCAAATAATGCATGGTGATTTCCTTTATCTTCTACTATTGTGTATTCTACTTTCAGGTTTGCTTGGGGTAGCTAGGATAAAACAAAAAGCACATAATTATGCCCAAGTTTATGCAGGGTTTTTAGTCGGATTAAGTGTGGAGCTAATTACCCTACTCGTCTATTAGTTTCACATCAATAATTTCAATCCTACGCTCTAAAATTGCATCCAGACTATATATTGAATTCAATCTATCATTAGGGTTATCACTTACTTTTTTGGAGGATTTACTTTCCCCAAAAGGCAACTCAATAATTTCTAAAAATCCTGATTTAAGAAAGGGTGAAAACGACATATTTTCATATGACCTTAAATAATTCTCAAAAGATTGAATTCTTCTTTTTGATAAATTGATATTGTACTCCTTTTTATGCAATGGGCTAGAAAAACCTTTAACATGTAGCTGTACTTTTTTTCCTAACTTTAAATCAGCTAAAATATGAGAGAAAATACGCTTTAGCTTATTAAAATTTCCCTTTAAAGAACCCTCAAAAAAAACGGTTAAGTTAGGCGAGTACAAATTATATGTTTCTTCCATTTTAAAATAGGAAATATAAGCATCCTTATAGGTTTTATCAGTTGTAACACTCATAGTACAACAATCAGGCTCATCATTATGGAAGTATAATTTTAGGGGCAAGTACTGGGCAATCCGCAAAATACTTTCTGGCTCTTCAATCACCGGTTTTGCTAACTCAAAAGAAAAAATATCATTGCAACAAAACTCGTTAGAAGTGTAGAGTGCCCCTTTGCGATTAGAAGAAAAATAACCTTTTGTTTGGGTATAGAAAGAAAGGTACATTTCGTCTTGCTTAGTGTTCAGTTGAATTGCATTAATAGGTTTATCCCATAAATTTAATTTTCCATTTACAGTGTAAATATCAAATTCTCCTACACCATTTTCTCTGTTGGACGAAAAATATAAAACTTCCTCAAAGGAATTAAAGAAAGGAGTTATCTCATCAAATTCTGAATTAATTTTATCGCCAGCATTAATAGGGATGCCATGCTTTCCGTCTTTATTAATTATACTTAACCATATATCCATGCCGCCAAACCCACCTTTCCTGTTAGAAACAAAGTACAAGACTTTTTGCTGATTATGAATTGCAATATGAGGCTGAGTGTTTGTTGAGTTTGCTAAATTAATATTGCTGTTTAACTCTTGAGTTATTTGCTTTTTATAATTCGTAAGTGCAATTTTACAATTCCTTTTCTCATCACATACACTAAAATAAAAAATCAACTCGTTTTTTGTGAAATGACTATCGGGAGTTGAATACGAACTTCCTAAATTAATATTCTTTCCTTTTTGCCACTGCCCATCTTTAAAGGTGGTGGTAAAAATAGCGGATTGATATATATCATCACGCAAAGTAGAAGAAGTATAATAAGCTCTATTCTCATCAATTTGAACAAAATTAAGCTCGGAACCATAAGTATTGACATTGCCCTTCAAATGGCTAATAGTAACCCCTTGAGAAAAGCTAAGTAAGGGAAAAAACAGGAGGATAACACTTATTCTTATCATTGTACAATTATTTTTTTCTTCAAATTTCATTATAAATATCTTGGGCAAATTTCCTGTTCAACAATTTTAATCTTTTTCTTGCTTTTCCACTGGTAAACCAATGCAAATTCAACACCTCCTTTATTGTTACTTGCATTTTTCAAACTTGAAGTGTTTACATCATAACTCACAACACAAGATAAGCCATTAATTTCAGCACCAAAATAAAGAATAAGAGCGTCATTAAAACGATTAGCAATTCCTGATTTTAAAAGGATAACTTTTTCGCCCTCCAATAAATAACTAACCCCACAACCCAATAAAAATTCTTTGTCAGTATCTTGATTAGAAAACACCAATTTAGGTTGAATACTCAAGTTATCCGAATAGGAATAATTAAGAGCCGTATGTATATTTATTTTTTGATACAAACGAACATCATCATCATTAGTAAAGGATTGTTTGGGTTTATTAATATGGAAAAATGCTATACCAGTTTCTAATAACAAATTATCATTTAAATAATTTAGATTAGCAACTCCAAAAGAGATATCAAGAAAAGTAAAATTAAAATTACTAACATTTTCAGGATTATTAAATACTAAATCATCAATAACAATCGACCGTTGAAAAAGACCAAATTCTGCCCCAAAACGAAAAGTATTTTCCTTACTAGTTGCTACACTTTTTGCATACGTAAAATTTAATCCTGAAGTTTTAAAACGAGAATCACCAGCAATATCATTCAGAAATTGTATGCCAATACTGTGGCTAGGAAGAATATCTTTTCTTTCCAATGCTAAAGTAAAAGTAGTAAAGGGAACACTGACACTTGCCCATTGTGATTTTCGGTGAAGGGTAGCTTTATAATCATTTTTTTGTACCGCAACCATTGCAGGGTTTAACACGAAACTATTGGCTAAAAATTGAGAGAAGTGAACATCCTGGGCACAAGAATTTACTGCAAAGGATAATATCATTATTAAGGTAATGATTCTCATCTAATAAGCGTAATATTTCCCTTTTTAAAGAGCATTTTTTTATCCACACATTTAAGTTGTAAATAAAAATCGAATACCTGAGGGTTAAGTTTTTTACCATGGAAAGTACCATCCCACTTTATACTCTTATCCGTTGCTGCAAATACTTTTTGACCCAAGCGATTAAATATTTCAATTTTTAAATCAATAACTACCCCATCCTTATCTATAATAAAATAAGTGTCGTTTACTCCGTCTTCATTTGGGCTAAATGCGGTTGGTACTGTAACCCCATATTCATCGCAAAATACATCAAGCACCTCAATACAAACGCTATCCAAAATACTACAGTTATAGGAATTAAACAACTGAACAGTATAACACTCGCTTTGTACGGGCTCAATCAATACTGTATTGGATGTACTAGTAAAGTTATACCAAATAAAACTATCATCAGTCTTAATATTTAAATAAGCTGATTCCCCTCTAAAAACCGTATACCTATCCAGCCATAAAGAGTCAATAATAGGATTATCGTTAATTTTAATAAAGATGGAGTCTTTTAAAACACACCCATCTGTATTCTTAGCCTCTACACTATACCAGACTGAAGTATCTGTATAGCTAATAATACTTGAGGAATCAGCATTGTAAGTTATTGCTAATGGCTCCCATAAATAAGAATTTATTGCCACACTAGGCATTAGATTTTCAACTAACAAAAAGATACTGTCACCATGACACAAATCAATTTCTCCTGTCAAATTAAAATTAATGCTTTGTGCAGTAACCCGAACACTATCCACCTGTTCACAGATACCATCAGTAACTTTTACATAAAATTGGGCAATACTTGCCACTGTCAAATTATCAGTAAGGCTTAGTGTATCAGTAAAATTAATATTGGAAGACCAGAGTATGTTAGTTGCACCGTTATAAATCGCTTGGAATGTTATCGGGGCATTACAGTAAGAAGTATCCTCACCAGCATCTAATGAAAAATTAGGTATAATTATATTTTGTGTTAAGGTGTCCACACAGCTTCCATTTGATACAAGCAATTGATAAGTTGTATTAGTTGATGAGCTGCAAAAAGGATTAGAAACATTGGAGCTACTTAAATCAGTTGCAGGAAGCCAAAAATAGGATATTGTTGGGTCGTTAACAGGAAGTAAGCCAATTTGAATTAGGTCATTTTTACATTTTACAATACTTGTAATCGTATCAGAAGAATTCGCTAATATATACACCTGTTTTGTTATCGTATCCGATACATTACAAGCTCCTGGAGAAGTTGCAATTAAGGTAACAATATAATTGCCTGCTTGAGCGTAATTATGAATTGGATTTTTCAGACTAGAACTTATACCGTCACCAAAATTCCATTGGTAATTGATATTTGTGTTTGAAGTGCTTAAATTCTGGAAATTGATATTCGTATCGCAACCAACCCAAGAAGCACTAAAGTCAGCTATTACCATAGGAAAATCAAAGTTAAATTTAAAGACTGCATTATTACAGTTACTACTATTATTAGTTACAGAAACTGATCCAGGATTTGGTTCAATTGGGAAATCTGAATTTCCTCCACATCCTGCACAAACGGATTGATAAATAATTCCTTTTTTATCAAATCGACTTGTTCCTCCATCCACATGTTCAGCGCTTTGACTTCCTCCAAAATATGTAGCATAAACCATGCTGGTTAAAGCATCATCAACTACCATTAAATAAAAATCATTTCCGTCAGTAGTCGTTTGAAAAGCAGCAGGACTTACTGGTAAGTTAAGTGTTGACAATGGCCCTCCTAAATTTGACCCCCATCCTGAAAGATAAATCTTGTCGCAAACATCAACCAAAAAAGCAGTTGGAGAAATATCTGGGCTTCCCTTACCTGTCCCTAAAACAGTAGCTCTTATAATACTTGATAAATCCTTAGTAAATACTGCAATAAATTGACCTGCTCCACTTTCAAAATAAGTTGCATTCTGGACCAAGGTTGAAGCACTAGCTTTTGTTTGACCAAACAAATAAACTGCATCTGTACTGCCAATTTCCACAAAATAAGATTGATCATATGCAGTAGAACCATACAAAGAAGAATAAAGAATCTGATCTCCACTTGCACTAATTAAACTTATAAAAGCATCTGCCTTTAAAGTGTCCTGATGAAGTGTTTGGTGGGCACTAGGTGTTGTTGGGAAACTAGCAGATGTCGTTCCTCCCGTCACATAAATATTGTCATCTTTATCTAATGCTAGCGAATAAATAGCATCATCAATATTACCCCCTAAATAGGAACTCCAAATTATCGAAGAAAGCTGATTATCCATCTTAACAATACAACCTTCTTGACCTCCTTTATTTATATTCTGGAAACCACCAACAATTGGAAAATCAGTAGACCGCGTACAAGTAGCAATGTAGATGTTATTATTCTGATCAATATCAATTTCGCCGCGAACCTCATCAGCATAATTAAACTTTAACTTCGCTGCTGTATTCAATCCATCATTATCTGATCCTCCTAAAAAAGTGGAGGCTAATAAATTCCCTCCATTAGTATTTAATCTTGATACAAAAATATCAGATCCATCTGGGAAACTAACACCAATTCCTGAAGGGGAAAAACCCGGACCACCATTAAAATTTGGCTGATATGACGAATTTGTAGTTGGGAAATCAGAAGAACCAGTTGTCCCAAAAATAAATAATTCATCAGCACTATTCACAATCATGCTATGAGGCAACTCATCTTTGGTTCCGCCCAAATAAGTAGAATAAATTCTGATGGTTCCACTAGTGTCATACTTAGTTATTGCTACATCAGTACCTCCAATAGCATTGGCATAGTTAAGTTGGTAAGCCCCTAAAGTAGTTGGGTATCCTGCTCCAAAAGAAGTGCTTCCACTGTATAAGAAACCAAAATTATCATATGTAGCTGTATATCCGAAATTGTCTGTTGTAGAGCCGGAATATGTAGAGAAATCCAAAACGGGGTCAATTACTAAAGGATAATTTCTATTATAATCATTTGGGAAATCAAACGAAAGCACATTCCTTTTTAAACTATAAATACACGCCACTTCAACTTCAGTCCCTTCAATAATTTGGTAAGCATAAGGGCGATATTCAACAATACTATTTACACTTGTGCTGACAAGCAAGTTTCCGTTAATAATTTTAATATCAGTATGCCCTTGATACCGCAATTTGATTGATTTTTCATTAGCCAATTTGTCAAGATAAAGCTCGTACTTTAACTTATTATCACTAACAAATAAACACAAATTAACACCTTTATAAATATTTTTTTGGATTTGACGCTTATAAGATTTAACTCCAGATGCCCAAGATAACTTATCACCTAAATAATAGTTTTCAAAAAAACTACTTTCCTCCTCCAACTCAATATCAGCATCAATATTTGCATTAATAAACGAAACAGAATAAGCATGCGCATCAACTCCAATGTTAGTTGCTGAACCATCATGTATATCCGCAAGTTGCTTTCCGTTATAAAAAGCATAAGTAAGTTTTGCCCATTCAACATATAAAGCGCCAGAAGGAAGGTTTGTTTTTGAGATTACAGCTTTTGGAAATTGACCTTTATTTTCAATAAATGTGTTTTGTGAATTTGCAAGAAAAAAGAACATAACAAACAGTATACTAAGCAACTTCTTTAAAATACTTTTTTTAGATTTTATCATCTTATCTAATTCATCAGAATTTGCATTAAACTATCTTTAGCTAACATGTACGCTTCTCTATTTACCTTTTTAATGGGATCTCCTGGAGGAAGTTTTTGTTTAAACGGATCTACCTGCCTATCATTTTTCCAGAACCGATAACAAACATGAGGTCCTGTTGCTAAACCGGTACTTCCTACGTAACCGATAATATCTCCTTGTTTCACATATACTCCTTTTCTTATTCCAGGTTTTATTTTTGACATATGTAAATACTGAGTTGTATAGGTTCCATTATGTCTTACTTTTACATAATTACCATTATTCTTAGTGTAAGTTGCCGCAATAATTGTTCCGTTTGCAGTTGACCAAATAGGAGTGCCTCTTTCTGCCGCATAATCAGTTCCGAAATGACCTTTCCACCTTCCTGTTACCGGATGTTTTCTTCTTTTACTATAACGTGAGGAAATACGCTTGTAGTCTACAGGTGCCATTAGAAATGCCTTGCGTAAGGTTTTGCCTTTTTCATCATAATAATCACCAAAATTCTCATTTTCTCTATAATAAAAAGAATAAAAATTTTGCCCTTTATGCGTGAACTCTGCAGCCAATAACCTGCCAATACCAATATACTCCCCGTCAATATACTTATCCTCATAATAAACCCTAAAAGCATCATTTTTCTGAATCTTAAAAAAATCAATTGTCCAGGCATAAATTGTTGAAAGTTCAGCTGTCAATTTAGGACTTAACTTTTGTTCTTCCATAGTTAACCATAGGGATGATTTTATCATCCCGGAAGCGGTTTTTAATTTAACAACTACTGGTTTTTTACCTCTATAAACATCTATTTTTCCTCTTAAATCAAAAACAACGTAATTAACTGCATCAATTTCGTAAATAAAATATTTTGCCTTTTTAGTAGAATCAGAAGCACAAATAACTGTATATCTTTTACCTGTATTTACTCGTCTGACATCAAATATTCCTTTTGACTTTTGAACAATTTTATTAATTTCAAGATGATCAATGTGATTTAAGTAAAGAATCTCTCCCATAGTTTGCCCGCTTTTAACGAAACCTTTAGTAACATTAAATGAGTCTACAAGGATATTGTATTCATAAGAAGGCTCAACTACTTCCGCAAAAACCTCCAACTTCTCTATCACTTTTTTATCTTTATTTATGTTGGCTAACATAAACAGCAATGCAGTTCCCATTACTAGTATTCCAAACCATTTTTTCATCCTGCTAATTTAATCTTTAAATTTTTCTGGAGTAATAATTATTCTTCAATTATTGACAAAGGATATTTAACATGTTTACAGTCTTCCAAGACTACTTTTATTAAGCCTGCCCATATCTTAGTTTCTACTCTTAAAAGCAAATGATTTTTATCATCAGTGATCCATATTTTCATTTCTTCTCCATCTTCAAAAACCCTACCCTCTTGCATTTTTGGCTTAAAAACCATACAATCAACTTTACCCCATTTAGTGTCTACAATTTCATTCTTTAAGTACTTAATCTCAAGAAAATAATTTTCATCATCCATAAAAATAGGAACAAAAAAAGACCCCCCATTTAAAACAATGTCTTTTTTAAAAGTTCTAGAATAAAAGAATGCCGACAACATATCTTGTGTTTGACTAGTAATATCGAATATACTATCATTGGTAACTACATTTGTATTTTTATGGTTGAATTTATAATGTTGATGTATCACATGACCCCCCTCTCTTACGTCCCTATTAAATACAAGTGGAAGAAGGCTTGAGGTGTCAATAAATGTTTCGTACACATCTCTAACCTTAAAAATCCAATCAAAGAAAGGAGCCGTCCTTCCTTTTCCGATAATATGAAAACTTGGCTTATTATTTATAGATATAATTTCTTTAACCTCCAATTCGGCAAACCCAACATTAATTGCTCCAAAAGATATGTTATATTTGGCGTGCTCACCGACATCATAAGGTAAGTTTCTTTGTGAAAAAGCTGAACTAGATAAAAAAATAAAAGCTATGAATAAGAATAATCGCATAGAACAAAGATATTAATTATCATTCTTTATTCAAATATTTAGAAAATGCTAATAAATTAGCTTCTTTAAAATTATCAGCCATTATGTGTAGTCCTATTGACATCCCGTTGGAATGATTTTGAATAGGAATAGAAATAGCAGGGTTTCCAGCAAGATTTGCTTGTGCGGTAAAAATATCTTCCAAATACATTACTGTTGGATCAGTCTGTTTTGTTCCTATTACAAAAGGAGTATGAGGGGTAGTTGGTGAGATTACGAAGTCATAATTTTTAAACATCTCTTTCGTTTCGTCTTGAATTAAGCGTCTAATTTTTTGTGCTTTAGTGAAATAAGCGTCATGATATCCTGCACTCAAGACAAAAGTGCCTAACATAATTCTTCTTTTAACCTCCTCACCAAAACCTTCAGTTCTACTATTTACATAAGTGCTTTCAAGATTAGTAATATTTTCGCTTCTATAACCATAGTGGATGCCATCAAAACGAGCTAAATTAGATGATGCTTCAGCTGTTGTAATTACATAATAGGTAGGTACCAAATAATCTAAATAAGAAAATGAAATTGGCTCAACTATATGGCCTTTTTCTTTTAATTCTTCAATTTTATTCTCGATAACTTGCCTTATCTCTGGATCTAAACCTTTGCTATCTAAGCATTCTTTTATGTAAGCAATACGCTTTGGACTATTACACATTAAAGATTTGGTATATTGTTCAACCTTTCTTGAAGAAACCGTGCTATCAAATTCATCTTCACCAGCAATAACTTCAAGTAGTAAGGCTGAATCCTGAACTGTATTTGTTAAGGGCCCTATCTGATCAAATGAAGATGCGTATGCAATTAATCCATAACGAGAGACTCGGGAATACGTAGGTTTTAAACCAACAATACCACAAAATGCAGCAGGCTGTCTAATTGAGCCGCCAGTGTCGCTCCCTAGTGAGGCTAAGCAAAGCCCTGCTGCAACTGCTGCAGCTGAACCACCTGAGCTTCCTCCAGCTACTTTTGTGTTATCTAATGGGTTTTTTACAGTTCCATATATCGAGTTCTCATTAGCTGATCCCATTGCAAATTCATCACAATTTAGTCTGCCAATGATTATCGCATCTTCCGCTAATAATCTATCAATAACCGTTGCGCTAAATAAAGATTCAAAACCATCTAATATTTTTGAAGAAGCAGAAACTTTATGTCCCTTGTAGCAAAGGTTATCTTTTATTCCAATAACCATTCCAGCCAATTTACCAGCCGTACCTAATTCTAACTTTTTATCTATAATTAAAGCCTGCTCCAAAGCCTCATCAGTATACACCTCAATAAAAGCATTTATTTGATTATGTTCTTCAATTTTCTGAAGATACGAATTGGTTATTTCAAAACAAGTAGTTAATTTGTTTGAAAGTGCATGTTGGACTTGTTTAAAGGAGCGGAAAGTTGTCAAATTAAATAAATTTAGTCTTCCTTGTTTTCTTTAGACTCGTTTTTTCCCTTTTTAAATTCACTAATCCCTTTACCAAGCCCCTTCATTAATTCTGGAATTTTTTTTCCACCGAATAATAGTAAAACAGCAAGAGCTATCAAAATTATTTCTGGCCCACCAAAAGAAAATAGTAACACTAATAAATTCATAATTATTTATTTTAATTAATATGCAAATCTATGCATTTTGATTTAATAAGCCTTAAATAACCACTTAGAAGGATCTTGCTTATCATAACCCTTCCAAATTTCAAAATGAAGTTCTGTTTTGCCTTCTATTTCTTGTGTGAAAACCACTCCCAACTTCTCCTTTGCAAGCAGTTTGTCACCAACTTTCACACTAACCTCTTTTAAACCTGAATAGACGCTAAAATACTCTCCATGATTTAGCAAAATTGCTTTTCCCTCACCTCTAATAAAGAATATTCTGCTAACGGTTCCATCAAAAACAGCCCGAATATTCATATTCACATCTGTAGCAATATCAATTCCGTTATTAAATGTTTCGATTCCATAAAAAACAGTATGATTTTGTTTTCCATATCCTTGAATAATTACTCCCTTTTCTAATGGCCAAGGTAATTTACCTTTATTATTATTAAACTCTGATGACAAGGCCATTGCTTCTGGGGTAAGTGCAAAGCCCTTATTTTTCTTTTCAGCCTCATACCTTGCCTTACGAATTTCTTCAGTAATTATCTTGCGAATTTCGCTATCTAAAGCTTCTGCTCTTTTTTGTTTATCCTTTAATTGTTTCTTAAATACTTTTTCGGATTTACTTAATTTTCTAACTAAATCTTGCTTTTCTTTTTGCGTGTCAGCAATAGAGTTTAGTTCTTGTTTTTTTTCATCAATTAAATTTATTTTTGAGGCCGACTCCAAAACAAGTTGGTTATTTTTATTTATCAACACATCCTCCTTAACGGCTAATTTTTTTTGACTTACAATAATTTTATTTATCTGATTTTTACGAAAAGCGGTATATTGTTTTAAATAAATTATTCGCTTGTAAGCCTGATTAAAATCCTCGGCAGAAATAATAAACATCAAATCATTATGATTTCCCTTCTCTTTAGAGCAAGCATAAATCATCTTAGCGTATTCGCTTTTTAATAAGACTAGTTCTTGCTGTTCATCAATAATTGATTTCTGAGTTTCAATAATAGTGCGTTCAGTTTTTCTAATTTGCTTAATCAATAAACTTATCTCAATATTTAAGGTATTCAATAAGCTTTCCTTATTGCTAATTTGCTTTTCCAAAACCCGCAAATAACTTAAGGATTTTCTTTTATTTGCTTCAGTTTTATTTAATAAATCAGTAGTGTAATTTATTTCTTTTTCAATATTTGATTTTTGTTTTTTAAGCTCTTCTTTAGTTTGCGAAAAAACTGAAAAACTCAGGAAAAACACAAAAAAAAATAAGATGTATTTATTCTGCCTGAACATAAGAAATTGGTATTTTAAAAGGCGTTTGTTGTTGCTGGTCAAAAACTACTTTTGAATAGTTTAGTTTTATATTAAATGCATTTTGAAAAGATGATTTTACTGTAATTTCTAACTGCTCAGGAAAATCATTCTCAAAACTAAAATTACTATAGGTATATATTAAACTATTACCTTCATCAACCAGAACTCCCTTCCTAATCCTATAGAAATTAGAAACAGTATACATATAGTCTTTTGTGGTTAACTGGAAGTCATCATTCTCTTTATTAAAAAAATATTTCTTCTCTTCAATTTTAGGTGTAGCTGTTATAATTTCTTGTATTTCATTAAAAGTAATATTTTTTTTAAATAATTCGGAAATATTAGTAATTGGTTTTATAAAATAAGTCTTGTTTGTGCGATTAATATAGTATATCGAGTCCCTAGTTATTACCGCTCTGAATAGTTCAATGCCAAAAGGTGCAGTAACTGAGGCCCAAATAAGACTGTCCTTTCTAACCCTAATTGAAATTCCTAATGAAACTTCATTATCGCCTTCAAGTATCAATCTCACCATTCCTTTTAGCGCTAATCTTTCAGAAGATCTATTGATTGAATTTACTCTTTTAATTAATTCTTTTGCATTTACTGGAGGTACAGAAAAAGCAACCTCAGCAATATTTTTTGTGACACATGATGATGCAAACACAATAAAAAATAAATATAGCACTAGTCTATTCATACAGTTTTCCTTCTACTATTTTTTTATTTAAAAACTTACTTGCTTCACCTAATTTTTTTGCTTTCTCCCATTCTAAAATCGCATCTTTAACATTGCCCAATTGATATAAGATATCACCATAATGCTCTACAACAACAGCACTCATATCGCTGCCGTTAGCTAATGATTTCTGCATCCAAATTTTTGCTTGCTCATAATCTGCTAGCTTATATAAAATCCAAGCATAAGTATCTTGATAAGTGCCATTACCTTGCTCCAATTCATTGCACTTGAATGACATTTTTTTTGCTTTCTCTAAATTTACTTTTCTAACGGAAAGGTAATATGCGTAATTATTAAGAATTAAAACATTATTAGAGTCAATTGCAAGTGACTTTTCATAATACTCGTCAGATAATTTATGCTCTTGAGTCGCATGATAAGAATCAGCCAGTGAAGAATAAAACTCAAGTAATAGCACTCTATTATCCAAAACAAATTCAACTCCCATTTTTAAAGAGCTAATAGCTTCATTGTAGTTTTTAAACCATTTATTAGCAACTCCATTAAAATAATAAAATAAGGGATCTGTTGAAAAATAGGCAAGTGCCTCTTCGCTTGTTTTAAGCATTCCCTCAAAATCACTCTGCTCTGCCTGAATAAACAATACCTGACTCCACACCTGACTTTCAGTTTTGCTTTTTTCCAAAACAATTAAATACTGATCTTTGGCTTCATTTAAACGACTATCAGCGTATAATATATCGGCATAAAGAGCGTTAGGTTTTACATCATTAGGATGCGACTGCATTAATATTTCTACTAAGGTATAAGCCTGATCTCTCATAATGTCATTTACAGAAAGCAATTGAAAATAAGACAAAAGAATTCTTGCCTTAATATCTATACCCAATGTTATACTTTTAAAAGCTAATTTTAACTCTTCAAAAGATTTTGTATTATCTCCTTGATCTCTATAATAGTCGGCTAAAGTTAAATGAATCCGCCCATTTTCAGGTGCAATAATTGCTAGTTGTTTAAAAATAGTAAATGCTTTTTCTTTTTCATCATTCAACAAATATACTTCTGATAAAATCTCTAAAACCTCAATATCATTTGGAAATTTATCTAGCAAATTCTGTAACTCCTTTATTGCGTATTTCATTTTTTCCAATTGCATGTACAGCTTATGTTTCTGCATGGAAATCATCTTGTCAACTCCCTGAATTATCTCTAAATTATCGTAAACTTCGATCGCTTTCAGAAAATTATTATCGTAAATATACATATCGGCCAGCAAAAAAAATAATTCCTTATTTCCAGGCTCTTTAAGTAATAACTTCTTATACTCAACTGATGCTGACTTAAAATCTTGATTAGCAAACAAAACTTCTGCATAGCTAAGCTGATACCATCTGTTATCTGGATCGAGTTCTGTTGCGATTGTTATTTGTTCAACTGCTAAATTAAAATTCCCTAAAGCCTTATTTATTATTGCTGACTCATAAAAAAGAACCGCCTGTTTGTCGTCAATTTTTATGCATTTTTGAAGCTGTTCTAAAGCCTCTTCATAATTCTCTATAGATTTAGCTTTTAAGGCTGAAAAAAAGTGATTATTAAACAAAAAATTATTCTTATCAATAATCTGCTTAGCCTGTTTATTCTTTTTACTTTTAACTTCTGGGTAGTATGATTTCCATTGTGCAAAAGCCTGCACATTTAAAAGACACAATAAAATTATTATTCCCTTTTTATTCATTTATTTAACCTCTGAAAAATCACCAATACTTACTTCTTGCTGAATGTTATTTCCATTAAAACTCACTTTATTTCCTATCATCGAATTATTCAATTTTGCATCAACAATTGAACTTTCATTTTGAATTATTGTTTTACTAATGACGCTATTACTAACAACACTATTGTTGCCAACAGCGACATGAGGCCCTATTATAGTATCCTTAATCACAGCGTTATCTCCTATAAAACAAGGTTTAATAATCTCAGAGTTCTCAACTAATGCGGTAGCTGAAATTATATTTCCATTATGCTCTAATACTCTTTCATTTGTGTAAACGGTTGCGTCTTTATTACCACAATCCAGCCATTCATTTACTTTTCCAGGAGAAAATTTAATACCTTTATTTTTCATGTTCTCCAAGGCATTTGTTAACTGATACTCCCCTTTATCCTTAATATCATTATCTAACAAATATTGTAATTCATTTTTCAAATATTCACCGTCATTAAAATAATAGATTCCAATAATTGCCAAGTCAGAAACAAAAGTTTCTGGCTTTTCTACAAAGTCAGTGATTATGTTTTCTTCATTAAGTTTTACTACTCCAAATGCTGATGGATCATCGATTTGACTCACCCAAATAATCCCATCTTTACTGCTATCTAAAGTAAAATCAGCTTTGAATAAAGTGTCAGCAAAAGCAACTACACAATTCCCTTCTAAAGACTCTTGTGCACATAAAATCGCATGAGCTGTTCCTAATGGTTTATCTTGATAATAAATACTTCCTTTTGCTCCTAAGCCTTCCGCAATCTTAACTAAATTACCTTCTACTTCTTTTCCAAAATCACCAATAATAAATGCAATTTCATCAACTTCTTTTCCGCATACTTTTACAATATCCTCTACCAATCTTTGAACAATTGGCTTTCCTGCAACTGGAATTAATGGCTTAGGAATAGTTAATGTGTGTGGTCTTAATCGGGATCCTCTCCCCGCCATTGGAACAATAATTTTCATATGTAAATTTTTTTTATTTTATACCCGTACTACCAAAACCGCCAGCCCCTCTTTCGGAATCTCCTAATATTTCAACTTCTATCCACTGCGCCTGTTCGTGTTTAGCAATTACCATTTGAGCAATACGCTCACCATCCTCAATCATAAATTCTTCAGCTGATAAATTTACCAAAATAACACCTATCTCCCCTCTATAGTCAGCATCAATTGTTCCTGGTGAATTTAGCACCGTAATGCCATTTTTAAATGCCAAACCACTTCTAGGACGAACTTGCGCTTCAAAACCTAAAGGTAGTTCAATAAAAATCCCTGTCTTAACAATTGTTCTTTCTAATGGCTTTAAAGAAATTTGCTCATCAATATTTGCTCTTAAATCCATTCCTGCTGAAGCAATAGTAGAATAATGCGGCAATGCATGCTTTGATTTATTGATAACTTTTACATTCATAATTTTAATGATAATTTGGGTTTTTCTAAACGATAGACAAATATGACAAATCCTAATAAGAATAAGGAATTAATCCACATATTTAAATTGGTGAAATAAATACAGAAATAGATGCAAAGCATACTAAGCAAATACAAAACAATTCTTTTTACTTGATAAGGAACAGAAAAGTGTCTTTTACCTAAATAATAAGAAGCAACTGTCATGCTAAAATAACAAACTAAAGTAGCCCAGGCGCAGCCAGTAAAACCAAGCACAGGAATAAGTACAAAATTAAGGGAAAGCGTAATAATTGCCCCAAAAACAGAAAGATACGCCCCATATTTTGTTTTTTCAGTAAGCTTATACCAAATAGACAGATTATAATAAATTCCTAAAAATAGATTAGCCAACAATAAAATTGAAACGACTAGAAACCCTCTTTCATCATGATATTCACTACCTAAAAATCCTTTTAGAACATCATAAAAAATGGTAACACCTAAAAATATAATTGCCATAATAATAGTAAAGTATTTCATGACATCAGCATAAACTTTCCTGCTATTTTCCTCTTTTTCTTGTGCAAAAAAGAAGGGTTCAGCAGCAAACCTAAAGGTTTGAATAAAGAGTATCATGATAATGGAAAGTTTGTAAAAAGCACCATATAATCCTAATTCTGAAGTAGCCATATCAGCGTTGGGTAACAAATATTTTAATAAAATTCTATCAATCGTTTCATTGGTCATTCCTGCTAAACCCGCAATAAGAAGCGGTAAGGCATAAATCATCATTTTTTTCCATAACTTTTTATCAAATACCCAAGATGAATTTATCATTTGGGGGAAAAGCATTAGCAATGTAATAGCCGAAGCTATTAAGTTTGCAATAAAAATATAGGCTATTCCGTACTCTTGGTAGACTATGAAATATAAATTCAGTCCAATATTAACCATAATGTTTACTATCCTGATAAAAGCAAACTGCATTGCTTTATCCTGTTCTCTTAATTTTGCAAATGAAATAGAAGCAACAGCGTCCATACCTATAATTAGAGCAAAAAACTGAATATATTCAGGATGATTAGCGTAACCTAACCATTGAGAAATTGCACTTGACTTCAGAGAAATTAAACCTACAAATACAACTGAAGATGTCAGTAACGAAATTAATGTTGTGCTATACACTTTAGTTGATTCTTCCTTTTTGGAAAACCTAAAAAATGCAGTTTCCATTCCATAAGTTAATATGACAACCAAGAAAGCGACATAAGCATAAAGCTCAGTAACCACTCCATATTCAGCTGGTAAAAAATAACGAGTATAAAGAGGAACAAGCAGGTAATTCAATAGCCTACCTACCACACTGCTCAAACCATAAATTGCAGTTTGACTCGCTAATTTTTTAAGTGGATTCAATTAAAATTTTGCTTTTCTTTTTTCCATAAATGCAGTAGTTCCTTCAATAAACTCTAGCGTTTCAAAACAAGAACCAAATTCTGATATTTCAACCTCAAAACCATTTACGCCGTCAGTAAAACCAGCATTGACCGATTTTATTGCCTTAGCAATTGCCATAGGGGAATTACGCTTAATTTTTAAAGCCAATTTTTCAGCCAGAGGTATTAACTCTTCTTGTGAGCAAACATGATTTACTAATCCCCATTCCATTGCTTGAGTAGAAGATAACATGCCTGCTGTAGTTATCATTTCCATAGCCTTTCCTTTTCCTACTAAACTCGCTAACCTTTGTGTACCTCCATAACCTGGAATAACACCCAAGGAAACCTCAGGAAGACCCATTTTAGCATTATCTGATGCGATACGAATATGACAGGCCATAGCTAATTCCAATCCACCGCCAAGCGCAAAACCATTAATTGCAGCTATAGATGGAGTAGAAGCGTTTTCCAATAAATCAAATAATAATTCTTGTCCTTTTCTAGCTAAATTTTCACCTGCATTTTTATCAAAAGCAGCAAATTCTTTAATATCAGCACCCGCTACAAAAGCCTTAGCATCCGCACCAGTTAAAATAATACACCTAACATCAGTATCTTTTTCAGCAACACTAATAGCTTGGTTTAATTCATTAATAGTAGCTCCATTTAAAGCATTCAATTGCTTTGGTCGGTTAATAGTAATATAACAAATACCTTCTTTATTCTCACTTAATATATTATTGTAAATCATAATTTTTATTTTTTACAAATATAGAAGATTCAAATGAGTATAAATAAAAAAACCCTCTTCCAGGGAAGAGGGTTTTTAACAATCCTATTTTAATATTATTTATCCACTTAAAGCTTCAGCTCCACCTACAATCTCAAGTATTTCATTTGTGATGGCCGCTTGACGTGCTTTATTATATGTTAAGGTTAAGTCTTTCTTAAGTTCTGATGCATTATCAGTAGCCTTATGCATTGCAGTCATTCTTGCGCCATGCTCAGCAGCATGAGAATCTAAAACCGCTTTAAACAATTGAGTCTTCAATGATTTTGGAATCAACTGCTCAACAATTTCTTTTTTAGTTGGCTCAAAAATATAATCCGCAACAATTGATTCTTCGTCTTCAGCTGCCTGAACAGGCAAAAAGTTTTCAGCCATAATAACTTGAGTTGCTGCATTCTTAAACTGATTATAAACCAATACCACCTTATCATAATCCCCTTGAACAAACCGCTCCATAATTCCTTCAGCAACCCTTGAAGTGTTGTCAAATGTTAAGTCTGCAAATAAAGCGTCATGCGTACTCTCAACGTTAAAACCATTCTTAGTAAAATGTTCAGAAGATTTCTTTCCAATTGACAAAATATTAACGTTAGCATTAGCATACTCCTCATTAATCAAGGCTGTTGCTTTTTTCATAATGTAGGCGTTAAAACCTCCACACAAACCTCTGTTAGAAGTAACGGTTACTAAAAGTACATTCTTAATTTCACGCTCTTGTGTGTATACGCCACCATCAGAACTATCCAAACTAGCACTTAAATTATTTAATAATTCGGTCAACTTATTTGCATAAGGTCGCATTTGAATAATTGCATCTTGCGCTCGTTTAAGCTTTGCTGCAGACACCATTTTCATAGCAGAGGTAATCTGCATAGTTGACCCAACAGATGTAATTCTTAACCTTATTTCTTTTAAGTTTGCCATTGCTTATTTTGCGTATTTTGAAGATAAATCAGCGGCTACAGTCTCTAAAGTTGACTTAATTTCATCTGTTAATTTGCCTAAAGCTAAAGCATCTAAAACATCTTGATGTTTGGCGTGTAAAAATGAAAGGTACTCTCCTTCAAACTCTTTTATTTTATTTACTGGCACATTCATTAACAGTCCGTTTGTTCCACAGTAAATAATTGCAGCTTGCTCCTCCACTCTTAAAGGAGAATACTGTCCCTGCTTTAAAATTTCAACATTACGTTTTCCTTTTTCAATTACTGCATTAGTTGCAGCATCTAAATCGGAACCAAACTTAGCAAAAGCTTCAAGCTCTCTGTATTGTGCTTGATCTAATTTTAAAGTACCTGAAATCTTTTTCATTGACTTAATTTGTGCCGCACCTCCAACTCTTGATACCGAAATACCAACATTAATTGCAGGACGAACACCTGATAAAAACAAATTAGACTCTAAGAAAATTTGACCATCTGTAATAGAAATTACATTAGTAGGAATATAAGCGGATACATCACCTGCTTGTGTTTCAATAATTGGTAAGGCTGTTAGTGAGCCACCTCCTTTAACAATTCCTTTTAAGGATTCTGGCAAGTCATTCATTTGTGAAGCAATGGTATCATCATTAATCACTTTTGCAGCACGCTCTAATAATCTGGAATGCAAATAAAATACATCACCTGGATAAGCCTCACGACCCGGAGGCCTTCTCAGTAATAAAGATACCTCACGATAAGCAACTGCTTGTTTTGATAAATCATCAAATACAATCAAGGCTGGACGACCAGTGTCTCTAAAAAACTCACCAATAGATGCTCCTGATAATGGTGCATAAAATTGCATTGGAGCAGGGTCAGATGCACTTGCGGCAACAATTACAGTATATGGTAAAGCTCCTGCTTTTTCTAAAACATCAACTAATCCTGCAACTGTAGATGCTTTTTGTCCGATTGCAACATAAATACAGAATACAGGCTCACCCTTATCGTAGAATTCTTTTTGGTTGATAATTGTATCAATAGCTACAGCAGTTTTACCTGTTTGCCTATCTCCAATAATTAACTCTCTTTGTCCTCTACCTACAGGAATCATAGCGTCAACAGCTTTTAGTCCTGTTTGTAAAGGCTCGTCAACAGGTTGTCGGTATATTACACCGGGGGCTTTTCTTTCGATTGGCATTTCGTAAGTTGTTCCGGCAATAGGTCCTTTTCCGTCAATAGGATTCCCCATTCCATCAACCACTCTACCAAGCATACCTTCTCCTACATTAATAGACGCAATTCTCTTTGTTCTCTTTACAGTATCCCCCTCTTTAATGCCTTTAGATGGACCTAGAAGTACAACTCCAACATTGTCCTGCTCAAGGTTTAATACGATTGCTTTTAATCCGTTTTCGAATTCAACTAACTCACCCGATTGAACATTAGTAAGCCCGTAAATACGAGCAATACCATCTCCAACCTGCAATACAGTACCTACCTCCTGTAGTTCTGCTTCGGACTTAAATCCTGATAATTGTTGTCTTAAAATTGCTGATACTTCAGCTGGTTTTACTTCTGCCATTTTTTTATTTTTTTTTAGAAGTCCTGTAAATACAGGTTACTGTTAAATGATTGTCTTAATTCAGAAATTGCTTTGGACACACTTGCGTCTAATTGCTTATCTCCCATCCTAATGATTGCACCTCCAATAATATTTTTATCAACCTTTTCGGTCAACTCCACATTATCCTTACCATGTTTTTTAATAAAATTAATTACCTCAGCTCTTAACACTTCGTCCAAAGGAGTTGCAGTAATAACTGAAGCGGTTTCAATTTTATTATGTTCTTTGTACAAACTAATAAAACTACTTGCGATTAATGCAAGAAGACTTTCTCTTTTCTTAGTTGTAATTATATTAATAAAGGCCATACTAACCTCACCTATTTTTGACTCAAAAATTTGTTTAAATATACTTAGTTTTTGATCAGTTTTTACAATAGGGCTTTTTAGCAATAATGAGAAATCTTTATTTTCCTTAAAAACGGAATCAAGCAACACCATGTCTGTATAGGATTGCTCAAGTATATTCTGCTCAATTGCTAATTGCAATAAAGCTTTTGCGTATCTTATTGTTACTCTAGAGTGCTTCATTTTATACTAATTAAGTTCGTTACTTTTTAACACCTGAGCAACTAACTCTTTCTGCTTATTTATATCAGAAAGTTCTGATTTTAAAATCTTTTCAGCAATATCAATTGACATATCAGCAACTTGATTTTTAAGTTCCGTGATTGCTTTTAGTTTTTCGTTATTGATTTGCTCCTTTGCTGAAAGTAAAATTTTGTCTGCCTCAGTATTTGCCTGATCCTTGGCTTCACTAACAATTTTATCTTTCATTTCTCTTGCTTCTTTTAAAAGAATATCTCTCTCTATTCTAGCTTCTGCTAAAATTCTTTCGTTGTCAGCATTAAGCTCTTGCATTTCCTCTTTGGCTTTCTGGGCTAATTCTAGTGCCTCTTTAATTCCTTCTTCTCTTTCTTCAACAGCACTTAAGATTGGCCCCCAAGCAAATTTCTTTAATAAAAGAATTAATGCAATAAAAAGTAATGATTGCCAAAAAAACAATCCTACTGAAAAGTCGTTTATTAATTTTTCCATTTTATTTTTCTCCTGTGTTAGTTTTTTTTAAAATAAAATCAATACTGCAAGCAACCCTTGCAGTATTGATTTATGGTTTTACACTGCGAATAATGCAGCAAATCCAATACCCTCAATAAGAGCGGCAGCAATAAGCATAACCGTCTGAATCTTACCTGTAAGTTCTGGCTGTCTAGCCATAGCTTCTAAAGCAGATCCACCAATTCTACCAATACCAATACCAGCACCGATTACAACCAGTCCAGCACCAATAATTCTTAGCGGAGCTAAATCTATCGCCGCAATTTGTTGTACTTCTTCCATAATTAAATTAATTTAAATTAAACATTCTAGTTAATACTTTTAATGCTCTTCAACGGCAGCACCGAAATAAAGAGCAGACAACATTGTAAATATATAGGCCTGTAGTGCAGCCACCAACAATTCCAGTAAAGATAAAGCAAAAGCCAATCCAAAAGAAAGAGTGCTCCCAATCCAATTTTGAAATATAAAAATTAACCCTAGAATACTCATGAGAACAACATGGCCTGCAATAATATTTGCATACAAACGAATCATCAAAGAAAAAGGCTTAATGATCGTTCCTAATAACTCAATTGGAGCTAACATAATTTTCATGGGCACAGAAACACCTGGCATCCAAAATATATGTCCCCAATAACTCTTGTTAGCTGTAAAAGTGGTAATTAAATAAGTTAAAAGAGCGAGTGAAAAAGTAACTGAAATGTTATTAGTTACATTAACACCAAGGGGAGTCAGTCCAAATAAATTAATAATCCAGATGAAGAAGAATATAGTAAGAAGAAAACTCATGTATCTTTTATAATGTTTTTTGCCAATATTTGGAATAGCAATATCGTCTCTAACATAAAGGATGATTGGCTCTAATAATCTACCAACTCCCTTGGGAAGATGACCGTGCTTATATGATCTCGCCATCCTAACAAACATGAACAGCATTAATATAAAACAGATCATTATAAACACAACATTTTTAGTTATTGAAAAGTCGATAGGATGAAATTCTTCACCCCCAATATAACCTAAGATGTGCCCATGACTATCAATTGTGTAAGATTTTTCATCCACCTGATATCTAATTGGCTTTGAGTGGTCGCCATATAGTTTTGAAGACAAAAACACGTCAACATCACCGTTGTAGTAAAGAATTACGGGTAATGGAAAGGAAACTCCATGTGTAATTGTAAAATTGTGATCATCTAATAAATGATGATTTATGGACTCTTTGATTTCTTTTCTTAGGTCCTTACCCTCAGATTCTCCACCAAAACAATTTACTACAAAAAAAGTAGAAATGAAAAGACTAAAAAGTGTTCTGTTTAACTTCATATTATTAGCTTGATTTATCGTTTTTAAAATCGGTGCAAAAATATATATTTCAATGATTCTAACAATGTATTTAAACAATAATTTTACTATGCCTTTGTCTTGGGCTAATTTTCTTTACTATTTAGCAATGAAATTAGTGATTTTGTCTCTACCATCAACGATAAAAAGTAAGGAATAAAAAAAGTGAAAAATTCTGTTTTAGAAACAATATTATCATCTTTAAAAATAGGTAACACAAAAATAAAGAAAACAAAAAACTTAATGAAAGTACCTAGCAAAAAATAATAGCCTAAATATTCATTGCTATTTTTTCTTAACAAGAAAACAATCCAATAAACAAAAATAGCAATTGAAGCATTAATAGAATAAAGAAAGGTAAGGTGGTCAGTATTATCTATACTGTATCTATGAGTAAAAAATGAAATTCCTAAAATTAAAAATAATAAAAAATGGAAGTTAAGTAATTGTTTAGTCATTTTTATTAATTCTTTGAAGTTGCTTTATAATACTATAAAAGGATAATCCTATTGCAAATAAAACAAAAATAAGAGTCATCCATGGTGGGCTCACAAAACCATATTTTAAATCAAGTATTTTTCCAAAATAAGACGCAATGTACACTGCTGATCCTATTTGAAAAGGGATGGTGGCAAGAGAGGCGTATTTACTAAGCGGTTTTTTTCTCGATTTTTCCGGCATCTTTTAAATCTTTAATTACCGCCCCCATGCTACATGATCCTGAAAATGTTGCTCCTGGCTCAATGGACAACTTATTTGTGATTATGTCTCCATTTAACTTTGCGGTAGTTTTTAAAGAAAGCAATTGTGATACTGTAATTTTAGCTTTAATTACTCCTGAAATATCTGCATCTTTACAAATCACATCCCCCTCAATCATACCTTCACGACCCAACACTACCTTTCCTTCGGTGTTTACTGAACCCTTAAGCGTTCCGTCTACCCTAATATCTCCCTTGGAAACTATATCTCCAGTAATAATTGTTCCCGCCCCTATCATGTTTATGGCGGCTATTGTTTCGGCTTTTTTCATTGGTTCTTTGTTATTTGTAAACATCTCTTTTAGTATTTGTTAGTGCAAAAATATATAAAATATTATAATCACTTAATTATTGTCTAAATAATTCTTTTTAAAGAAGTTGTAATATCCTTCAATATCTTTATTTCTATAAAATTCCTTAAAGTTTTCAAACGAAATAGCCAAAACCTTGTATTCTGATTTATTAAGCTGATTCACAATGTCAGCATCTTTCATTATCAAACGATTGTAATCAACCACATCACTTGAATTGTCAAATGTTTTTATCATTAACAGATGTTTATCTGAACCCATTAACATTGCGCTAATTTCAAATACTTCATTCTCAAAATCATTAGTATGGTAGTCAGAAATCAATGTTTTTAAATAATTAACATCAACACCTTCCTTGGGTAATATAAAAAGAGACATATGAGTGTTTCTGCTTCTAAATAAATATGGTGAATCTGTCAATGCTTGCTCGTTAGCTTTTTTCATTTTTTCAGGATTACTAATTGCCTCCAACAAGTAAATTGCTTCTTTAATAATTAAGGTGTCCTTATCAATACTTACAATTTCATTAAGGATACCTATACAATCAGATTTATTTTTTAAGGCTGAAAATGATAAGGCTTGCAAAAATAAATATTTTGAATGATATACTCCATCAGTAACTAGACTACATTTGTCAATGACCTGCATGTATTTGCCTTCAAGATAAAGCTCATACACAGCTTGATAAATTAATTCATCTTTATTTTGTAAACCAATCAAATGATCTTGAAAGTTAGGGTTGATTAATAATTGAGCATAAATGCTGTTTGGAAAATTATTAAGCAATAAATTTTTCATCACTTCCGCTTCTTTATTTCTTAATACCTCCAAATGATTAATATAGACATTATAGTGTGTTAAAGCAGCATAATTTTTGTCATTCGGAAAACGAGAAAGTAAACTCATGAATAATGTTGAGCTTTTATTATACTCTTGTAAGCCATTTTTATAAATTACTCCCGCCTGATAAGTGGATTCTTTTATCATTTCGTTAGAGGCGATTAAATCTTCTTCCTTTCTCGGCAACTTATCTAAGTAATAATTAGGGTCTTTTTTATTTTGAGTTGCTAACTCAACACTTTCTGTCGCGATTGAATCTATTCCAAACACATTGGCTATTTGCTTGTCTTTTCTTCTCCAATCATCCTCAAGTTTTCTTTTTCCCCATTTTTTTCTAAACTCTGAAAGCCCAAAACTTAAGGTTGCGGGGTTGTAAAAATACCACTTCCCACCAGAAGTACTGTTTCCAAACTGTTCACCTCTCCCTCCATTTCTACTACCCTCATACATCATTTGTTGCTTGGATCGCTCATCTTCCAAAAGCTCTCTTTCCCTCTCAATCTCGGCCTGTATTAGCAAGTTAATGGCTTGAGAAAGCTCAACTGCAGGAAGCTGTGCTAAATCCTGTAAACTATCCTGTAAAGAGATTACATCTAGGTGATAAACCAACTCTTTAAGAATTTCATGCTTTTCTTTTGCAACACCATACTCCCTAAAGCTTTCATCCATATAAAATAAAGTGCTATCATAATTAACCTTAGAGTCCTTGTATAAAGATCGTTTATAATCAATTCGAGCAAGCGCTAAAAAAGATAATGATTTTTGAGTATTATTCTCAACGCTATTAACAGCAGAGAGTAGGTAATTGTCAACAGCCGAAAGTGTATCGGAATTATTAATATCCATTTCAGCTAGGGTAAAATAGATTTGATCTAAGTACTCTTTGTTCTTTTCATCTTTCGTCATTTTAAACAACTTCTGACGCATTTTTTTAGTGTCTTGACTTCCCGACTCTAGTGAGCGCGCTAAATTCATTTTAGCATTAAAGACCATTTCATACTCTGGACTGGACTTAAGGACTTGCTCGTATTTATTTTTGGCTGCATTGTTGTTTTTATTCTGCTGATAAATTTGTGCCATGATATAATTATAGCGAACTTTTTTATTTTTCCTTTTTATTAACTTGTCAATTTTCTCCAACTGTTCTAGCGCTAGTGGGTAATTTGCTTGTCGTAAATAAAAATCTGAACTTATTTTAGCTAAGTCAACTTTAAGTTTTTCAGGAAAATTACGACTGTTATTTAACTCCTCCAATTCTAACTCGGCTGACATAAAATCCTTTTTTTCAACTAAAGACCTTATTAACCACAATGAAGTGTTAAATTTAATTTCATTGTTTTTGTACTCATTTTTTATAAAACTAAATGTTTTTATTGCGTCCTCAAACTCTCCTTTATAAAAATATGATTTTCCAACCAAAAGGTAATTATTGTCAATCCATTTACAATATTCCTTTCCATTAATTTTGATAGAATGTCTTTGAATAACAACCGAACCCTTCTTGATAGCTTTGTCCATGTAGCTATGCGTTTTATTTGATTTTTTTAAATCCCCGGTTTTAAAAACAGGAAGAATAGCCGTGTAGTCATCAACAAAACTTTCTTCTAGTTTTTTTACACCTTTTTTAATGCTTTCATTTCCATTAAAATATCCATTATACTTAGCGGTTGTATTGTGAAAATAACGATTAGTCCAGGATTTTTTTTTGGTAGAACATCCTGTAGAAAACAAAATCAATACCGATAAAAAAACCTTTGCTATATGTTGAGAAATTACCTTCACTTGTTTACTAAACTTCTTTTAATTAAAATTATTTTACTGCTATTCGTTAAATTCTCGCAAATATGCTTATAATTTTATGATATTTGCAAACATTATGCAAGATAAAGAAGGTAGAGAAAAATATTGGTCTAAATTATTTCACAAATATCGTTTTGTGATAATGACAGACAGTTCTTTTGAAGAAAAGTTATCTGTAAAGTTATCGCGACTAACTGTTATTGCCCTTGTAGGAGGGCTTGTCTTTTTCTGCTTTTTTAGCACAATGCTGTTAATTGCCTATACACCACTAAGTGAATATGTTCCGGGAAAAGCATCTATAGAGGTGCAAAAAGGCCTAATCGAGTTAAATATAAAATCTGACTCTCTTGAATCGGTTTTACTTAACAGAAGTATTTTCCTTAAAAACATAAGTCAAATAATTAATGGTGAAGAGCTTGTAAATAAAGAGTATTTGGGGGAAAGGACAAATACTAAAAATGCAATTTCATTTAAAAAATCACTAGAAGACTCACTCTTGCGCCTGAAGGTAGAGGCTGAAGATAAGAGTTCAATTTATAAAAAGGATAACACAAAGAATAATAAAAATAATAATCAAATGTTTTTTACTCCACTTTCTGGATTGATAAGTGATAAGTATAATAATAAAACAAAACATTTTGGAATTGATTTGGTAGCTAAAGAAAAAACACGAATATCAAGCGTATTAGATGGAACTGTGGTTATAAGTCATTGGGCATACGAAACAGGATACGTTATAGGAATTCAGCATAAAAATGACTATATTTCTTTGTATAAACACAACTCTGTTTTATTAAAATCAGTTGGAGACTATGTAAATGCGGGCGATCATATTGCTGTTATAGGCAATTCTGGAGAGCTGTCGTCCGGACCACACCTTCATTTTGAACTATGGCACGAAGGTATACCTGTAAACCCTGAAAATTATATTTCTTTTTAAAATGGGATTAAAATCATTACTCAGCCTTCACTTTGCAAGACAAATTGTAAAAAACAACAACAAGTGGAAAAAAAATGCCGTTAAAGTTCAGAACACTGTTTTATTGTCATTAATAAATCAGGCTAAGAATACAAAATTTGGCAAAGACCACAACTTTTCAGAAATCACAAATTATTCTGATTGGAAAAAAAATGTTCCTGTACGAGACTATGAAGAACTAAAAGTTTATGTTAAAGAAATAATTGAAGGCAAAAAAGATGTGCTTTGGCCAGGAAGACCTATTTATTTTTGTAAAACTTCAGGAACAACTTCAGGAACTAAATATATACCAATCAGCAAAGAAAGCATGCCGCATCATATTACTGCTGCTCGTGATGCGATACTAAGTTATATTGCTGAAACAAAAAAAACATCTATTGTTAATGGTAAAATGATTTTTCTTCAAGGAAGCCCAGAGCTCAGTAAAACGGGAGACATACTTACCGGAAGGCTCTCAGGAATTGTAGCCCATCACACTCCTTCATATTTAGTGAAAAACCGATTGCCTTCTTATGAAACCAATTGCATTGAAGATTGGGAGAGCAAAGTAGATGCAATTCTAACTGAAACACTTGATGAAAACATGAGTTTAATTTCAGGCATACCCCCGTGGGTTCAAATGTACTTTGAAAAACTACAGGACAGAACTGGGAAACTCATTAAAGATATATTCCCAAATTTCGATTTATTTATTTATGGAGGAGTGAACTATGAGCCTTATAGGCAAACCTTTGAGAAGTTAATTGGGAAAAAAATAGATGGAATAGAGTTTTATCCTGCTTCCGAAGGGTTTATTGCTTATCAAGATACCCAAACAGAAAAAGGGATGCTACTTTGTGTTAATCATGGAATATTTTATGAATTTATTCCTTCAGAAGAATTTTTTAACAATGATCCGGTCCGTATTTCCCTATCCGATGTAGAAATTGGTGTAAATTATGTTATAATTCTAAATACGGATGCTGGACTTTGGGGCTATAATATTGGGGATACTATAAAATTTGTTTCTATTAATCCTTACAGAATTGTAGTAAGCGGAAGAATAAAACATTTTACTTCTGCATTTGGAGAACATGTTATTGCTGAAGAAGTAGAGAAATCATTACAGGAAACTATTACAAAGATTCCTGCTCAGGTTAATGAATTTCATGTGGCGCCACAGGTAAAGCCTGAAAGTGGATTGCCTTATCATCAGTGGTTAATAGAGTTTGAAAAAGAACCTGAAAATATGGCTGATTTTAGTGAGTTGATTGACAGCACTTTGCAAAAACACAATACATATTACAAAGACTTAATTAGCGGAGGTATCCTAAAGCCATTACTCATTACAAAAATTAACAAGAATGGTTTTAGAGATTATATGAAATCAATTGGAAAATTGGGTGGACAAAACAAAGTTCCAAGACTGGCGAATGACAGGAAAATAGCAGATAAATTAAACGTATTTTAATGGAGGAAAAGAAAAAACAAATCGCAATACTTGGTTCTACCGGCTCAATTGGGACCCAGGCTTTGGAGGTTATTAGTGAACATTCAAATTTGTTTGAAGTTGAGGTCTTAACCGCAAATAATAATAGTAAGCTACTGATTGAACAAGCTATTAAATTCAAGCCCAATACAGTTGTAATAGCCAATGAAGAAAAATACAAAGAAGTAGATGATGCTCTTTTTAAACTAGGAATAAAAGTATTTGCAGGTCAGCAATCACTAGAAGAAGTTGTTGAGGGAGAAAATATTGACATCGTGCTTACGGCATTGGTTGGGTACTCAGGCTTAAAGCCCACAATTAGAGCTATAAAAGCTAAAAAAACAATTGCTTTAGCAAATAAAGAAACTTTAGTTGTTGCAGGAGATTTAATAACAAAATTATGTCACGAACATAATGTTAAAATATACCCTGTAGACTCAGAACATTCCGCTATTTTTCAATGCCTAGTTGGAGAAACATATAACCCTATAGAAAAAATATATTTAACTGCCTCTGGGGGACCCTTCAGGGGAAGGCTAAAAGACGATTTACTTAACATAACAAAAGTCCAGGCACTAAGACATCCTAATTGGGAAATGGGTGCAAAAATTACAATTGATAGCGCTAGTTTAATGAATAAAGGACTGGAAGTCATTGAGGCAAAGTGGTTGTTTGATTTAAGGAGAGAACAGATTGATGTAATTGTTCACCCTCAGTCTATCATTCACTCTGCCGTACAATTTGAAGATGGTTCAATAAAAGCACAATTAGGCGTGCCAGATATGAAGCTTCCTATACAATATGCCTTAGGGTTTCCTGAAAGGCTTAAAAATACATTCAAGCGTTTTTCATTTATGGATTACCCAAACTTAACTTTTGAAAAGCCTGACCTAGAGACTTTCCGTAATTTACAATTAGCCTATAATGCTATGGAAAAAGGAGGGAATATGCCATGTATTTTGAATGCGGCAAACGAAATTGCAGTTGCTGCTTTTTTAAAAGATAAAATTGGTTTTTTAAATATGTCTGATTTAATTGCTGATTGTATGGAAAAAATTACTTTTGTTTCTAATCCTTCAATGGAAGATTATGTGGCAACAAACAAAGAAACACGAATATTAGCAAACGAATTATTATAAATGGAATTTTTAATAAAAGCAGCGCAACTCTTAATGAGTTTATCAATTTTAGTAGTTTTACACGAACTAGGTCATTTTATACCCGCAAAATTATTCAAAACAAGAGTGGAGAAATTCTACTTATTTTTTGACCCTTGGTTCTCATTAGTGAAAAAGAAAATTGGAGGCACCGAATATGGTATTGGTTGGCTTCCATTGGGTGGTTATGTGAAGATATCAGGAATGATAGACGAAAGTATGGACAAGGAGCAAATGAAAAAGCCTGCCGAATCGTGGGAGTTTAGGGCAAAACCAGCATGGCAGAGGCTAATCATTATGTTAGGTGGAGTTACGGTAAATCTCTTTTTGGGAATCTTTATTTATTCTATGACGCTTTACACTTATGGCGATAAATATTTGCCAAATGAAAATATAAAAGATGGTATTTGGTGTACTGATGATTTAGCAACAGACATTGGTTTTAAAAATGGAGATAAGGTTATTTCTGCTGATGGAGTTTTGGTAGAGCGTTATTCTGATATTTTAGAAAAAGTTATTACTTCTAAAGTAATCAATGTAATGAGAGACGAAGAAGAGATTGAACTTAAGATGCCTATAGATTTAATTGATAAATTTCTGAATAATGAAACAAAATTAATTCTTTATCCTAGAATCCCCACTGTAGTTAGTAGAGTAGAAAAAGGATCAAATGCGGAAATAGGAGGGTTGCAAAAAAAGGATATTATAAAAACTATTAACGGAATACCTTATTCCTATTTTGATGAGTTTAAAAAAGCATTAAGCACTCATACTTCAGAGACTATTGAAATCATAGTGGATAGAAATGGGAAAGAAGTAGCGCTCTCTATTTTAGTTTCTGAAGAGGGGGTTTTAGGTTTTGCGCCTGCTATACTTAATGTTACACAATTAGAAAAGCTAGACGTTTACAAGCTATCTTCTTTAAGGTACGGGTTCTTTTCGGCTTTACCTGCGGGTTACAATAAGGCGATTAAGAAGTTAGGCAGCTATATTTCTCAGTTTAAAATGATTCTTTCTCCAAGCACTGGTGCATACAAGGGAATGGGGGGGTTTGGGGCCATTGGCTCAATGTTTCCTGCAACATGGAATTGGGAGATTTTTTGGAACTTAACGGCGTTCCTTTCTTTGATGTTGGCTTTTATGAACATCCTGCCTATACCCGCTTTAGATGGTGGACATGTTGTTTTTTTATTATACGAAATTATTGTTGGCAAGCCTGCTCCTGAAAAAGTTATGGAATATGCGCAAGCAGTAGGAATGATATTATTGTTGAGTCTATTAGTTTTTGCGAACGGAAATGACATCTTAAAACTATTCTAAATGCTTGAGGCGCTAAGTACATATCATCTAATTATTATCTTTTCAGTAACAATAATTATTTCTTATTTTTTCAATTTATACGCTAAAAAATCAGGAGTGCCAGCAGTGCTTATGCTTATTGGCTTGGGAATAGTCATAAATTATTCTTTACGTTTTTCAGGTTTAGCAAAGCCTGATTTACTTCCAATTTTAGAGGTTTTGGGAGTAGTGGGTTTAATTTTAATTGTCCTGGAGGCGGCCCTTGACTTACAGTTGCTAAAAGAAAAAGTTGGCTTAATAATAAAATCATTTTTAGTAGCCCTAATAGGATTGGCCGCTACCGCTTATTTAGCCGCTTTGTCGCTTAACTTTTTAATGGGAGCTGAACTACTAAATGCTCTGCTTTACACAATTCCACTTTCAATCTTAAGCTCGGCCATAATACTGCCAAGCATAGATGATTTGAATGAAGAAAAGCGTGAATTCATGATTTATGAAAGCACCTTTTCTGATATCATTGGTATAGTTGGCTTCTATAGCGTTTTAACTATGGCTGGATCCAAAACAGGCGAAAGTGTTTACAATGAAGTATTTGGAAGTATAGTTTTTACAATCATAATATCGGTTCTCATTTCCTATATTTTAATTTATATTTTTCAAAATATAAAAGGCCACGTAAAGCTATTTTTACTGATTGCAATACTATTACTATTGTATGCGATTGGCAAAATGTTCCATTTATCTTCTCTTATTATTATACTTATTTTTGGTATTATACTTAATAACTACAAAGTATTTTTTAGAGGTGGCTTAATAAAGCTGCTTAATCAAGAAAAAGTAGATGAGGTGTTAGATGACATGAAAGTAATAACTGCCGAAACCGCTTTTGTAGTAAGGACTTTCTTCTTTATAATTTTTGGATGGTCTGTTTATTTGGGTTCATTATTAAGCTTTAAGGTAATTGGAATTGGCTTGGTTATTTTGACTATTATTTATTTAATACGAGCAATTGTTTTGTTTCTGTTTAATGGTAAAGACATTCTTACTCAATTATTTTTAGCACCAAGGGGATTGATCACAATACTGCTGTTTTTTGCAATACCAGAAGAATTAAGTATTGGTCCAGAATTTCAGGGTATATTATTATTTGTTATTTTAATAAGTTGTCTTATTATGACTTGGTCAATGATTAACAGCAAAAATAAACTCGCTAAAATTGGAGAATATGAAGAAGACGATTTGTTAGAGGAGGATTTGTTAGAAGAGAGGGGAAGTGAACCCTCGTCATAAATAGTTTTTTATAACACTAAATCAATTCACTAGTTATTTGTATAAAAACACTCTGTTTTCAAATTCGAGTAAATGAACAAACAATTCCTTTTTAAGTTTAAAACAGATATATCTTGTGTGTATATTCCGTCAAAACTTAATAATCCTTTTAGTTCCAATCTTACGGAAATTGCAGAAATTGCGGCAAAAGAATTTCAAGAATTTATTACCTTAGAATCTAAAAAGTGGAATTACGATTTTAGTGTTGAAAGAGGTAAAATGTTTGGCGTTCTTGTAGTTAAAAAAAAAGATAATACTTATTTTTATTTAGGGACAGTATCGGGGAAATTACCTAAAGATGGTGTTTGCAAAAGATTTATTCCTTCTGTTTTTGATGAGTCTGTTGATGACTTTTTCATTAATAAAGGTATGGCTAAATTGAGTGAAATTGGAAATAAAATTAAACACTCCAACAATCCCTCTGAAATTATTTTTTTAAAGGAAAAAAGAAAAAAGAAGTCAGCTTCACTACAAAAAAAGCTTTTCGAAAATTATCATTTTGAAAATATTTCTGGAAAACAGAAAAATATATTAGCGATTTTTAATGACTCTAAGCAAGGTAAGCCACCTGCAGCCAGTGGCGAATGTTCCGCTCCAAAATTACTGCAATATGCCATTAAAAACCATTTAAAACCAATCGCCTTAACAGAATTTTGGTGGGGAAATTCTAATGAAAATAAAGACAAAAAACACAAGGCATACTACCCAGCATGTAAAAATAGATGCCGGCCAATTTTAGAATATCTTCTAGAAGATGATGAATTGTTTATCAAAGAAGGTTTAGAAATATAACCAAGGAATAAGCAGACATATCAAATCATAACTCATCTTTTTTTCTACTTTTGCACTCTAATTTTATAAAAATAAATTACAATGATTGATATTAAAAAAACATTAGAAGTATTAGGCGTAAAGGCATTAAATAACGGTACTTCAACTGGTTCAGTTTCTTTTGGTAGCGGGGCTGAAATTGAATCTTACTCTCCAGTAGACGGGAGCTTAATTGGAAAAGTAACTTCAACAACTCCTGAAGAGTATGAAAAAGTAATGCAGACTGCAACAGCTGCATTTAAGGATTGGAGATTAAAGCCTGCTCCACTTAGGGGTGAGATTGTTCGCCAATATGGCGAGAAATTAAGAGCATATAAACAAGAATTAGGGGGGCTGGTTTCTTACGAGATGGGTAAGTCTTTGCAAGAGGGCTTAGGTGAGGTACAAGAGATGATTGATATCTGTGATTTTGCTGTTGGGCTTTCTCGTCAGCTTCATGGTTTAACTATGCACTCTGAGCGTCCAGGACATAGAATGTACGAGCAGTACCACCCACTTGGAGTAGTTGGTATTATTTCGGCATTTAATTTCCCAGTTGCTGTTTGGAACTGGAATACTGCTTTAGCTTGGATCTCTGGAGATACTTGTGTTTGGAAAGCATCAGAAAAATCTCCTTTATGTGGAATTGCTTGTCAAAATATTTGGAATGAAGTAGCTAAAGAAAACAATTTACCAGAGGGTATTTCTTGTATCATAAATGGTGACTATAAGGTAGGAGAAATGATGACAACCGATGATAGATTACCTTTAATTTCAGCTACTGGTTCAACCAGAATGGGTCGTATTGTTGGCGCTACAGTAGCTGAACGATTCGGAAAATCATTATTAGAGTTAGGGGGGAATAACGCAATAATCATTACCCCAAATGCTGATTTAGAAATTACAATTATTGGCGCGCTATTTGGTGCTGTAGGTACTTGTGGGCAAAGATGTACATCTACAAGAAGATTAATTATTCATGAGTCCGTTTATGATGAGGTTAAAAATAAATTAGCAAAAGCATACACTCAAATAGTTATTGGAAATCCTTTGGATGAAAGCAATCATGTTGGACCATTAATTGACAAAGATGCTGTAAATATGTATTTAAGTGCTATTGAAAAAGCAAAAGAAGAAGGAGGTAATGTATTGGTTGAAGGTGGTGTGTTAGAAGGAGAGGGTTATGAAAGTGGTTGTTATGTAAGGCCTGTAATTATTGAAGCTGAAAACCATTTCCAAATTGTACAGGATGAAACTTTTGCACCTATCTTATACATTATGAAGTATGCCGAGCTAGAAGAGGCTATTGAAATGCAAAATGGAGTGAAGCAAGGTTTGTCTTCTGCCATTATGACAACTAACTTACGTGAGGCTGAAAAATTCTTATCTGTTGCGGGAAGTGATTGTGGTATTTCAAATGTTAATATTGGTACTTCAGGAGCTGAGATTGGTGGTGCATTTGGTGGTGAAAAGGAAACAGGTGGAGGGAGAGAAAGTGGCTCTGATGCTTGGAAAATTTATATGAGAAGGCAAACTAACACAATTAACTATACTGCTGAATTACCTTTAGCGCAAGGAATTAAATTTGATTTGTAACATTATAATCAACTGATTTTTTACAAAATAAAAACCCGCTCTATGAGCGGGTTTTTTTTATATTTTTGATAAATGATTATTTCTAGAAATTATATTATACCGCTGCTATTAATCATTCCTGTTTTTTCTTTTTGTCAAACTAATTCGGATTGTAGTGGTGTAACTATATCCTCAGCAACAGCTAACGGTAATTATAATGTAGCCTCTTATATAGAAAGTGATGGAATAAGGGATGGGGATGATTATGATGGATCAACAATCTATTACCCCCAAAATACTACTGGTTTATTGCCTAGTATTATTATTATTCCAGGTTATCTTAACCCAGAGTTAAGCATTCAAGCTTGGGGTTCATTTTTAGCTTCTCATGGAATTGTGTGTATGACTATTGGTACTAATAGTATTTTTGATGAGGTGATGGATAGAAAAATAGCTCTAAAAGATGCTTTAATTAGTTTAAAAGCTGAGCAGGTTAGGGTTAATTCTCCTCTTTTTAATAACCTGGATACCAACCTAATTGCTCTTGGTGGGTGGTCAATGGGTGGTGGTGGTGCTCAGTTAGTTGCAGTTGAGAATCCTAATATAAAAGCAATACTTGCTTTCTGCCCCTGGATTGATCCCGCGGTTGTTTCTCCTGCTTTAATAAACCATAGTACGCCAATTCTCATTTTTAGTGGACAAATTGATGTTGTAGCTCCACCAGGCGCTCATGCTGACGTACAGTACAATTACACTCCAAATTCTACAAAAAAACTTAAGTATGAAGTGTTTGGTGGAGGACATACAATTGCAAATACTCCTTTAGGGGGTTTTGGCGAGGTGGGGAGAATGGGTCTTTCTTGGTTAAAGAAATATTTAGTTAATGATAGTTGTTATTGTCCTTTGTTGTTGGATGCTCCAGCTACAGCATCTGATTATCAAACCAACATAGATTGCTCCATTATTAATGGTAATTCTGATTATAGTAATGATTTAATGATTTACCCAAATCCTGCCAACAATACAATTACCCTAAAGGGAACATTAAACAAAAACAAAAATTATAAAATTGTAAGTATTGATGGTAAGGTGATAAAAAAAGAAATCTTAAATACTTCTAATATTGATATTTCTGATTTAAAAAAAGGCATTTATTTTTTAGACTATGAAAATCAGAAAATGAAGCTAATTAAAAATTAGTTTTCTTTTTTATCCACCACAATTCGCTCATCTCTATTTGCAAGCTCCCAGGCTGTTAAAAAAACAAGTCGTGCAATGGTTTCTATTTTTTGAAAATTAATTTTTTCTATTGTATCTGTTGTTTTGTGGTAATCTTCATGTAATCCATTAAAATAAAAAATTACTGGTATGTTGTTTTTTGCAAAATTATAATGATCTGAACGGTAATAATATCTATTTGGATCATCCTCTTTATTAAAAGTATAGTCTAATTCTAAACCAATATGTTGTTTATTTACTTTTTCACTTATATCGTGAAGGTCTGTACTTAACATATCCGACCCTATTAAATACACATAATTAGGATTATCTTTAAAATCTCCTATTCTACCAATCATATCTATATTTAAATTAGCTACTGTGCTTTTTAATGGGTAAATAGGGTTTTCCGCATAATATTTACTTCCCAACAAGCCTTTTTCTTCTCCCGAAACTGGCATAATAAGAATGGATCTCCTGGGTCCATTTCCTGCTTTTTTTGCCAGCATAAAAGCTTCTGCTATTTCCATTGCCGCAACCGTTCCTGAACCATCATCATCTGCACCATTAAAAATTAAACTATCGTGTTTTCCTAAATGATCATAGTGGGCTGTAATAATAATAAGCTCATCTTTTAGGTCTGTTCCTTCAATATAACCCAACACGTTTTCCCCTTTTATTTTCTTTTTATTTTTAAATATTTTTTTTACTAAACTCACATCACAATCATCACACTTACAGAGATGTCTCCCGGACTTTACTTTGAATTTTTGATAATAAGTATCTTTCTTATACGGGGGTATTCCTATATTTTTAAAATGGTTCATTATATAGTGGGCTGCCATTTTTTGTCCTGGCTTACCGGTTTCCCTTCCCTCTAAAGAGTCAGAAGCTAAAATATTAAGGTGTCTTTGTAAATCAGTAACATTAATTGTTTCTGAAAATTTTATATTTTCTTGACTATAGGCTAAAAAGGGGATTAGTAATAGTGTTAGTGTCTTTTTCCACATACTCTTTTTATTAATTTTAAATTCGATTGCTTACGCAATAATTTTAAATGGATAAATTGTTAAAAAGCCCGAACA
>CAJIYM010000003.1 GCA_905181635.1 uncultured Flavobacteriales bacterium
AGTAGCAGGATTACAACCTCCACCCTTTTCACTAGATTACAGCAAGCTTTAAAACTAAAATTTGTACCACTTTTTGCACCACTAACCAATCTACTAAACCAAACTTAAGAAATTTATTGGATTTTCAGAGTAATCTCTTATTTTATAAAATATTAAATCTAAATTCGGTAATCCTAAGGCCCCGCGATATTCTATTGACGAACAGGAAATTCAAAAAGTAAAGTTAGAATCACTTTTATCGTAAAGATTACTTCTAATTTCTAAAGGATTTTACAACAAGAAATACATTGTTATATTTCAATTTTTGTTCCGATTATTTTATTTTTTTGAGTAATAATAGGTTTACCATTTAATGCTTGAACTAGAGTTGTTGTTGCTAAAATTCCGTAAAATATTGAAATAATAATTGTTGCTTTTGTACTTTTAAAAAAATAGAATGAAAGCAATGGTAGTAACTGTAAGGCATGCATACCTATAAAGTGAGAAACTCTTAAATCGCCTACAGTTTTACTCCAACCTATAATCCACCAATTTGAGTTATCATTTACGGCACCAACGCTATGACTCATCTGAGAACTCATTAAACCTCCTTCAAATGAAAAAACAACAAAAATTAATATCCCTAAACGAATGGACCAAACATAATAACTTGGTAAATTTGGAAAGGACTGTGTAAAAAAGAGGAACCCAATATAAGCAGTATAAAGTGTAACAATGACAGCCGCTAAGCCCATTAACGAATATAATACAGAATAAAGTGGTGTATTAAAGTTAAAATGTGATAATTGTCCTTTTGATGCTTGAAATGCGATATAGATAAGTTCAAAACCAAATAAAATAATAACCACCCAATTAAATGGTATTACATTAAAATTTGGCAAATAATGACAGTACCAAAGCATTGTCCAAGAAAATAATGCTATTGAAACAGAAAACTTAAAGGGTTTAAACCAAGCGTTTACTCCGTGAACTTGAATACTAGTAAATTTAGTTAAAACAATAAATATTATTGATAGAGAGAAACAAAACAAACCGAAATAAAACAAGTATTCGTTCCGAATTTTTAACTCCTTAATAAAACTTAATATTCCTTCAAACATTAACTTATTATTTTTTGTAAATCGTAAATTTTGGTACAAAGTAATTTAAGCAATAAAGCATTCCTGCGTATGTAAAAATGAGAGTAGGCATATTGGTATTAAATCCTAAATCAAAATCTGGAATACTAAATAACTCTCTAAAAGATTTTGTTGCAATCAGTAGCATGAAAATGATTCCATAAGCAAAGACAGAAATAATTGCAATTCTATTTTTTGTAGTTCTAATAATTCCTTTTTTCGTTTCTTCTGCAAAGAAATACCATAAAGCTCCAATACTAAATAAGGCTTCTATTAATATGGCTAAATAAGGATTAGAAGCATACAATCCAAGACCGGCTTCCATTGTGTCTGCCCCAAAAATGTGGTGAGTATGACCTGAAAAGAAATCTAAAACAAAATGGATTGAAACTAAAACTACACTTACTAAGCCTATTTTGGTGCTTTTGAATAGAAGTTTCCCAAGTACGAAAACAATTGCCAACCAAAATAATTGAGGTAACAAATCGTGGCTGTACAACATATCTACTACCATATTACTTAAAGTAGCATCAAAGGCATCACTTGGACTGGTTGATTCAAGTCCTAAATAATGAAAAAGAAACCACAAGAAATCTTGTAATTGTGATATAATTAGAAAATAAAGTAACCCACCTTTTGGGAATTTTTGTTTTGCTATTAATGCGGTTGTAAAATGTCCTGCTAACATAATTTTTGTAATATTGTTATTAATTGAAAGTAAAAATACACATTACTATCGAATTAATAGTAATAATATAAAAAATGATGATGAAATTTCGTTCTGGCTGCCCAATCTCTTCTACACTTGATGTTGTAGGCGATAAATGGTCTTTGTTAATTATTAGAGATATGCTCATTAAACATAAAAAAACTTTCAAAGAAATTTCTGATTCAGATGAAAGAATTGCTCCTAGCATCTTATCTGCTAGATTAAAATTATTAGCATCTTGTAAACTGATTTTCAAAACAAAAGCACCAAATAACAAAAAAGAAAATATTTATTTGTTAACGGAAAAAGGGATTCGTTTAACCCCTATAATTATTGAATTTAGTCTTTGGGGGGATTCCAATATGCGAGAATTTAATCAAATAGATATCATTGACGGACTCAAGGCCGATAAATCAGTTATCATCAAAACAATACAAGATAACTATAAAAGTCTACTTGTTAAATTCAGATAGTAGTTTTCAATGAAGCTTATTAGATTTGGACTTCATACTATTAAAAATATCTGAACTTTCTTTGATAAAGCAAATATAAATACAAAGCAAAAACTACCCTATCTAAACTCTTCTTCTAAAACTTATTATTAATTATTCAATAACTATTTTAGCATAAAGTAAACTATTATCAAGCTTAATCACTACGATATATGCTCCGTTCAACATTTGTTCAGTATTTATTTGGTGTTGTTTAGGTGTACTACTCTCATAAATAAGTTGACCCGAAAGATTAAAAACTTTAACCTTTTCAATCGTGTTTAATGGTATTATTGGATCAATAAAAAATACCCCAGAATTAGGGTTAGGATAAACTAATCCTTCGGTTAGTTGCGTCTGAAAATTATTAATTCCAATTAGGGGGCTCATGTTTAATATTACACGAACTTTATTGTCAGAACCCAAGAAGCAAATATCGTCTAATCCGTTATTGTCAAAATCTTCAAAAAGCATACCTCTACCAGTTTCAGTGCTACAATCTGCCCCTAATGGAATCTCTTGAACCTGATGGGAATTATTTATATTGAATGGATCAAACGCAATTACAAGGGAGTCGAGATCACTGCCATTGGATTGAACGAATACAATATCTGTATTTGAGTCTAAGTCCATATCGTGTGAGTACATAAAGCCTCCATAAAAATAATCCGATATAACATGCCTTATTTCCAGTGAAGAATTATTAGCATTAGAAGACAGATCAAATAATACAGGAGGTCCTGATGAATTGAAAACATCGAGCTTCTCGAAAGATCTATTATATGCTATGACATCATCAGAACCATCTTGATTTACATCCACTAATAGTTTATGGTCTCGAAGTTGGCCCAATGGATTATTCCATCCCTCTTGGTAAAATTCCATTTCAAATGATTTATTGGCATTTTGTGTGAATAAAGTAAAACCTCTATCAATAGGCATAAAAAAGTCCATTCTACCATCGCCATTCGCATCTCCATGTTTTAAATCGAGAGAATAGCCGGTTGAATTCACATCTCCATAGACGTTATGAGTAAATGAATTGTTTGTATTGTCGAATACATGTAGTAGAAGAGGAGCATGAGACCCAGAGCATGCAGATACAATATCTAAATCGCCATCCGCATCATAATCAATAAAAATTGCTTCGTATCCATGAGTAGAGCAACTAAAAAACGTTGGAGCATCAAATGTCATGAAACCATTAGCATTTCCATCATAAAGATAAAATCCATTATCCCAGAAACTATATACTAGCATATCTACATTTCCATCTACATTATAGTCAGCAAAATCTGAGATAGCTAATAGGTTATTTATGCCACCCGTAGCATAATTAATAGAAGTTGTACTTTGTGTAAATGTTCCATCACCATTTCCAATAAGTATAATTGCATTTGATGCTGGATAAAATTCAAAAGATTGAGGATAGGACATTCCTCCGTCTAAAGCAAGGTCTAATATTCCATCTTCATTAAAATCATAGGAGAAAGTATTGAGCATTCTTTCGCCAACTTCAACAGTTGTAAATGAAGTTTCAATGGGGTTGGACGCTAAGAATTGCGCAAAACTGTATTGAGATATAATGAGGCTTAAAAAAGTAGTTAATAATTTAAGTTTATATTTCATGTTTAATGTTTAATGTTAATTTATACTTACACTTCCGAAGCAATTTATCTCGATAAAAAAGTTCGAAATAAGGACCGAGAGGTCCACTCAAATTAGTGGGGTATAATAAATTTCTAACGCACATATCTTTTAGTTATACTTCCATCTATATAAACATCAAAGATTATTTGATTTCTTAAATTTCTATTTATCTTTTCTCCAAGAATGTTAATTGAATATGAATATACTTTATCTAAATGATTTAATTCAGAGACACTTGTAGTTGTTGGTAATAAAACAGCATCAATAACATGTACAACTCCATTATCTGCAACTAAATCCGCAACAATAACTTGCGCGTTATCTATAAAAACCTCACTCATAGAATTAATCGTAACTAACACATCTCCATTCAAAGTTGGCACAACAAGATTATTTGATAACATTGTAGACAATACACTGTCTCCAACAACATGGTGCAATAAAATATCTGTTAATTGTGGTATATCAGCTAGTAAAGCAGTAACTGTACCTGCTGGCAATAAATTAAATGCAGCATCAGTTGGCGCAAATAATGTAAATGGCCCAGCACCTGATAAAGTTCCATCTAATGCACAAGCATCAATTGCAACCTTTAATGTAGTATGATTTGGTGAATTTGATACAATATCATAAATTGAATTTGGAGGCGCTGGTAATAAAACAGCATCAATAACGTGTACAACTCCATTATCTGCTAGTATGTCAGCACCTGTTACTTCAGCAATAGTTCCGTTCCCAGATTCAATAAAAACGCTTGCACCAGATATTGTTACTGTAATATCGCCATTCAAAGTTGGCACAACAAGGTTATTTGATAAAATTGTAGACAATACACTGTCTCCAACAACATGGTGCAATAAAATATCTGTTAATTGTGGTATATCAGCTAGTAAGGCAGTTATTGTTGCTTGTCCTAATAAATTAAAGGCCGCATCAGTTGGCGCAAATAATGTAAATGGTCCAGCACCTGATAAAGCACCATCTAAAGAACATGCATCAATTGCAACCTTCAATGTAGTATGGACTGTAGAATTTGATACTATGTCATATACAGAGTTTGGAGGTAAAATACCAATATCACCAGCATCAATAGGTCCACCATTATCTTCAAATGCAAATCCCATTATAATTATTTCAACTCCAGGCACAACATCAATCATTATCCAAGCATAATTGTTATTAGCTGTTTTAACACCAACATAATGAATTCCTGCTGGTTCCTGACCCGGCTGCATTGGTCCGTAACCAGTTGCACCATCAATATTCAAAAAATTGCTTCCATTAATTGGATCATTAAATTGATACAACTTTAGTTCATCAGAATATGTTCCCGCAGGAGTAACTGTAAAAATATTTCCTGTTGGACTATTAAAATTTTGAGCGTTAATGCCAGCGAAATCAGAATATGTAAAGTCTATATCTGTAGCATCAACAGTTAATGTAATTGGAGTAGGAAATCCTCCTCCTGTAGAATATGCAACTGTTGCGTTTACATTTGGAACATGTACAATTGATGCGAAAATTAGGTTAGAAATTGTCAGCATGCAAAACACAAGTGTAAGTTTAATTTTTTTCATAATTTGATTTAATAATTTGATTTTTTTAACAGTGCAAATATAGAAAAATTACTACTGTTTTGATAGTAAAAATTACATTATAATGTATAATGTTGATTTATACTTACACTTCCAAAGCAATTTATATCAATCAAAAAGTTCGAAATTAGGACCGAGAGGCCCATCAAAAAAAATCCACTTATATGAGTGGGATTTATTTACTATGTCGTGGTAGCAGGATTACAACCTCTACCCTTTACACTAGATTACAGTAAGCTTTAAAACTAAAATTTGCACCACTTTTTGCACCGCTAACCAATCTACTAAAACAAACTTAAGAAATTTATTCGATTATCTGAGTAATCTCTTATTTTATAAAATAATATTATTTTATAACTATTCTTTTTTCTACTGTTCCATCATCATAGGTGTAAAAGAGAACTTTATTCTTAGTGCCTTTTGTTTCTCTTCCTAAAAGGTCTGTTACTTTTAGAAGTTCTTTGTTTGTAGTATGTTCTTCAATTCCAACAGAATTAACAACACTAAAAGAAATTATATCATTATCATCAGGCACAATGCCAGCTGTACAAGGTGGTTCGCCACCTCCAGAAGACAAAGTTAAATCGAAAAGATAAGTTCCAGCTAATAGTGGATTTAACTTAAAAGTATCAGTAGTATTACAAATCGCAGCTGCAATTCCTATGCAATGTTGTGTCGAAGCTAATATATTATTACCTACAATATTGAATGACTTAAAATCTAAAGGACAGCCAGAAGAAGTAAATAAAAGTTCAGCATAAATATAAACTGTATCAGTATTATTTGGATTTGCAGGTGCAACAATCAAAGAAGAAATAGAACCTAGCATTTGTGTAAACCCAATCATTGGGAAAAAAAGTAATATAAGTAGTAGTTTTTTGATTGATAATCGTTTTAGCTAAACTGCCTTTTAATACAGTTTAGGTTTTGTTAGCTTTACGTTATATTATTTTTTAATGTTCATTTCATAAACAGATATCCATTTTTTCGCACTAATTTTTTTCATTAATTGTCCAATGAGTTTATAGGGAATTTGGTCCAATTTTTTGAAGCGGATACAACTTTTTCCCATATCTAATTTTTGCTTGCTATGCTTAGGATATTCTGACACGAACCATTCCAAAAGTTTTGGATCTGAATAGATACCCATGTGGTAAAAATTAATTGAATTCTTTTGTGAAGCAATTCCAGCAAACGGCAATGGTTCTATTGGCTTGCAATGGTATCCTGCAGGATAAACTGAATGAGGTATAACGTAACCCAAACCGCCGTAACTAATGGCTGCTTCAAAATCTTTAGGCAAGTTTTGCATAATGACATCATGCAAATTATTAAATGGTTCTATCCTTTCCTCAGAAAGGCTGGTTAAAATATCTTGTACTGTTTTTCCTATTGCTTTCATTTTTTTGAATTTCCTTTTGCCTGGTACTTAATAATGACTGCTAACCAATATACTAAATCAAATTTAATAAATGGATTTGATTACCTGAGTAAACCGAAATTTTATAAAATAATTATTCTATAACAAACTTTTTCTCAATCGAGCCGTCTTCATAAATAAAGAATAAAGTTTGATTACTATTTATTGATGTTTCTCTTCCTAAGAGATTAACTACTTTAACTAGTTTTTTATCAAATGAGCCTATCTCTCCTATAGAAGTCACACTACCCATCCTTGCCCAAAGGCCTGAATTTGCATCCCATATCCAGGTCACACAACATGTAGAATATCCAATAGCATCTGCATAAGTAATACAAACATTAATAGTGTCATACGGCTGACCATTATTCATGTTATTAAAAATCTGATGTGAATTCGACATACTATCTACACCTAAAACTGTACCATCTGGAGCAGTAGTAATCCAAGAAGCAATAATGGTATTAATATTCAGTACTTGAGCCATTAAAATTGTTTGGGGTGAACCACCTGTACTAAAAAGAGTCATGGAATCACAAAGATTAGATACTGTGCTAACACAAACAGCCTGACAAGCAGCTAAAGATGTGTATTGTCCCAAACCAGTTCCAGGATCATAACATCCAAGCAAATTTGGACTACAATCCCAAGAAGAAGGGGGTGGCATAACATTACAAGAATCAGCTATACACGCTGCAATGGTTGAGTATACTGACATTATATTTGTTTGTCCCATAGTATAAACTCCAGGGCCTACACATGTAGTAATTCCAGGAGCAACTCCTCCCATACAAGCAAAACTATCGGTAACATTACCACAATTAGATTGACAAGCAGCTAAAGATGTGTATTGTCCGAGACCAGTTCCAGGATCATAACATCCAAGCATATTTGGATTACAATCCCAAGAAGCAACAGCATTTCCTGGAATTGACCAACTATTTCCATTCCAAAAATAAATAATACAACATACAGTATTCATTGTATAAAGACAAGTGGTAATTGTATCGTAAGGTGCACCAGAAGGTGAGATATTGTATACACTATGCATATTCCATGAGCTATCCTGCCCTAATATTGTTCCATCTGGAGCAGTTGTTTCCCAAAAATCAATAATTCCTACAGATGTGAGTGTTAATTGATATTGTGAGCCAGAAACAGTTAATGAATCACAAGGTGATTGTGCCTGAACAAATAAAAGAGTAAATGATGTTAGTGTTAATAATAATAACTTTTTCATAATTTTACGGTTTATATTAATATTAGATATTTTTTAGTTATCAAATCGCTTTATACTTCAAAAATATATAATTTCTTGCAACTTATAACATCTTTTTGAATTACATCTTACCTATTCAAGAAACTCATGCCAATGCTTATATATAGCAATAGTCTTACATATCCAAAGTAATATGCCTATGAAAAAAGTTCGAACTTAGGACTGTGAGACCCACAACCATTAAGCTAAAACCCCTGTTTATCAATAATTTACAAGGTTTTTTTTATGTTGTCGAAGTTGTTGTCGGTTTAGAGCGAATACATAGCTTTATTCCTCTTCTTTCTTGGCAAATAGATTTATATTTATATCAATAGCTCTCTTTCCTCAATCTCTTCATAAACTTTTACCTTTCCAATTGAATAAGGAAGTAGTTTTGAGATTGCATTGAAGTACTCTGTTGGAGAGTCTATCTTATCTAGCATCTCCATTATCTTGTTTCCATCAATTGCTTGGTTTATATGTTCTCTTATGAGCTTAGAAGTAGTGCTTACTGAACCTTTAGTTCTACCTATAAGGTTTCCGCTTGTTCCTTTCTTAAATGGCATATTTTTTTACGTTAGAATAACTTAACACCCACCTTCAAGCATAGGTATTATTGTACCATCTTTTTCATAGCTTATGTATTTAACGGATTTTCCATTTTCATCATAAGTTATTTCGGTATTGAGTTCCCCACTATCATAATATCGTTTCCATATTCCAGTTCTTTCACTACATACTCCTTCTTCAGTGTATTTGTAAAAACCTTCTTCTTTTATTCTTCCGTATTTAGTGTAAGATGTAAATTCCCCTTCCATTTTCCCATTCTTATAATTCGCTTCTGTTTTTATTGCCCAAGCTCCCCAATCATAAAAATATTTTGTAGTCCCATCTCTTTTCCCTTCTATATTGTAGTGTACTTCTGATAGAATTGCACCACTATTATAATAAGCTCGTTTTACTTCTTGCCCAAACCCAATCATAGGCAAGTAAAGTAATATAAGTAGTAGTTTTTTCATCTTAGTTGTTTGTTAATCTATTGTTTTAGAGTCTGTAAACTTAATTATTTATTCTATAACTATTCTTTTCTCTACTGTTCCATCATCATAAATGTATAAGAGTGGTTGATTTTTTTGTTTTGTTTCTCTTCCTAATAGATCAGTTACTTTAAGAATTTTTTTGTTTATAACGTAATCTTGTATTGAAGATGGGGTAGACTCATTGACAGTTAAGTTAGTTGAATGATAGATATCCCCTGAATTAGTCTGGTCCAGATTACCTTCCATAAATGCCCCAAAGAAAGTAATGGATCCTGTACCACTATTTGGTGCCTCCCAATCCATCGACCAATTTTTTATACCAGGACCTTGTGTTCCACCTAATTTATGAGTAACAGCTTTATTGTTGTTAGTTAATTTTGTTTCAGTATTATTTGTTATAAAAAAAGTTCCTTTTTTTGCAGATCCAAAATTTGCTTCTTCAGACGTTATCTCAAAGCCATACTGATCATTGCTACCTTGTATACTTGCAGTAATTGTGTATACTTGGTTTGGAACATATCCACTTGGTGGAATATTAGAAGTAATTGTAGCTCCTGCCCCTAAACCTGCATAGTGGCATTGAGTACAGCTTACACCATCAGTTGGAGATCCTGTTTTCCCTCCTACAGATCCTGTAGAATTAGAATTAGAAGTTGTTGGGTAAAAGAATATCGCTAAAGCAATAGCAAATGGGATAATAAAAAGTGATTTTTTCATATCGTAAACATACTAAATAAATTCTTGAAAAAAGTTCGAAACTGGGACCGTAAGGCCCACCAAAAAGAAACCCACTCATTTGAGTGGGTTTTTATTTATTCAAGAATCATTTTCTTCTCCACTGTTCCATCATCATAGATGTAAAAGAGAGGTTGATCAGTTTGTTTTGTTTCTCTGCCTAATATATCAATAGTATTAATAAGACGCCTATTATAATTATCTATTTGAATCATATTGGTTGATACTAAACTAATTGGCTGTTGTTGTGTTACACAATGCACCATACCACCCTCATAGTACATATTACTACAATCAATACCTACAACAGTTTTGCTTGGGTATAAATTTTGAATAATGCTTAATGCAATAGAATCATTTGGATCATTATAGATAGGAACTAAAACAGCATCATTTGCTACATTATAATTCACATAACTACCCTTAAAGTTAACATTACCTCCCCAAGAAGTTGTAATATTATTTTGAGTTAATGGCAATGTTATAAAAGAATAAGGACTACCATATACATCTGTAGCAGAGTTTAATATCGAAATATCCTGAGTAGATAGCCCCCAATAAATTAAATCAGAATTACTCATAGTAACTATAGTATTCATGTTTACAAATTTTACAAAACTATCAATATGCATATCTGTAATATCTAATGACCCTCCAAATGCGCCATCTAGCCAAATGAAATTAGTAACACCTAAATAAGAAGTTAAATAATTCTCAATCTGCATTTCTGTTAGATATGGATTTCTATCTGCTCCTGTTATTGAGCTTCTAGTCATTATCGCACTACCATTTCCATCAACCTCAACAGATCCACCCTCTAAAACAAAGCCATCAAGATCCACATATGGAAGATTTAAATCATTAGCGATTAAAGTTGGAATTTGGTTGTCTAATGCGTAAGGAGCGTCTCCTCCCCAACCATTAAATCCAAAATCAAGAATAATTAAATTATTATTATTGTCGTAAACAAAAATAGGCCCATTATCTCTAGTCCAGTAATCATCATTTGGATGAATGTAAAAATCAACATTTGTTAATGGTACTGATGCAGCACTTAAAACTTGTTGAACATGAATTTGTTCATTTGTATCGTAAACTATAATATGTACATTTTCTCCTGTTTCCAATGCTGCAACCATTTCAATAAAAGCAGGCTCATTATCTTCTTGATGCCAAGGAGGATAAGTAAAGTTATGTGGCCATTGCAACCATGTTCCTTCATGCTGATCTTCCTCAGAAGGCATAGTATATTGAATTTGCGCAAAATTTAGAAGAGGTAAAAAAATAAATAGAAACAATAGTTTTTTCATAAGATAAAATTACTAAATAATTTTCTAAAAAAGTTCAAAATTAGGACCGAGAGGCCCTCCAAATCAGAATCCATCTCATTATGAGTTAAGATTCTGCTTTTTATTATCTTATTTTAATATACTTCTTCTTATTCTGAATATACATTTGACCAAATTGAGGAGAAAGTAATTTCCTTCCATGTATATCGTACATTTTATTATCACCAAACTTATCCATCATCAATTCATTTATGTTGGTTGAGTTCCCTTGAATACTAAACATTACCCATGAGAATGTATTTTGGTCATATATTAACGAATCACAATCTGTACAAAAATCATATTGACCTGATGAGTAAATATAAGAATCATAACAAACTTTAATTGTATCTGTTTGCTGTATTAATTGAAAATATGCAGTCATACCTTCTTCATTGTAACAAGTTATTGAATTACATACTGACCATAACACTTCTATTGAGTCTACTGGAATACTAGTCAAGATTGCTGAAGTATCAAATGATATATTAAATACCTGTCCCTGTCCTAAGTTATAAGCTAATGAATCACAATAAGGATTTTGTGCTTGAATTTGTAATGTAAGAGCTAACAATAATACTGATAATGCTTTTCTCATTTTTTTTTAAGTTCTTTAAATTATACTACAAATATATATAGATTATAATCAAAGAGGTTATTTTGAGATGTAAAGTACTACATTTCATCAAAAGAGTTCGAACTTTTACCGTTAAAATCAGATAAAAAACTGCAATAAATTTTAAGTATTTTTAATATGTTTGTAAAAAAGTTATATAAATCTAATATTTAAGAATGAAAAAATGCTACAAATTTTTACTCATTACTTTTTGCATTTTGTTTTTCCCTTATTGATTGCATTTTTATTTTTTAGAAAAGATTGGGAAAAAGTATATTTTATCATGCTATCTACTATGATGGTTGATTTAGATCATTTTCTTGCTAACCCAATTTACAAAATAGATAGATGTAGTATCAATTTCCATCCTCTACATACATATTATGCTATGGTTGTATACATGATAATGATCTTATTTAAAAAACCTTTCAATATAATTGGAATTGGACTTTGACCTTACATATGCTAACAGACTTTATTGATTGTCTAATGCAAGATTAAACAAATTTTAAACTAGGATCTAAAGCACAAATAAAGAAACCTATATTTACAATTATTTTCTATTAATAATATTATTTTTACAAAAATTTAAAAATTAATTATGTTACGTAAATTTAATCTTATCACCATCTTTTTATGTTTAATAACTTTTGTGAATGCTCAAGAGAACTTAAATAATAGTAAATTCAAGCAACTTTATGAAGAACTGCCTACTCCTAATGTTTATAGAACAGCTAGTGGCGCTCCAGGACATGAATACTATCAACAAAAAGCCGACTATGAAATTAATGTTGAGCTAGATGAGGAAAATAACATAATTAATGGAAATGAAACAATCATATACACAAACAACTCTCCTGATATTTTAAATTACTTATGGATTCAGTTAGACCAAAATGTACGAGCTAAAGGTTCTCATGGACAGCTCACCACTACTAATAACATGAATAACAAAATGAGCTTTGGTTCTATAAAAAGAATGCATGATAGAATGAACTTTGATGGGGGGTTTAAGCTTGAAAAGGTAACTGATCTATATGGGAAAGAACTACTCTACAAAATAAATGAGACAATGATGCGAATAGATCTTCAAAAACCATTAAAAAGAGGTCAATCATTTTCATTTAAAATAAAATACTCTTACAATTTAAATGATAGAATGAAAATCGGAGGAAGAAGTGGATATGAATATTTTAAAGAGGAAGAAAATTCAATATATACAATTGCGCAATTTTTCCCAAGAATGGCTGTATACAATGAGGTTGAAGGTTGGCAGAATAAACAATTTTTAGGTAGAGGAGAATTTACATTACCTTTTGGAGATTACAAGGTAAGTATAACTGTGCCAGCAGACCATATAGTTGCTGCTACAGGAGAATTAAAGAATCCTTCATCAGTTTTAAGTAAAAAACAAATTGAGAGATTAGAAAAAGCTAAAAACAACTATACAGATCCAGTTATCATTGTTACACAAGAAGAAGCAGAAGAAAATGAAAAAACAAAAAGTGAATCAAAAAAAACCTGGATTTTTGAAGCAGAAAATGTTCGTGATTTTGGATGGGCAAGTTCAAGAAAATTTATTTGGGATGGTATGGCTGTAGATATTTCAGGTAAAAATGTTATGGCGTATAGTTACTACCCAAAAGAAGGAAATCCTCTTTGGGAACAATATTCTACTAGAGTAGTTGCTCATTCACTAAAGATTTACTCTAAATATACAATAGATTATATTTATCCTCAAGCTACATCAGTTCATGCTAAAAGTATTGGAATGGAATATCCAATGATTTGTTTTAATTTTGGAAGACCTGAAAAAGATGGAAGCTACTCAAAAAGAACAAAATATGGTATGATAGGAGTTATTATTCACGAAGTAGGTCATAATTTTTTTCCTATGATAATTAATTCTGATGAAAGACAATGGACTTGGATGGACGAAGGTTTAAATACATTTTTACAATACTTAACTGAGCAAGAATTTGAAAGAAATTATCCATCAAGAAGAGGGCCACCATCAAATATTATAGAATATATGAAGGGGGATAAAAGTGGCATAGTTCCTATAATGACAAATTCCGAATCAATACTTCAATTTGGTAATAATGCATATGGCAAACCCGCTACAGCACTAAATATCTTACGTGAAACTATTATGGGTAGAGAGTTATTTGATTATTCATTTAAAACTTACAGCAAAAGATGGGCCTTCAAACATCCTACACCAGCAGATTTCTTTAGAACAATGGAAGATGCTAGTGCAGTAGATCTTGATTGGTTTTGGAGAGGGTGGTTTTACACCAATGATCATGTTGATATCTCAATAGATAAAGTAAATTGGTTTAAGATAAATACCGGTAATCCTGATGTAGAAAATCCAATATCTAAAGAAAAAGTAGAGAATGAAAATACATACATAGGTAATACAAGAAATAAATCTTCAATTAATAAAACAGTAACTGAATACAATGATAATGCTATTGATTTTTACACAACATACGATCCATTTCAGACAAATATTTTAGATAGGGAAGATTATTCAAAATATTTAAAAAATATTAATAAGGAGGATGAAGAAATATTAAAATCCAATAAAAATTATTACGAAATTCAATTCTCTAATATTGGGGGATTGGTAATGCCAATTATCTTGGAATTTAAATATACTGATGGAACTAATGAAACAATAAGGATTCCAGCAGAAATATGGAAAAGAAACTCAAAACAAATTAAAAAAATATTTATTCTAAACAAACAACTTAGTAGAGTTAAACTTGATCCTTTTTTAGAAACAGCAGATGTTAATATGGATAATAATTATTGGCCCACTAAATCTGAGCCTACAAGATTCCAACTTTTTAAGCAAAAAAAGGACAACAGAGACAACCCAATGCAAAGAGACATAAAAGCAAAAGAAAGAATAGAGAATAATTAAGAAACTTCATTATGATAAACCCTTTAATTTATTTAGTATTTACATTTTTTCTTCCTTCACACGATTTTCATATTACTCACACATCTTTGAATTACAATAGTGATTCTGAATCCATAGAAATTACAATGAAGGTTGCTATTGAAGATCTTGAAAGATCATTGGAAGTTAATACTTCCAAAAAATTAAGAATAGGGACTACAAAAGAAAATAAATCATCTCATAAAATAATAAGTAACTATTTTGATAATCATTTAAAAGTTTTAACTAATGATAAACCATTACAATTTCAATGGGTTGGAAAAGAAATAGATGACAATTTACATGATATATATTTATATTTTGAAATCCTAAATTGCAATGAGAATGGGGAGATTAAAACTTTAACTTTAAAGAATACAATTTTTTTAGAAATAGAAATAAATCAAACTAATATAGTATTAATTGAATTTAAAGATAGTAAATTTAACCTGACATTTACAAAAGATCAAGACATCCAAAAATTACAGTTTTATGAATAATTATAAAGACTATGTTAATCACTCAAAGAGAATTACAGATATAAATATGTCTATGGCAATTCTTGGATGGGACCAAGAGACTAAAATGCCAAAAAATGGAAGTAAATTTAGAGCACAACAATTATCAACATTAGCGGAAATATCACACGAATTATCAACAAAAAAAGATTTCGGAATTCTTCTTAATAATCTAAATTCTGATAATTCATTAAATTCTGATCAAAGAAGAAATATAAGTTTATCATTAAAGGCCTTTAATAAATCAAAAAAATACAAATCAGAATTTATTGTAGAAGAATCCAATCTAGTATCAAATGCTTTTCAACAATGGAGATTAGCAAAAGAAAAAAATGATTTTTCAATATTTGAAAGCTCATTGACTAAACTTGTAGATTTAAGAATTAAAGAATGTGAAATTTTAGGTTATGTAAATCATCCTTACGATGCATTATTAGATCAATACGAACCCGGACTAACTACAAATGAAGTTGATGATATTTTCTCAAATGTTAAGGAGTTTTTAGTTCCATTCATAAAGAGAATTTTAAGATCGAATAAGATTGATGATTCATTTTTTTATAAAAAATATTCAAATAATAAACAATGGGATTTTGGCATTGAATTACTTAAGAAAATGGATTATAATTTTGATTCTGGTAGACAAGATTTATCCGCTCACCCCTTTTCTACTCACTTTTCACCAGAAGACACTAGAGTAACTACTAGAATTGATGAAAATAATCTTTCTGAAATGATATGGTCATGTATCCATGAAGGAGGTCATGCTTTATATGAACAAGGTATTTTATCTGAAAATTATGGTTTACCGTTAGGCGAAACTATTTCTTTAGGAATTCATGAATCACAATCTAGATTATGGGAAAACAATGTAGGTCGTAGTTTAGAATTCTGGAAACATAATTACGAATCTTTAAAAAAAATATTCCCTAAACAGCTGACAGGTGTTACTGTTGATGATTTTTACAAAGCTTCAAATAATGTAAAACCAAGTTTAATTAGAACAAATGCTGACGAGTTAACTTATCATCTTCATGTGATTATAAGATATGAGATTGAGAAAGCATTAATAGAGGGGAAAATAAAAGTAGCAGATCTAGCTAAAATATGGAATTTAAAATATTATGAATATTTAGGTTTGGAGGTACCTTCTGATACTTTAGGTGTATTACAAGATATACATTGGTCACATGGAAGTTTTGGTTATTTCCCAACATACACAATAGGTAGTTTTTATGCAGCTCAATTTTTTAATCAAGCTAAAATTGACAATCCTAATTTGATAAAAGAAATTGAAAATGGAAATAATAAGAATCTATTAAATTGGTTAAGGAAAAATATTCATAATAGTGGAAAGAGATTAGATGCTCATAAATTGTGTGAAAAAATTACAGGAGAAAAACTTAATTTCAAATATTTTAAGGACTACGTAATAGATAAATATTCTAAGATATATGCATTATAAAGTGGTATCATGATTCCAATCCATACTATTTAACTAGATTATAGCAAGATTAAGAACTAAAAATTATTTAATTAAAAGATTATTAAGTTTGATTATTTTTTCTTAGTAATATCTTATTCTTAAAAGTAAAAAATCTGAAAAAGCTAAACTTAAAGCAAAAAAATAGCATACATATTACTGACTGCTATTTATTCAATAATAATCCTTTTTTCTACTTTTCCGGGATAATATATATAGAATAATGGAGCATTTTTAACCACTTTTGTTTTCCTACCCAAAACATCAATAATATATGCTAGTTGCGGATTAAAGGTTATATATTCACTAGAATTACAGGAGGGAATATTATCATCCATCCAAATTAACCTGTCTGATATCCAGCTTTTCAAGAAATATATTTCATCTTGATAAGTGTTTCCAATATAATAATTTGGCCAAATATAACTTCCTAATATATCCCATCTTTGAAAGTTTCTTTGCTGAGCATTATCCAAATAAAGAGCAAGACTATCAATAAAGTTAAATATTGAGTCTTGATGCAAACTTCTTTCACGCAAATATTGCCATCGACATTTTAGTGAGTTTTGATATAACGTGTCATCTAACAATCTTTCAAACCAAAATGGAACCTCTGCTAAATCAAAACATCCCCCATCTTGCTGCCATCCTCTTACATTCCACCCATCGCAGTAAAAAGCATTACCAAAAGCTAGATTATAATCCCATAAAGGGCCCATGGTTAACTTCCCTCCCTTACTATCCTTATCTTTATACATATATGTACTTAGCCTATAGCCATCAATATTTCTAGAAAGTTCATTAATTATATACAAATCTATAAAAGAAAAAATATCAATATATTTCGAGTAACCGCTAGAGTAATTTGCAAAATTAGTGCTGTTTAATGCATATTCGAAATCATGCATAAAGTTTTCAATATAACTCCTTTGTTCATTTGACATCACATCTGCTTCTGGATAATGGTATTGTATGCGAAGCCGATCTCCTGCAATAGTATTGTAGTTTGAAAACCAATAACCACCGCCTGTTCCAGTATATTTATCTAACTTTATAATATAACCTCCTGTTAAACTATCACCAGCAATATCATCATAGTCAAGTTTTGCAATATCTACTCTTTTTTTATCTCTTTTAATCTTTTCCATTAAAATATAAACTCCTCTATAATCACCATTTACAACAAGCTCACAAAACTTAGTTCTTGGTGAATATCTACCCATTTTATTTCCTAAATAAAAAGTTAAAACATTTCTCATTAATGACTTGTCACTATATGGAGCATATAAAATCCAATCATTTTCAACTGACATTCCCAAAAGAGAAACATTATTGTTATTTCCTAAAATATCCTGCGTTTCTAAAGCATATGCCTTTTTTGGAAAGGATTGTGAGGAACTACCTCTATATTCTATACTAATCTTACCATTATATCCTGTAAAAGGACCATTTACAGAGTTAATATTTCCAAATCCATTGTCAATTATTCGCATATCACAGATTATTCTAGGATCATCTTGTATTGACTGACCATTAGTGCTAATTAAAACTATAGGAAGTTCAGAAGTAGAAAATTGACTAAATGCTATAAATGAAAATAATGAAAATAATGAAAATAGAAGTATCTTCCTCATAACGCAAACATACTTAATAATTACCTAAAAATATTCAAAGCTAATAACTAACATGACAAAAGAGAAAGAGAATAAGTGAATAATTTTTCAATTAATTAAACGGATTAGTAGCCCAAATATTAAGCTCATTTATAAAACCTCTATCTTCCATCTCAATTACAGATATTATCGAGTGAGATATTTCCTTTGTAGTTAACTTGTTATCAACATTTTCTCTTTCTACTCTTTTTGGGTTTCCAAAAGCAGTTGTAACTTCACTAGGGTTGACTTGGCAAACTCTAATATTGTGAGGTCTTAATTCTGCTTGCCAACATTGAGTCAAGCATCTAACAGCAAATTTTGAAGATGAATAAATACTTCCGTTCTTATATCCTTTTAAACTAGCTGTAGATCCAATATTAACTATAGTTCCAAAAGATTTTTTAATCATGAGCGGAACAATCTCTTTGGTAAATAATGCAAGTCCAAAAACATTTACATTAAATACCTTTAAGAAATCTTCAATATTTAATTCGTTAATAGAATTTTTAACACCAATACCAGCATTATTTATTAGAACATCTATCCTGCCACCTAAAATATCTATACATTTCTCTGCATTCTCTGATATATTTTTATGATCAGAAATATCAAATTCAATAATCTTTGATTTAGTATAAATTCTAGCCTCTTTCAATCTATTTTGTAATCTTCCAGTAATCAAAACATTCGCTCCTTTATCTACTAAAACTTTTGCTGTTTCCTTACCAATTCCAAGACTGCCTCCAGTTATTAAAATATTTTTTCCTTTTACATTCATCTTTTAATTATTTAATTTGCAAATCTACTTAATAATTTTAAAAAAATTTAGACTTGCAGGTCTAACAAAAAGAATAACTAAATTGATTATATTATGATTAATTAAACTCTATTACTTGAAAATTCTCAACTCCTAATTTTGAGGATTGTTTCAACAAATATTTATTTTTCTAATAAAAATATTTTATGTTAAATGATAAATATGTGATTATCTATTTATTGATGTTTTTCAATATTATTATAATATTTTTTTTAGTTTTGAAATAAATTTAAATTATATATAAAATGGAAAAATTATTAATACTATCACAGCTAATAGTAGCAATCTCAGTAATTATTGTTTGGGTATTTAGAAGAGAAAATATTATAGTTGAATTTGAGCAATATGGAATCTCTGATATCATCAGAAATATTGTTGGTGCATTAAAAATATCCTTAGCAACAATTCTAATTTTAGGAATTTGGTATAATGAATTCCTTATTTTATCTTCTTTAGGTATGGCATTTTTAATGATTTGTGCACAGTATTTTCATATTAAAGTTAGAAATCCATTTAATAAGTTTATTCCTTCTCTTTGTCTTCTTATCTTATGTTTATTTATTGCCGCAAAAAGTCTTGCAGTAATTTAGTTTATGAACTATAATTTAGTAATCTTACTTTTCTCAGCAATTTCTTTTATATTCTATGGAATAAGTTCATTTTACTCTAATAGAATGATTTCAGAATATGAGAGGTGGGGTTATAAAAAGTTTAGAAAAATAATAGCCTCATTACAACTTATAGCAGGAGTTGGATTGTTAATTGGATTATATTTTCCTTTATTATTAACTGTAGTATCTGCTTTATTAACCATAATGATGATTACTGCTATCTTTGTAAGAATCAGAATAAAGGATAATATAATAAATATTTTACCTGCTATTTTATATTCAATTTTAAATTTTATTGTTTTTTATAAATCTTTAACTTTATAAAAAATATTTAAAAAAAGTTCACTTATATTTTATTATTTTGCACAAAAATCAATATCTGACAATATGAAACCTAGCTTAATTAACCACTTATCTACCCTGTCCTTAGTTAATTCATACTGATTCCCCTCGTCAAGAGCAAGACCATAAAATAAGTCTTTATTAAAAAGTGCTCTAGACTCAACAAATTCATAGCCTTCAGTTGGCCAATGGCCAATAATTTTACCATCATTTTTAATTACCTCACTAGCTAAAATTCCAATACCATCTACAAAATAATCTTCATAACTATATTGATCTCCTAATCCAAATATAGCAATTGACTTATCTTTAAAATTAATTTCTTGAAAAGTTGGGAAAAATCTTTCCCAATCGCTCTGAAGATCTCCATCATACCATGTAGAAATCCCTAAAAGAAGAATATCAAATTTTGTAAAGTCATCAATACTTGAATTTTCAACATGTATATTTTCAACATTATATGAACTTAGTTTTTCAACTATATATTCCATAACATCTTCTGTATCTCCAGAGTCTGAGCCCCATATTATTCCAACATTCATAACTTAAAATTTAATTACTATAATTATTAATATTTATTATTTGCAAATTAAAGTAATTTAATTTATAATTAGTCTTAATAAATATAGTATCTTATCCAAAGAAATGAAATATATAAATATAACTAGACTACTAATTTTAACCTTAAAGTTATTTTCAAATATTAAAAAGCAAAAAGATGTTGAAGCTAAACAATTATTCAGAAATAACATATATTATTTCTGACGTTGATGATAGATATTTTAAATTACATCTTATTTACTTTTATAATGATAATGGTGAAAAAGGTAATACTAAATTTGAGATATAAAAATTGTAAAATATTTACTGTGGTTACAAAAAATAACTTCTAATATTAAATATAATGACGATAATTATTTTCTCAAGACAAGAATACCAAAGCTTATCTTTAAATTTATAAACTAAAAAAAGTCAATTAGTAATTTAGGTTTATTTATTCGAAAAATATTTTTTTCTCAACAGTTCCGTCATCATAAATATAAAGTAAAGGTAAATTCTTAATACCTTTTGCATCTCTACCTAGTATGTCTATTACTTTAATAAGTTCTTTGTTTTTGGTCGAAATCTTTTACTACTGTTGCATTTCCGCTAGTGATAAAGTTAGTACCTTCTTCAAAAGCAAACTCACCACCACTAACAATAGTATCACCCAAAGCATCAGTTACACTATAGGATCCATTATCAAAAAAACAACATATTCCATCACCATGATAATCATAAATTATAAAGGAATAACATTCATTAGTATTTAAAAAAACACTCTCTGTAGCTTGTACTGAAGAGTTTGTCATAGTCATACTATCAACTGAAGCTATAATTGTTCCATTACTATTAATTAGTTTCCAAGATGTTTCGTTTGCAAACATATCAGTAGTTACATTAATATTTACATTTCCACCAACAAAACCATCTAAAATTTGGCCTGGAAAATATATAGATGTACTGTCATTTGTTATATCTTGATCTATATTTCCATTAGGATTTGAAGTAATAATATTAACAATATTTAATGCTTGTGGAATGAAAGAAATTCCCGAAATAGAAATAGTTTCTTGTGATTTAGGAGTTAAATTTCCAGTCCAAGGGTAAGTTAGGCTTGCGCCTCCATTTATTGAATAATTTAAATCTAAAGAAGTGAGAGTTTGATTTCCATAGTTTCTAAACGTAACCTCAATATCTGTCTCTGATCCACAAAGAGCATTTGTTGCAGTTGAACTTATACAATCTACATCCCAATCATGTTCAAAAACTATATCAGGAGTTACTTCTGTACCACTTAAAATTTCTTGATTTCCTTCACTAACAAAAGCAAGTACAGAAATATTTGCAGGGTCAAAAATAACATCCTGAATATTAGCTGGCATTATCCAGCTATATTGGCTCGAATATAAAGTGAATGGATCTACATTTAAGATCTGCTCTCCCCAAGCACCACTTATCATATGACGTAACATATGGTCGTGGCTATAAATACCATTTAACTGCCCTGATCCATATTGAGGACCTTCAACATTGTTTTGTACAACTACAATATTTAACATATTAGATGTCACATTTTGTGTTCCTGTGTAATAAACTTCAACATCTACAGATAAAGTATTTGTAGCCATATCAATAGTAGATTGTATTCCAACATTTACAGGAGATAATTGAGAAAGTATTTGGCTTGTAGCAGAAGTCCAATCCGATTTACCCATTGCGGTACCTCCTGATTGACTCATTGAAAACTGATGCCTATTTACTGTACCTGCAGGAAACCCACCTACTCCAGCTTGTCCAGAAAATAAAGGACCAAAAACTGTGTTAAAGTCTGTACCTGGTCCCATTGGATTTGCATATTGTCCAGTATGAATATTAATAAGAAATACATCATCTGGATTTGCATCATGAAGTTGTTGGGCAATTTGATGACCTGAAGGACAAATACCACAACTTATTCCTGTAAAAACTTCAAGAATAATATTTTTATTTTCAGCAGTTGTACTTACAAATATTTGAGAAAATCCAATTAATGGAAAAGATATTAAAAGGATTAATAGTTTTTTCATAATACAATAATACAGAAAAATTACGGGAAAATTAAAAAGGAAAATTAAATATAAAACCAATTTTTCTAATTTAAAATAGGGTCACTAAATACGTAAGTATTACTAAATTTTTACTTTAAAAGACCACTTTATTAAAAATTCAGCTACAACAACACCTTGATCATTCTTAGCAACTGTTAAAGCATCAATGGTTTTACCTTCACCAGATGCTATACTTTTTTGAATAGTTGATAGAATTTCTTTACCCTGATCACATTCAAAAGAAATTGTGCCGATTGCTTTTTTAGTAAAGTTTATATCTACCCCAACTACTAACATTGAAATCCTTGGAGTACTCTTGTAAATAATTGAGGAAGCAAGCAACCCTGAAGCTAGTTCACCTGCCATTGAAAGACACGCAAAATAAATAGAACCAAATGGATTTTTATTTAGGTAATTATATTTCATTTGCAAAACAGCTCTATTACATGATAACTCATTGATTTTTATGCCTGCTAAGAAAGCCATAGGCAATTTTAAGAGTAAAAATAATTTAAAGAAAAAAGGATTTAACATCTTTCTCTGAAAAGAAATACTTGAATTAGTTTGATTCATTTTGATAATTTTTACAAAGAAAATTCTCTATTAAAATTTAAGAATTTAATATTTTAATCATTCACACAGTTTTTTTAATCCAATTAAACCTTCTTTTAATTCGGGTGTGATAAAAAGTTGCATAAAATGAACATAAAAAGGTAATTTATCTTGAAAACTCCAAGTAACCTTAGTACCCTTGTCTGTTTTGTCAAAAGTCCAAATATGATAAGATGGTGACATTCCTTCAAAAATTAATTCATTTTTTAAATCCTTAGCAAAATTAACTTTAACAATCTCTAAACTTCCATTACTATTAATTCCAGTCCAACTCATTATTGCACCTAAGCCACTATTCTCACCAGAATAAACAATAGTCATCGTAGTATCTTTTTTCTGCCATATAGACCAAGTTGTCAAATCTGCAACTTTTAGATACACCAAATCAATTGGAGCCTCAATCTCAATTGACTCTTCAATTTTACCAGATATAAATAAATTAAAAGTAGTAAAAGATAAAAGAAAAATCAATGTCCATTTTAAAGTTTTATTTAAGAAATTACTAAACATAATGTATTTAATTAGTGGCCTGCAAATTACAAAATTACTGTAGATTTGTAGTCAAAGATAAAAACCTTCAACATGATTAAAAAAATAGGACTGTTATTACTTACAACAATAGGATTAAATGCACAAGACAAAGGTGGGTTTGAGAGCTACTCTAATCCCTTTTACGGAACTATTATGAGTGAATCAAAAATTTATGAGCAAGAAGAAAAGGAAGCTTCCAAATCCTTTAAAATGAATTTTGATGGGAAAAAAATTCCTAAAAGTTTAGCTGAGTTTACCATTATTGAAGCCGAAAAACCCATTTCACAAGGAAATACAGGCACATGTTGGTGTTTTTCTACTACATCATTTTATGAAAGTGAAATACAAAGGTTAACAGGAAATAAAATTAACCTTTCGGAACTATACCCAGTCTACTTTGAATATATTGAAAAAGCAAAAGGGTATATAAAGACTAGAGGGAAAACAAATTTAGGAGAGGGATCTGAAACAAATGCAGTACAAAGAATGATGGATTGGTATGGAATTGTACCTGCAGAGGCTTATCACGGAAAACCAAACAATCAACCTTATTATAATCATGAAAAAATGTTTGTCGAATTTGAAGCTTATTTAAAAAACTGTAAACAAATCAACTTTTGGGATGAAGCTGCAATTATTTCCAATATCAAATCAATATTGAACTATTACATGGGTGCACCTCCTACTGCATTTAAGTATAATGGTATAACTTATACACCAAAATCATTTTTGAAAAACGTAACAAAAATTAAGCCAAACGACTATGTTGATTTTATGAGCTTAATGCAAAAACCATATTGGAGCCAAGAAGAATATAAAGTTCCTGATAATTGGTGGAGAAGTGATGCTTACTATAATGTACCACTAGATGAGTTTATGTTTGCAATAAAAAATGCAATAAAAAATGGCTATTCAATTTCTATTGGTGGTGATGTTTCTGAAAGTGGTTACTCATCTAATTATGATGCAGCAATGGTTCCCTCTTATGATATTCCATCAGAATTTATTGATGAAAATGCACGTCAATTCCGCTTCTCTAATGGAACAACAACTGACGACCATGCCATACATTTAATTGGCTATAAAATTGATGAAACGGGAGATTGGTGGTTTTTAATTAAGGATAGTGGTTCTGGAGCAAGAAATGGAAATTTCCCAGGATACTACTTTTATCATGAAGATTTTGTAAAATTAAAAATGATGACTTTTACAATTCACAAGGATGCAGTAAAGTCAACTTTAGATAAATTTAAGAAATAAACTGAACACATAAGACTTACTACGATCTTTAACTAATATAATTACAATTAACATTATTTTTGCTGAATGAAAAAAATACTTTTACTAATTTTAATTCCGTTTTTTGGAGTTAGCCAAAATATTAACGACCTATTTGCTGAAAAAGGTGAAGTTTATTTTTCTTTTCAGTACAAAAATAAGATTCAGTTAAATATGATTTCTGACATCGTCTCTATTGATCACAAAACAAATGCTGATCTTGCTTATGCATATGCTAACCAAAATGAGTTTTTAGAATTTTTAAAATTAGATATTTATTATAAAATTATAAAAAAACAATCAATTAAATACGTACAAGAAAGCAAAAATAATTGGAACTTTTACCCTACTTACCAGGAGTATGTAAATATGATGACTGAATTTGCAGACTCTTTCCCAAGCATTTGTAAACTACACAATTTAGGTACATTAAATTCAGGCCGAAAAATACTAATTGTACAGATTTCTAACAATATTGGAATAAAAGAAAACGAGCCTTCTTTCCTATATACATCATCTATGCACGGTGATGAGTTAGCCGGTTATATTCTAAGTCTACGCTTAATTGATCACATTCTTAATGGTTATGGGAATAACTTAAAACTAACAGAATTGGTTAATAATATTGATATTTGGATAAACCCTTTAGCCAATCCTGATGGAGCATATGCTGGAGGAAATCAAGATGTGTGGTCAGCAACTCGTTATAATGCCAATTTTGTTGATTTAAACAGAAATTATCCTGATCCAGAAGATGGCCTTCATCCTGATGGAAACCCCTATCAAAATGAAACAAATATTTTTATGGGACTTTCTGATACAGTAAATTTTTCAATTTCAGCAAATATGCATGGTGGGGCTGAAGTTGCTAACTATCCTTGGGATACTTGGAGTACATTAACTGCAGATGATAACTGGTGGCAACACGTATCTCGTGAATATGCAGATAGTTGCCAAGTTAATAGTGGAAATGGTTATTTTGAATGGAGTAATTGGAATAATCCTTTTGCAGATGGTGTCGTTAATGGTTATGATTGGTATACTGTTAGTGGAGGGAGGCAAGATTACATGAATTACTTTAAGCATTGCCGTGAGTTTACACTTGAACTTTCAGATAATAAAACTCCAGACCCAAATAATCTACACTCATTATGGGATGCAAACTACCCTTCACTCATAAACTATATGCAACAGACTTTATTTGGACTTAGAGGAATAGTAACAGACAGTATTACAGGAAATCCATTAAATGCGAAAGTTGAGATATTATCACATGATATAGATAGTTCTCATGTATATTCTAATCTTCCTATAGGAAATTACCACAGACATTTATATCAGGGAAACTACAATATAACTTTTAGTAAAAATGGATATTATCCTAAAACAATAAATGCAAGTGTTTTGAATAATAACATTACCACCAAGGATGTTCAATTGATTCCCTTTAATACCACACAAATTGTAGAAATAAATTCTTTAAAAAACACAAATACAACCTTTGATTTACTAGGAAGACCAAGTAACGAAAAAAGCAATATTCAACTTATCAAAACAAAAAATGGGATAATCACTAAACAAATTAAAATAAAATAAATGAAAAAATTATTTACCCTTTTAATATGTTTACCACTATTCACTTTTGGTCAACAAACAATAAACGCAAGCATTAACCATGGAGGACTTGAAAGAGATTATACTTTATATATTCCTGCATCCTATTCTGCTGGAACTGTAGCTCCATTATTGTTTAATTTTCATGGGTACACTTCCAATGCTTGGCAACAAGCGTTTTACAGCAACTTTAATACTGTTGCTGATGATGAAGGATTTATTATTGTATACCCTGAAGGAATACTTGACAATACAGGAACCAGCCACTGGAATGTAGGTTGGGGAGGCAGTACGGTTGATGATATTGGTTTTACGGAAGCACTTATGGATTCTATCTCTACAAAGTACAGCATAAACCAAGATAGAGTCTACAGTACAGGGATGTCAAATGGAGGGTTTATGAGCTATCAATTAGCCTGCGAACTAAGTGATAGAATTGCAGCCATTGCTTCTGTAACAGGTAGTATGAATATAGGATGGTTCAATTCATGTAATCCAAACCACCCAATGCCCATTATGGAAATACACGGAACAGCAGACGGAAATGTGCCTTACGCTACAATACCAAGTATTATGGATTTCTGGGCTAACTTTAACAATTGTAACAGCTCTGCAATAGTAACTAATGTGCCAAATACAAGCACTACAGATGGATGCACTGCTGAACATCAAATTTGGGAAAATGGAAACAATGGATCTACAGTTGAACATTATAAAATAATTGGTGGAGAACACAGTTGGCCAGGAGCTTTATTTCCAAATGGAGTAACCAATCAAGATATTGACGCTTCAGAAAAAATTTGGGAATTCTTTTCAAAATACGATATTAACGGATTAATTAGTCCAACAAGCATTAGTAATATCACTAATGATAAATTACCTAATTTAATTAAAATTGTTGATGTTTTAGGAAAAGTAACAAGCCCTAAGCCCAATACTCCACTTTTTTATATTTATGAGGATGGAACGGTAGAACAAAAAATGAGTATTCAATAAATGAAAATAGCTATTGTACTATATGATGGAGATTGTAATTTTTGCAATAAATGGGTAAGCTTTACAAACAGTAAACTACAAAATAATGAAATATCATTTATTCCTTTTAATTCAATTAAAGGTCAAGAAAAAATTGAGAAGTTTCAAATAAAAAATCAAAACTCAGTTGCTTACGTTCATGATGATATTGTTTTTTTCAAATCAAGAGCAATTTTAAAAATTTGTAAGCAATTAAAATTCCCATATAATTTACTTCACTTTTTAACTATTTTACCTGCTTTTCTGCTTGATTTTTGTTACGATTTTATAGCAAAAAGAAGACTTAAATTAACCCCTAAAAAACAATGTTGTAATGGCTAATAATGTATTTGGAGAACCTTTAATTACTTGCAGTAACGAACCTAAAACTGGATACTTTCGTGATGGTTGCTGCAATACTGACGAATCTGACTTAGGACTACACACTGTATGCGTCATTGCCAGTGAAAAATTTTTACAATTCTCATACCAAGTAGGAAATGATTTATCTACACCAATGCCACAGTTTGGTTTTTCTGGAATAAAGCCAGGTGATAAATGGTGCTTGTGTGCTTTGCGTTGGAAAGAAGCCTTACACAATAATTGTGCCCCAAAAGTTGTATTGGAAGCAACGCACGAAAAAACATTAGAAGTAGTCCAATTAAAAGATCTTATAAAACATGCTTTCAGATAAATCTATGTATGATGTTGTTATACTTACAGAACACCGCTTTGTAAATCCTAAAAAAACAGATTGGTATATTAATCAAGTAATTCTTGAAGATAAAATACTAGAATCTGCACTTAAAAAAAAAGGATTACGTGTTACTAAAAGAGATTGGGCAGACAAAAACTTTGACTGGAAAACCACCAAATACGCTATTTTTCGAACCACATGGGACTATTTTGAACGTTTTAATGAGTTTTTTATTTGGTTAGAAATAACAAAAAATAAAACTACTTTTATAAATTCTGAGGATGCAATTAATTGGAATATTGACAAACACTATTTACAAGATTTAGCAAAAAAAGATATCAATATTGCTCCAACTCTATTTGTAGAAAAAGGAGATAATGTAACTTTAAAACAACTCTTTGAAAAAACTAACTGGGAGGAAGTTGTAATAAAGCCAGCTATTTCAGGAGCAGCAAGACATACCTATCGAGCTAATATTAATAATTATCAAGAAGTGCAAAACATTTTTAATGAATTAATAAAAGTAGAATGTATGCTCTTCCAAAAATTTTTAAAAAATATTACCCTCCTTGGAGAAATTTCTTTAATAATGATTGGAGGTAAATACACTCATGCAGTTAAAAAAACATCAAAAAAAGGTGATTTTAGAGTACAAGATGATCATGGGGGAAAAGTAGAAAAATATAAACCCACCGAAGCTGAAATTACATTTGCAGAAAACTGTCTAGAAGCTAGCCCTTTTAAACCCATATATGCTAGAGTAGATATAGTTTATGACAATAATAACATTATCTCTTTAAGTGAATTAGAGCTTATTGAACCTGAATTATGGTTTAGGAATAATCCTATAAGTGCAAATCTTTTGGCTGAAGAGATCTTTAATCTAATATCTTCCAAATAGTACCTAGAACTCCTGCTACAGCAATTAATGATTTAAAAAAAGAGGACCAAAACTTTAGTCCTCTTATTTTTTGATTTAAAGCTATCAATAATGAAATACAAATTGTTATAGCACTAAAGCTATATAAATTCATTATTTAACTGATAGTAAGAAAACATCTAAAACAATTTCATCTAAAATAAGTTTATCACCTAGATTTTCAAAAAAGTTTCCTGAGTTATATTTAATATCCCACTTAGTTCTATCAATTTTAATATTAGCAGTTGCTGTAAAATTAAGACCGTTTAATATTACAACTGCAGGGAAATTTATTGAATGAGTAATTCCTTTAATAGTTAAGTCAGCTGTAATATAATAATCATTACCATCTCTTTTTTTAGCACTTGTAATTATAACTGATGCAGAAGGAAATTCCGCTACATTAAAAAAATCTTCATTCTTTAAATGTCCATCCAACTTTTTATTATAAGCCTCAGACATATCTGTGGTTGCTAATGATTGCATATCAATACTAAACTGACCACCAACTAGGGTTCCGTGATCAATATTTAAAGCACCCTTAAGAATATTTACCGTACCTTCATGGTTAGATGAAATTTTAGAACCAATCCAATTTATAGTTGAATTCTTAGTATTTACACTAACATTATCAATATGTGGATTAGTTGCAAAACTAAAAGTTGTCGCTATTGCTAGAGCAATTGTAAAAAGTATTTTTTTCATGTTTTTATTATTTAATTTATTGATCAAAAATACATATTTTTACCTCATAAAACACAATTATGGTTGAGATTAAAAAATTTCGTTTTAAAGATGAAAATCTAATGAAAAAAGCACATAAAATAAGACATGAAGTCTTTGTTATTGGACAAAATTGTCCAGAAGAATTAGAGTGGGAATTTGAAGAGGAATCTACTCACTTTCTGTTAATAGAAGACAATATACCTATAGCAACTGCAAGACATAGAAAAACAAATAATGGCTTTAAGCTCGAACGCTTTGCAGTACTTTCACAAGCTAGAGGGAAAGGGATTGGCATGCTAATCTTAAAAGCAATTTTGGAAGATATAAAAGAGAGTAAATCATTAAAATACATGCATGCACAAGAGCAAGTTACAACTTTTTATGAAAAAGTTGGTTTTAAAAAATCAGGTGATCTTTTTGAAGAAGCTGGAATTATGCACTATAAAATGGAATATAAAGATTAATATGTTACTTTAGAAGTCCAATTGTAAGTATCAACAATACTACCTTTTTGGATTGCTTGTAGTTGCTGCTTTAATTTCAAAGCAAAAGAATCAGCCTTCTCTTTAATAACCATCCTATCATCACGAAAAGTAATTGAATTGATTGGATTAACTGCTACAGCAGTTCCAGTACCAAACACTTCATTAAGTATTCCACTATTAAAAGCTTCAATCACTTCTGTAATAAGAATTCTTCTTTCTTCAACCTTAATTCCATTATCTTTTGCTAAAGTAATAATACTATTTCTAGTAATACCTCCTAAAATACTATCTGATAGTGCAGGTGTAACTAAAACATCTCCTATTCTAAACCAAATATTCATGGTTCCTGATTCCTCAATATATTTATGTTCTTTCGCATCAGTCCATATTAATTGCTGAAAACCTTTTGCATTTGCTTGTTTTGTAGGGTAAAATGAAGCTGCATAATTTCCTGCTGCTTTTGCATATCCAACACCTCCCTGTGGAGCTCTAGTATAATGCTCCTCAATTACTACATTCATTTCCCCTGCATAATAATTTATTGTTGGAGAAGTAATAATAATAAATGTATACTCTTCTGAAGCGGAAGCTTTCACACACTCACTTGATGCGAAAATAAAAGGACGAATATATAATGAATAACCTTGATCTGCTTTACACCATTCGCTATCTATTTTTAATAAACTATCTAAACCATTCATAAAGACACTCTCATCAATTAAGGGTATAGACAAGCGAACAGCTGATTGATTTAATCGTTTAAAATTTTCATCTTTTCTAAAGAGCAGTAATTCATTTAAATCATTTTTAAAAGCTTTCATACCTTCAAAAACTGATTGACCATAATGCAAAACCTGTGATCCTGGAGCCATTGGAATAGGACCATAAGGTAAAATTTCAGCCGCACCCCAGTGACCATCTTTATAATTACAAATAAGCATATGATCAGAGAAAACTGTACCAAAAGGTAAGTTTGAAAAATCAATTTTATTTAGCTTTGACTTGGTTGTTTTTGTAACTTTCATGAGCGATAATTACTTATATTAAAAGTTTTGCAAAATTAAATAAAAAAGAGGAGATATTCTCCTCTTTTAAAATCTAAAAAACTATTTAAAAAAACTTACTTAACCACAAGTAATTTTTTAGTTGCAATTGTCAACCCATTTTTATCAGTAATATTCACAAAGTACTGCCCACTTTGTAAATCAAATTTCTTAACTATCATGTGATTTCCAGATGAAAGATTCAACTTCTCAGAAGATACTTTAACACCTAAAATATTATAAATGCTAATCTCAATATCCTTCTTTTTAGTCAGACTTAGTGGTAATGTAAAGTTAGTATTTGCAGGGTTAGGATAAATATTATGTATATTCAAGACACCAAAATCCTCATAATCAGTAGTGTTATATGTAACTTCAATTTGAACCGTCTCATCATAATAAAAGAAATTATCAGAAGTTCGGAATACTACTATATATGGATTAACACGAACTTGACTTATATCTGGTGTCCAAGAAAAAGTACCCTCTATTTCATTTCCATTGCCTGTTGAAATATAGCTAAAAGTAGATGCAGCAGAAGGTAAACCAAATGACTCACCAAATGAACCCATACTTACTACATCATTTATATCAGCATCTGAAGCTAATAGATGAACTTGATAATTTTGTCCAGGTGCAATTTTAACATAAGGATATCCTAAATTATTTGTTGGCAAAGTTTGCATATTAGAAATCTGTGGAGTAGAGTTATTAGTATCTAATACAACAACAAACTGCATATCTCTATTTATTGCACCTATCAACATACCATTTCTATATTCTCGTATTGTTATTGATGCTACAAAATTACCTACCATTTTAGGACTCCCAAGTTATTTCTCCTGTCGAAGAGTTTATAGAGAAAGGAGCTGCTGAATTTGAGTACAATACAGTATCAGATAGAAATTGATATCCCAATACAGAATCTGGAATAGGAGGATTACTAGAAGAAGATAAAGGAACTGTTAAACCCCACACTAATGAATCTCCATCTAAATCAAATGGTAATGGATTATATTGCCATATACTATTAGTAGGAAGATAAATAACTGGTGGCGCTAAAAAAGTTGGAGATGAATTAGGGGACAGATTATTAACATTCACATACGCTAACAGCGTCATACTTTCAGATCCGGGCTGAGTCATATTAATAATTGCTTGATTCCTGCAACAATTATTCCATTTAACTATATAACTTCCATTAGCTGGAAAAGTAATTGAATCTGTAAAATGATATATCTCAACTCCATATACAGAAGTCATTGTTGATACCGTTCCAGAAGTTCCAAGTGATAAAGTAGAAGTGGAAATTAGATTATAATTACCCATAATATCTAATGACCATATCTCAATGTTCTGAGAAACACTAACATCAATACCCAGTGTATCACGATATAGGTCTAGCTCTAATGAGTAGAGTGATCCTGATGTATCAGAACTTATGTAAGTTGTGGTTAATTGACCTCCCATTAAATGAGTGGCATAAGCAGAAACTGATATTAAAATTCCTAAACAAAGTGTTAAAATATTTTTCATAAGTTTAAATCTAAAATTATTAATTATTTTAAAACAAATATATATTAAAAAAATAATAAAATCAATTTAATAAATAACTTGGTATAATTATCTTATGTACTCAAGGAATGAATTTATTATTTAATAAAATTAAATTTGCGAACATTAAAAAATCATAAATGAACAATAAAATTGTAATTACTAATGATGGATCTCATTCCATTTTTAACCCTGAAATAAATGAAACATATCATTCCAAGCATGGAGCAATTGTTGAAGCCGAGTATGTATTTATTAAAAATGGACTTTTAGCAGAAAACAAAAAGAAATTTAATATACTTGAAGTAGGTTTTGGTACAGGATTAAATGCCTTACTTACATTACAAAAATCACAACAAAAAGAAATTGACATTAATTATCATGGAATTGAATTATATCCTGTTCTAGAAAAAAGTTATAGTCAGCTTAATTTTACTGAATTGATTGGAGAAGAAAAATCTAAACTATTACAACTTCATGAATGTAAATGGGAGGAGGAACAAGTATTAAATAATTTTTTTAAATTAACAAAAAATAAAATTTCTTTAGAAAATTATACAACCAAAACTAAATTTGATATTATTTATTTTGATGCATTTTCTCCGGAAAAACAACCTAAACTATGGACAGCGGAAATCTTTAAAAATATGTATAATTTATTAAATAAAGATGGGTTTTTAGTAACCTACTGCGCAAAAGGTATTGTAAAACGTACTATGAAAGCGGTTGGATTTGAAATTATAGTTTTAGACGGACCACCAGGAAAAAGACAAATGACAAGGGCAAATAAGACTACTTCTCAAAAATAGCATCCAGAATCAATTTAAACCCTTTGTAAGCAAAAAAGAAAATAGCTGGAATTAAAATAAGTCCTATTATTAAAACAGTGTAGCTTCCGTGACGCATGTTGTTAAAACCAGCATATAAAGTGACAGACGATATAATTATCAAGATCGAAAATCCAGAAAGCCACATTACCCCTTCTATTACTTTTTCTTTAACCATTGTAATTATCCAAAGCATTTCTAACTGAGCCAAATTGATTTAATAAATTATTAGCTGTTTCATAGTCAACTGATATCTCATGCATTAGCATTTTAGTTCCTCTATCCAATAATTTGTTATTAGAAAGGTGCATGTTCACCATTTTATTTCCTTTTATTTTGCCTAGTTTTATCATCAAAGAAGTAGATATCATGTTCAAGACCAATTTCTGTGCAGTTCCTGATTTCATCCTTGTACTACCAGTAACAAATTCAGGACCAACTACTATTTCAATAGGAAAATCAGCAATGTCTGATAAAGGAGCATTAGCATTACAAACTATACAACCTGTAGTTATATTCTCTTGTTGGCATTTTTTTAGTGCTCCGATGACATAAGGAGTAGTTCCTGAAGCGGCAATACCAATTATCACATCGTTCTTATTTATCTTATGAGATTTCAAATCCTTCCAACCTAAATCTGGATTATCTTCAGCAAATTCTACTGCTTTACGCATAGCTTTATCCCCGCCAGCCATTATTCCAATTACCAATCCATGTTCTACACCAAAAGTAGGAGGACATTCTGAAGCATCAATAACTCCTAACCTACCAGATGTACCAGCTCCTAAATAAAACAAGCGTCCACCTATTTTCATTTTAGGAACGATTGCATTAATTAACTGTTCAATTTGAGGTATTTGATTTTCTACTGAAAGTGCTACCGTTTTATCTTCCCTATTAATGTTTATAAGCAAATCAACTGTGCTCATTTTATCTAAACCATCATAATTTGAATCAGATTCAGTAGTTTTTTTCATTTAGTATAAAGATGGGAATTTAGTAGGATTTACTTCTCCCATCATTTTATATACTCTTTCAAAAATATCTTCTGCAGATGGTTTTGTAAAGTAATCACCATCTTTACCATAAGGAGGACGGTGAGCTTTAGCTGCTAAAGTTTGAGGCTCAGAATCTAAGAAGTGATAAGCATCTTGTTCTTCAACAATTTTCTGCAAAATATAAGCTGAGCCACCTCCAGGAACATCCTCATCAATTACTAATAATCGGTTAGTTTTCTTCACGCTCTCTACAATGTCATGCGATAAATCAAAAGGCACTAAAGTTTGCGTATCAATCACCTCACAAGAGATTCCTGCTCTTTTTAATTGCTCAGCAGCATCCATTACTATTTTCCAAGTACTTCCGTAAGAAACCAAAGTAATATCATTTCCTTTTCTAGTCGTCTCTACTTTGCCTAATGGAACTCTGAATTCACCAATATTATTTGGCAATTTTTCTTTTACTCTATATCCGTTTAAGCACTCAATTACCATAGCTGGATCGTTCGATTGCATTAGAGTATTGTAAAATCCAGCTGCTCTTGTCATATCTCTTGGCACACACAAATACATTCCTCTAGTACCGTTTAACAACATACCCATAGGAGATCCTGAATGCCAGATCCCTTCTAATCTATGCCCTCTAGTACGAATAATTAAAGGCGTAATTTGTCCACCATGAGTTCTGTAGTGTAAAGATGCAATATCATCTACCATAGGTTGAAAACCATAAATTACATAATCCAAATATTGCATCTCAGCAATAGGCTTTAATCCTCTTAAAGAAAGTCCGATTCCTTGTCCGATAATAGTTGCTTCTCTAATGCCTGTATCAGCTACTCTACTTTCACCAAACTTATCTTGCAAACCTTCAACACCCTGGTTAACACCACCAATTTTACCAACATCTTCTCCAAAAATCATTGCTTCCGGAATAGCTTCAAACATATGATGGAAGTTATCTCTTAAAATAATTCTCGCATCCACCTCTTCACTGTCGTTATTATAAGTAGGCTTGACCTCTGCAACCTTCAAAGCAGAAGTTGATGTTTCATTATATAGTTTCGTATTATATCTATTGTAGTTTTCAGAGTTAATTCTGTTAATAAAATTACGCAAAGTTGCTTTTTCAGCAATATCTTCATTTACAATCATTCCTAAAAGCATTCTTGCCTTACTTAAATAATCTCTTCTGAAAACACCAAACATTGCCGATTGATTTAAATCTTTAATCCAATCTGCAATCTCAGGAATACTTACTTGAGCAGCAATAGAATTAAAAATAGTAATCACTTCTTTTAGTTCTACTTTAATTGGCGCCTGGTACTCTGTCCAAGCTTCTTTCTTTTGTTCTTTAACAAATTGAATAACTTCCTTATCAATATTAGATAAATCATCTTCACTAGCAATCTCATTTTCTAAAATCCATTCCTTAAATTTCTTATTGCAATCAAAATCAATTTCCCATTGCAACCTCTCTTTACTCTTGTATCTAGCATGTGAACCAGATGTAGAATGCCCAGTAGGCTGAGTCATTTCTATAACATGAATAATAGAAGGAATATGCTTTTCTCTAGCTAATTTCTCTGCTTTTTCATAAGCTGAAATTAATGCAGGATAATCCCAAGCCATTACTTTTACAATATCATAACCAGCACCTTTTTCATCCATCTGAAAACCTTTCAATACTTCTGAAACATCTGACTTTGTCATCTGTATATCATTTGCAACTGAAATTCCGTAACCATCATCCCATATAGAAATAATAGCAGGAACTTGTAAAACTCCAATTGCATTTACTGCTTCAAAAAAATGACCTTCAGCACAAGAAGAATTCCCAATTGTTGCAAAAGCAATTTCTGATCCTCCATTAGTAAATCCTGGCTTACTTTTAGCTAATTCAGGATTATCTCTATAAACCTGTGATGCCTGTGCTAAACCAACTAATCTTGGAAACTGTGAAGCTAAACAAGCCATATCAGAAGTAGAATTATTCTGTTCCATCAAATTCTTCCAACTTCCATCATCATTTAAGAAACGAGTTCCGAAATGATTCATCATTTGTCTAGAGCCTGAAGATGGCTCTCTTTCTAATTCAGGATCACCATACAAAGCAGAAAACATATGCTTTGGTGAATATTGCCCCAAAGCAGTCATTAAAGCTTGATCTCTATAGTAACCCGCACGAAAATCACCATGTCTGAATACTTTAGCTAATGCAATTTGAGCTAACTCTTTTCCATCACCGAAAATTCCAAAACTACCTTTACCCGAAAGCACATCACGCCTACCTTGTGCTCCTGATTCTCTTACTTCAGCAGCTAGCCTATAATCAGATAAAATAGTTGCTTTAAAATCATCCTTTGAGATCTTCTTATTTACTGTTTTCACTTTTGTACTCATCATAATTCAAATTAAAATTTCGGATGCCAAAATTAATCATTTTTTATGATAAATAACTGTTTTAATGATCATGAAAAATCTTACATAAATAAATCATATAACAATTAGGTTTAATTTGGAAAATATTTTTAATTTTGCAACCCCTCAATAATGAGGACTAATCACAGAGATGGTTTAACCAAATTAAAAGAAAAAAATGTCAACAAGAATTAGACTAGCAAGACACGGTAGAAAAAAACAAGCATTTTACCACATAGTTGTAGCTGACCAAAAAGCTCCAAGAAACGGAAGATTTATTGTGAAATTAGGAGTTTATAATCCTAACACTAAGCCTGCAACAATAGATTTAGATTTTGATGGCGCAGTAAATTGGCTACTTAAAGGCGCACAACCTTCCGATACAGTAAGAGCAATACTTTCTTACAAAGGAGTAATGATGAAAAAACACTTAATGGCTGGTGTAGCTAAGGGTGCTTTTACAGAAGAAGAAGCTGAAATAAGGTTTACAGCTTGGATGGAAGATAAAGAAAATAAAGTAGCTGAGGAAAAATCAGGAATAGAAAAAGCAGTAATTGCTGCTGAAAAAGCGGCATTAGCTGCTGAAAAAGCGAAGAGTGATGAAAGAGCGTTAGCAATAGCACTTAAAAATACTCCTGTTGCTGAAGAAGCTCCTGCTGCTGAAGAAACTCCTGTTGCTGAAGAAACTCCTGCTGCTGAAGAAACTCCTGTTGCTGAAGAAACTCCTGTTGCTGAAGAAACTCCTGTTGCTGAAGAAACTCCTGTTGCTGAAGAAACTCCTGCTGCTGAAGAAACTCCTGTTGCTGAAGAAACTCCTGTTGCTGAAGAAACTCCTGCTGCTGAAGAAACTCCTGCTGCTGAAGAAACTCCTGCTGCTAAAGAAACTCCTGCTGCTGAAGAAACTCCTGCTGCTAAAGAAACTCCTGCTGCTGAAGAAAAAACAGAAGAAGCTTAATACTCACATAATGCAAAAAAAAGATTGCTTCTTATTTGGAACAGTTTTTAAATTGCATGGTTATAAAGGGGATGTCAATATCTATAATGATGATGACATCCCTTTTGATTTTTCTAAGCTTACTTATTTTTTAATTGAGCAAAATAACGAGCTTGTCCCTTACTTTATTGAGCAAGCACGCGCAACAAAACCAAATGTTGTCCTTGTAAAGTTTGAAGATATAGAAAATGAGGCTTTAGCTAAGAAAATACTCAAACGAAAAGTATATTTACCCAAGGAATTGATTCCTAAAACAGATGAACTTGAAATTACAGAGAAAAAGCTAATTGGCTATACTGTATTTGATAATAAGCATGGAGAATTAGGCAAAATATCCTTCATAAACTCACAAACTTCACAGCAGTTAATTTATGTTGAAAAAGACGGCAAAGAATTTTGTTTTCCAATGCACGAACAATTTGTAAAAGGACTTGACCCGAAAGAGGGCGTAATGGAAGTCCAAATTCCTGATGAATTGTTAGATTTAAACTAACTCCTCTACAAAGTTAATTCCATTTTCTTCCAACTCTTTTAATACAGGAATATAGATATCTTTAGTAGTTGGAATTTTCACTCCAGTTGATTTAATCTTACCAGTTAAAATTAATTTGGCAGCAATAGCTACAGGCAAACCAACTGTTTTCGCCATAGAAGTATATCTAGGATCATCTCCAAAAACAAGTAATGAGGAATTTAGTTTCTTTTGCTCTCCATTTTGCACATACTCAAACTGGTGCTGCATTACTATCATATCCTTATCTTCAACACCTAATGTCCATTTTTCTTCACAAATTTTTTGTAAAATCTGAGCTGGAGTAGCATCTTTTAAAGCTACAATAGTATTTTTAAAAACACCTAACCATTCTATTTTACTAAATTCCTCAGAATCCTGAGATATATTTAAATAACTACAGAACTTTTCCTCAACAGAAAGTTCGTTATTGTAAGGAAAAAATAAATTAATAAATGCTCTGTAAGTTAAATTTTCTGAATTTTCAACTTTATAAGTATCATCTGTCATGCCTAACTGCACAAACATATTCCAAGCTTTGCAATATCCTTTTCTCCTAAGCGTACCTCTAAAAAGAGTTGGAATATCCTCTAATCCATAAGCAGATCTATACCCTAATGAATCTCTGTTTGCATAACCCTCAAATTCTCCTGCATCCAATACTTCCATTACTTCTGTACGTTCAAAAAGTTTAGTATAAGGTATGTATTTATATTTCCCTTGCTTAATGTATTGTGCAGTACCTTGCCCTGCTAATACTACATTTCTAGGATTCCAAGTGAATTTATAATTCCAAGGGTTGTTATCATAATCAGGATGCACTAAACCTCCACAAAAGGATTTGAAAGAAGTCAGTTCCCCTCCATTATCTTTGATTTCATCAATTACTCGCATAGCAGACATATGATCAATTCCAGGATCTAAACCAATTTCATTTAACAAGAGTACTCCTGCTTTTTTTGCATGTTCATCTAAATCAGCAATTTCTGAAGAAACATAAGATGCTGTAACCAGATTTTTAACTAAAGAAATACAATCCTTAGCTACAGTAATGTGTAAGCTTGCCGGCAACATAGATATTACAATATCAGCATTTCCTATTTCAGATTTTCTTTGTATTTCATCCGTTACATTAAAGAAAATTGCTTTTCCATTTTCATGATTAGCAACTGCTGTTTCTGCTAGTTCAATTGAAAAATCAGCAACTGTAATGAGCCAATTATTAGCTATTGAATTATCCAATAAATACTTAATTAATGTCACTGCTGACCTTCCTGCTCCTATTACTAATATCTTTTTCATTTGCTTTTGTAAATTCAGTTGCTAAAGTATTATTTTTGCTCCAATAAAGGAAATAAAATGACAACAGAAAATTCTATAAAAATAGCAATCCTATTTTGCCTAAGTGCTGTAATATTAGGGGCTTTTGGTGCGCACTCCTTAAAAGAGGTGCTTAGTGAAAATCAACTCAGCTCATTTCAAACAGGAGTTAGATATCAATTTTTTCATGGATTAACTATTTTAATTCTTTCCTTCAATATGAATTATTTCACTAAAAGGTTAAGCAGCATAATTAAAATAATGTCTGCAGGAATCATTCTATTTTCATTTTCAATTTACTTATTAAATATCCAGGATTTAGTCGGATTTTCAATGTCTTATCTAGGACCAATAACTCCTATTGGAGGCCTATTATTAATTACTTCATGGATAGGGTTATTCTTTAGCATTAAAAAATAAGCATAATATTATTGTATAAGCGATTAATCTTTAACTTTGGCCCCCATAAAACAAAACAAAAAATATTATGACCGAAACAGGCAAGCGAGCAATTAATGCTACCATCTCTGATTTAGGAATTAAAAACGCAACTGCACACTGGAACTTATCAGCTAAAGAATTGGCTAATATTGCAGTTGAAAAAGGACAAGCAACCTTAACCTCAAGCGGGGCAATCAATATCAATACAGGAGAATTTACTGGCCGTTCGCCAATGGATCGTTTTATTGTGAGAGATGCTATTACTGAAGAATCCGTTTGGTGGGGAAATGTTAATTTATCCTTTGATGAAAACAAATTTGACGCACTACACCAAAAAGTATTGAACTACTTAAGTAAAAAAGAGCTTTATGTAAGAGATGTTTATGCTTGTGCTGAAGAAAAATACAAAATGAATATTCGTGTAGTTAATGAACATGCTTGGAGCAATATGTTTGCCTACAACATGTTCCTACGTCCTACTGATACTGAAATTGAGAGTTTTGATGCAGAATGGACTATCTTAAATGCACCAGGATTTATGGCTGATGCTGAAGTTGACGGAACCCGTAAGCATAACTTTGCTATTCTTAACTTTACAAAAAAGATTATTCTTATTGGTGGTACTGGTTATACTGGTGAAATCAAAAAAGGAATATTCTCCGCTTTAAACTTTATATTACCTCACCAAAAGAATGTACTTCCAATGCACTGTAGTGCCAATACCGGTAAAAGTGGTGATACAGCTATTTTCTTTGGACTATCAGGAACAGGAAAAACTACCCTTTCGGCTGACCCAAACAGAAACCTAATTGGTGATGATGAGCACGGTTGGAGTAACGATACTGTTTTTAACTTTGAAGGAGGGTGTTATGCCAAATGTATTGACCTTTCTGCAGAGAAAGAGCCAGATATATTTGCAGCCATAAAGCCAGGAGCCCTTTTGGAAAACATCTCCTTTTTTGAGGGAACAAATGAGCCAAACTATGAAGATGGATCAATTACTCAAAACACAAGAGTAAGTTATCCAATTGATCATATTGAAAATATTGCAAAGCCATCACTTGGAAAGAATCCAAAAAATATATTTTTTTTAACAGCTGATGCGTTTGGAGTTTTACCTCCTGTATCCAAATTAACTACAGGACAGGCTATGTACCATTTTATTTCAGGTTATACTGCAAAGGTTGCTGGAACTGAGGAAGGCGTTACTGAACCTCAGACTACATTCTCTGCTTGTTTTGGGGCACCATTTATGCCTTTGCACCCAACAAAATATGCTGAAATGTTAGGAAATAAAATGCAAGAAAACAATGTAAATGTTTGGCTGATAAACACAGGGTGGTCAGGTGGAGTTTATGGGGTTGGAGAGCGTATTTCTTTGAAATACACAAGAGCTATGATTACAGCTATACTAAATGGTGAGTTAGAAACAGTAGAATATACTACACATGAAGTATTCGGATTAAAAATGCCAACTGTTTGCCCTAATGTACCCTCTGAAATTTTAAGTCCTAAAAATACCTGGGAAGATAAGAATGCTTATGACGCAAAAGCCAATGAACTGGCTAATGCTTTCAATAAAAACTTTGCTCAGTTTGCTGACAACGCAAATGCTGAAATTTTAGATGCAGCACCAAAAGCAATAGTTAAGCATTAAATTTATTATCTATTACCATTAGATTATAGAATAAGCCGAGCAAAATGATCGGCTTTTTTTATATTTTTGAAATATGCAACTATTCTATTTAGAAAATCCTAAAGATGAAATAATACTGAGTGCTGAGGAAAGTAAGCACGCTACTAAAGTACTCAGAAAAAAGGAAGGTGATATTTTAAATTTTACGGATGGGAAAGGCGATTTTTATAAAGCAGAAATTACAGTTGCTGACTCAAGAAAGTGCCGACTGAAAGTAGTAAGTACCGAGCAAAAAGAAAAACAACACAACTACCATTTGCATATTGCCATTGCCCCTACCAAGAATATGGATAGATTCGAATGGTTTTTAGAAAAAGCTACAGAAATTGGTATTGATGAGATTACACCTATTATTTGTAGCCGTTCCGAAAGGAAAGTAATAAAAACTGAAAGATGCACTCGGATTTTACTATCGGCAATGAAACAATCCTTAAAATTTCATGTACCAAAACTAAATGAAGCAATTAGTTTAAATGATTTTATAAAACAAGATTTTGAAGGCACTAAGTACATTGCGCATTGTGAAGAAGGTAATAAAACAGAATTAAAAGAAAAGAAAAAAGAAAAAAGAACACTTATGCTTATAGGGCCAGAAGGCGACTTCTCTCCTACTGAAATTGAAATGGTTTTGCAAAACCAATTTAAAGCAGTAAGTTTGGGCACAAGTAGATTACGAACAGAAACAGCAGGAATTATAGCTGCACACACCATAAATATTAAATAACTATGAAAAAAACATTTCTAACTTTACTAAGCGTACTATTTTGTGCCATTACCTTTGCTCAAAGTGTACCACAAGGAATCAATTACCAAGCCGTTGCCAGAGATGCTTCTGGTAGCTGTACTGATGAATCAAGCTTTAACGATTCAGTTTTCTGTTATATCAGATATAACTACTTCAGCTGTAAGTTGGCAAGAAACCCACACAGTATCTACTAACGATTATGGTTTATATACAGCCATTATAGGTGGAGGAACATCAACATCTGTTGGTAGTTCAGCAACATTTGATGTAATTGATTGGGGAGCTTCTAATCATTTATTAAAAGTAGAGGTAGATTTTGGAAGTGGATATTTAGATATGGGAACCACAGCATTTATGAGTGTTCCTTATTCAATTTATTCGAAAAATTTAATAGGATGTACTGACTCTACAGCTCTTAATTATAGTACTTTGGCAAATACAGATGATGGTTCTTGTATTGCAGTTGTAAATGGATGTACAGATTCTACAGCATTTAATTATAATGCTTCAGCAAATACAGATGATGGTTCTTGTAGCTTACTCCAGCAATTGGTAGATACTTATGGGGAGGTATTATCTTTTGGTTAGATGGAAATGGTGGAGGCTTAATTGCAGCACCTCAGACCAATCTTCTGGTGCAGAATGGGGTTGTTATGGAACTGCTATTTCAGGAGCAGATGGAACAGCTATTGGAACAGGTAATCAAAACACAATTGATATTGAAGCTGGATGTACAACACCCGGAACAGCTGCAGATATTTGTGCTAATCTAACTATTGCTGGTTACAATGATTGGTTCTTACCTTCAAAAGATGAATTAAATGAAATGTATTTAAATATTGGTCAAGGAAATGCTTTAGGATTAGGAAATATTGGTGGTTTTGCTAATAACTACTATTGGAGTTCTACTGAGGTCGATGACACCAGTGCGTGGAGGCAGATTTCGCCAGTGGAGGCCAGAGCAACTTCAGTAAGGGCAGCACGTCAATGTTAGGGCTGTTCGGGATTTTTAACCATTTAACTATGAAAAAACTACTACTTATATTAATTGCTTTACCTATGATTGGGTTTGGGCAAAACACTTACCAAATAGCTATATTAAAATACAATGGTGGTGGCGATTGGTATGCCAACCCTACTGCCCTACCCAACCTAATTGCATTTAGCAATGAAAATATTGGCACAAACATCAAACAAGAACCTGCAACAGTAGAAGTAGGTAGCAGTGATATATTTAACTATCCTTTCTTACACATGACAGGGCATGGAAATGTAGTTTTTAATACTAGTGAAATAGAGAATTTACGAAACTATCTTTTAGGGGGTGGCTTCCTGCATATAGATGATAATTACGGGATGGATCCTTTTGTGCGTACAGAAATAAGAAAAGTTTTCCCGGAAACAGAATTGGTAGAACTACCAACTAACCATCCTATTTTCTATGGAAAATATAAATTCAAAAATGGTTTACCAAAGATTCATGAACACGATGCAAGCCCCTCACAAGCATTTGGTATTGTTATTGATGGACGTTTAGTATTACTTTATACTTTTGAATCAGATATTGGAGATGGATGGGAGGATGCAGAAGTACATAATGATAGTGAACAAATTAGACTAAAAGCTCTACAAATGGGAGCTAATATATTGGAATATGTTTTTACGAATTAGACTTTAAAACAACTCAGCATCAACTGAAAGACCTTGCAAAAAACCTATTGATCTTTCAATATCATCATGAAGTAATCTATCCGCACTTAAGAATTCCACTTCATCTCTGTAAATATCCAAAATTCCTTCAATAAAATCAGAAGATTTTGCATTTCTAAAAGCAATACCCTGAGTAGCATTTAAAAGTTCAATAGCTAGAATACGTTCAGTATTTTCTACTACTCTGTATAATTTAGTAGCTGCATTTGCTCCCATACTAACATGATCCTCCTGTCCGTTGGATGAAACGATAGAATCTACAGAAGCAGGGGTACATAACTGCTTATTCTGGCTGGCAATACTAGCTGCCGTATATTGAGGGATCATCATTCCTGAATTAAGCCCTGGCTTCTGCTACCAAAAATGCTGGCAAACCTCTTTCCCCTGAAATCAATTGATAAGTTCTTCTTTCTGAAATAGAACCTAATTCCGATAGCCCAATTGCTAAATAATCCATAGCCATAGCCAATGGTTGCCCATGGAAATTACCTCCTGAAATTATTTTATCCTCTCCAATAAAAATTGTAGGATTATCAGTTACTGAATTTATTTCTGTTGTAAATACTTCTTTTACATGAGTAATAACACCTTTACTAGCGCCATGTACTTGCGGCATACATCTGAAAGAATAAGGATCTTGAACATGCTCCTTCTCTCCCTTCTTGAATTTCACTACCATCTAAGAAATCACGAATATTTTCAGCTGTTTTCAACTGGCCTTTATGAGGGCGAACCAAATGAATCAATTCATCAAAACATTCACTTCTTCCATCAAAAGCTTCTAATGAAATGGCGCCAATCATGTCTGCCATATAAGAAAGTTTCTGAGCTTTTAATAAACTCCAAACCCCGTAAGCACCCATAAATTGTGTTCCATTAAGCAGTGCTAATCCCTCTTTAGATTGTAATGCAATAGCCTTCCAACCATTGGATTTCATAATTGATTTTGTTTCTACTTCCTTTCCATCAACTACAACTTTTCCTTCTCCTAAAAGCGGCAAAGACAAATGAGCTAAAGGAGCTAAATCACCTGAAGCCCCTAAACTTCCTTGCTGGAAAATTACTGGTAATATGTTTTTATTGAACATTTCAATTAAACGTTCAACAGTTGCTAATTGCACTCCTGAATGTCCGTATGATAAGGACTGAACTTTTAGAAGGAGCATAATTTTTACTATCTCATCTGGTACTATGTCACCAGTACCACAAGCATGAGAAAGCACCAAATTAGTTTGTAGTTTACCTAAATCATCATTGCTTATTTTATGATTACAAAGCGAACCAAAACCAGTGTTAATCCCATAAATAGGTGCATCTGAGTGCTTCATTTTCTTATCCAGATAATCACGGCAATTCTTAATTTTTTGTTTTGCTTTTATGCTTAAGGCTAATTGTTTATCCTCCGCAATAATTTCAGCAATAACTGAAATACTCAGTATTTGTTCTCCAACTTTATAAATACTCATCTAGGATAACTGTTTTATTAAATCAGTAATGTTCAAATTACTTTGCTCACCACTTTCCATATTTTTAATCGATAATATTCCCGATTTCATTTCATCCTCCCCCACCATTATTACAAACTGAACCCCTTTGTTGTTAGCATAGGTCATTTGTTTTTTCATTTTAGCGTTTGTAGGGTATAATTCTGAACTAATTCCTGCAGAACGTAATTGCTTTAATAAAGGTAAGCAAAAAGCAGCCTCATCATCTCCAAAGTTAGCAAAAATCACCTTAGTACTTACATCAATATTATTAGGGAATAAAGCGAGTTCTTCCATTACTAGATAGATTCTATCAATTCCAAATGAGACTCCAACTCCTGAAACATCTTTTAAACCAAAATTAGAAGTTAAATCATCATACCTACCACCACCACCAATTGAGCCAATTTGCACATCATTGGCTTTCACTTCCAAGATACAACCTGTGTAGTAGTTAAGCCCTCTAGCTAGTGTAATGTCAAAAACTAAGTTAGCGGATTGCAATCCTAATTCTGTAACATTATCAATTACAAACTGTAACTCTTTTAATCCTTTTTTACCTATTGATGAATTTTCTAAAAGAGAAAATAAATCTCCAACATTTTTGGTATTTAAAAAAGTATCTAAAATAGAAAGAGCTTCTTTTTTCACACCTTTGCTTTCTATTTCTTCTTTTACCTTATCAATACCAATTTTATCCAATTTATCTAAAGTAATTACTATCTGATCAAACAAATCAGTTGCCCCCATAAGCTCAACCATTCCACTAAGTACCTTTCGGTTGTTTATGCAAATATCTACATTAGGAATATTTAATTTTGTAAACACATCATCATATAGTTGCACCAATTCCACTTCACAAAGCAAAGATTCAGTGCCAATTACATCAGCATCACATTGGTAAAATTCACGATACCTTCCTTTTTGTGGCCTATCAGCACGCCAAACATTTTGCATTTGGTAACGCTTAAAGGGAAAAGTAATGTCATTTCTATTTTGTACCACAAAGCGAGCAAAAGGTACTGTCAAATCAAAACGCAAAGCTTTTTCAACTATTTGTTTCGTTAAGGATTTTGAATCAGTATTCTCATCCAAGTTAGCTTTATATAAGTAATCTCCCGAGTTTAAAACTTTAAAAATTAAGCGATCTCCTTCATCACCATATTTGCCTGTTAAAGTTTTGATATTTTCCATTGCAGGTGTTTCAATCGGAGCATAGCCATAGCATTCGAAAGCTGATTTTACAGTTTCAAAAATGTAATTTCTTCTGAACATCACTTCAGATGTGAAATCACGCATTCCTTTTGGTATGGATGGTTTGGTATTACTCATAATTGTTTGCAAATATCGTAAAATATAATAGATAAATTTCATTAGATTTGGTCCGAAAATTATGAAACAATTATTTACACTATTAATTCTAGTATTTATTTCTTGCAATATGAATAATTCCAATTCTGTTAATACTATAAATCAGAACAAAAATGACATTAATGCTATAAAGAAGATGCTGAGTAATCAACAGGAGTGTTGGAATAATGGAGATATTGATGGGTTTATGCAAGGATATTGGCAGTCAGAAAAATTAATATTCACTTCACTAAAGCACAAACCTACACATGGATGGAATAACACCTTAGAGAGGTATAAAAATAGTTATCCAACGAAATTTAGTATGGGAGAGTTAAAATTTGAAATTCTAGATTTAAATCTTATTTCAACGACTACTGCAACTCTAAAAGGAAAATGGAAAATTCATAGAGAAAAGGACAATCCTAACGGAATATTTTGGTTAGACATTAATAAATTTGATAAAGACTGGTTAATTACAAAAGATTCTACCATATCATTTGAGATAAACATTCCTTTATCTTTATTAGAATGTGATAATAATAATAACTCTTTATAGTTTATGAGAAAATACCTTTCTCTTGTAAAATTTAGTCATACAATCTTTGCAATGCCATTTGCACTTATTGGTTTTTTCTTAGCTGCAAGGTCAAATGAATTTGAATGGATTTTACTTTTATATGTAGTGCTTTGCATGATTTTTGCTCGATCGGCAGCAATGGCCTTTAATCGTTATATTGACAGGGATATTGATGCGGCTAACTCAAGAACTGCACAAGTAAGAGAAATTCCAAACGGTAGTATAAAAGCCAACTCAGCTTTAATATTTGTTATTATTAACTGCTTGTTATTTATTGGCACAACTTATTTGATTAATCCACTATGTTTAGCATTATCGCCAGTTGCCCTATTGGTAATTTTAGGATATAGTTACACCAAACGCTTTACTGCTCTTTGCCACTTAATACTAGGATTAGGCTTGGCATTAGCACCTATTGGGGCTTACTTAGCTGTGAGTGGTGAATTTCACATCATCCCTATGCTATTTTCAGCAGCAGTTCTTTTTTGGGTTAGTGGTTTTGACATTATTTATTCCTTGCAAGATGAGAAATTTGACAAGGAACAGAAACTTCATTCTATTCCAGTACTAATTGGAAGAAAGAATGCCTTAAACTTATCAAAAATTCTACATTTTTTTGCTTTTTCAGCACTAAGTATCGCTGGATCATTAGGTTCCTTTAGCCTGTACTACTGGATAGGGGGTTTTATTTTCACTTCCCTACTTGTTTATCAACATGTTTTAGTAAAGCATAATGATTTAAGCAAAATTAATCTTGCATTTTTCACCACAAACGGTATTGCTTCCATCATTTTTGGTGGATTTGTTCTTATTGACATTTTAAATTAAAGAATACAATTTATGAATCATTATAATGACTATGTTGAGCATTCAAAAAAGATTACTGATGTAAATATGTCAATCGCAGTTCTTAGTTGGGACCAAGAAACTAAAATGCCAAAAAACGGCAGTAGATTTAGAGCACAACAATTGTCAACACTAGCAGAAATATCACACGAATTGTCAATAAATAAAGACTATGGTAATCTTCTTAATAATCTTAATTCTGATGATTCATTAAATTCCGATCAAAGAAGAAATATAAGTTTATCTCTAAAGGCCTTTAATAAAAGTAAAAAATACAAATCAGAATTTATCATTGAAGAGTCTAAGTTAGTATCAAATGCTTTTCAAAAATGGAGATTAGCAAAAGAAAAAAATGATTTTTCAATCTTTGAGAGCTGTTTAACTAAGCTTGTAGATTTAAGAATTAAAGAATGTGAAATTTTAGGTTATGATAATCATCCATATGATGCATTACTGAATCAATATGAGCCTGGACTTACAACTAATGAGGTAGATAAAATTTTTTCAAATGTTAAAGAATTTTTAGTTCCATTCATAAAGAAGATTTCAAAATCTAATAAGATTAATGATTCTTTTTATTATCAAAAATATCCACATGATAAACAATGGGAATTTGGCATTGGATTACTTAAAAAAATGGAATATAATTTTGACTCTGGTCGTCAAGATTTATCTACCCACCCCTTCTCTACTCATTTCTCTGCTGAAGATGCAAGAGTAACTACTAGAATTGATGAAGATAACCTTTCTGAAATGATTTGGTCATGTATTCATGAAGGAGGTCATGCATTATATGAACAAGGTATTTTATCTGAAAACTATGGACTGCCTTTAGGTGAAACTATTTCTTTAGGAATTCATGAATCTCAATCTAGATTATGGGAAAATAATGTTGGTCGTAGTTTAGAATTCTGGAAATACAATTATGAATCTTTAAAGTTAGTATTCCCTAATCAGTTATCAAATGTTACAGTTGATGATTTTTATAAAGCTGCTAACAATGTAAAACCAAGTTTAATTAGAACAAATGCTGATGAGTTAACTTATCATCTTCACGTTCTTATAAGGTATGAGATTGAGAAAGCATTAATAGAAGGTAAAATAAAAGTTAAAGATTTACCTAAAATGTGGAATTTAAAATATCATGAATATTTAGACTTGGAAGTACCCTCTGATGATATGGGTGTATTACAGGATATACATTGGTCACATGGAAGTTTTGGTTATTTTCCAACATATACAATAGGTAGTTTTTATGCAGCACAGTTTTTTAATCAAGCTAAAATTGAAAACCCTAATTTATTACAAGAAATTGAAGACGGAAATAATAAAAATCTTTTAAATTGGCTAAGGAAAAACATACACAAAAATGGTAAAAGGTTGGATGCAAATAAACTATGTAAGAAAATAAGTGGAGAAGAACTTAATTTTAAATATTTCAAGCAATATGTGATTAAGAAATATTCTGAGATATATAATTTATAATTGAAATTACTGTAAATAAAATCCCGCACATTTAAGTTGTTCTATATTTTTTTGTATCAATATCCTTTAAATTCAATTATCACTAAATTAGATCAAAAAAAGCCTGAGAATAGGCTCTGGCTAAATACATGAAATATGATTTACTTAGAAAAGTATTAATCCAATTATAAAGAGGAAGTATAATAATAAAATCAATACAGAAGATCTAAAGCTTAACGATTTGAAGTAATATATTAAAGTAGTGATAACTGTTAATATAAGCAATAAAATTATTGACCACAACAGAATATTACCACCAAGAATATAATCCCCAATACATCCAATGCGACTAATTGGAAAATTAGTATCTATAGTACCATTAATGCTTGTATATATTAATAATGGCAAACCTAAACCTATACAAATATCAAACACATTGGAACCATAAGCATTCGAAAAAGAGTCATGAAATTTTCCATTTAAAGCATCTTTAATTGATAAAAATGTATCAGGTAAACTTGAAGCAATAGATGCAATAAAAAAGGAAACAAAAAATAGATTAACACCAACCTTTCCTGATAAATACTCAGTTGATGTAATAAGCAAATCACAACTATAAGCAATCAATCCAATTGATAAGAAAATTACAACTAATGATGTTTTGCTATTTACTTTACCACCCGAAAAAAACCTAAACAATCTCAAATTAAGTACATTAAGAAATATTCCATCTGATTTTTCTTTTAAAACTACATTGTTATTATCAATATCTGATTTATTATCTTTTCTACTTAAATACAAATTCATAACATAAAGAATATAATATATAACAAGAGCATAAGTAAAATATAAATGAATTCCATAATATAAGCCTCCCATCAGTAAAACAATTGCACCAATTAAATATAGACCATCTTGTTTAATAATAGACCTATCTACTTCAAAATTTTTCACTTTTTGATTATAAAAAACTACTAAAAAAGATACAACAGGTATCAAAGTAATATTAAATGCAGAGCTACCTATTATTGTCGCATAACCAGCAGAGAAACCTCTAACATCTCCGTAATAAAATAAAAACATACTGGAAATAAAAATTTCTGGTAATGATGATGCTATTGCATTAATAGTAGGCCCTTTAATCCCCTCACCTATATTTCTTGTGAGATAATTTGCAGCCAAATCAAAACTAGATGAAATTTTCCAAAGGATATAAGTAGCTGCTATAATTTTTAATATTATATATATCATTTATTATTCAAATTTATTCTTTTTCATATTTTTATTTTATTTCCAATTATAAATGAATTTAAATACTGATTGTCAACAACATAAATTAAAAAATATATTGTAAAAACAATCATAAATTTAATTCTTAAATTTAAAACTAGTTTCTATCTAAATCACACAAATCTACAAATTAAAAGTTATGGACAAACAAATAGTTAGAAGAAGATCAAATGATCAAAATTTATAAGTAAGTAATCATACTTAAATAAATATTTAGAGCAGGTTGGTGATGAAAATTTAATACAAATATTTAAATGAGTTAGAAAATGCACCATCTATAAATAAACTATTTAAAAAAATGTAGATTGGAAATTAAGTAAATATTATTCAAGGCATAATAAAAGATAAAAAGTAGTTGAAGAATTTTTACAACAGAATTTTTCCAGGATTAAGAATTTCATTAGGATCAAATAAGTTTTTAATTCCTTTTTGCAAGCACAAAGCTTCTTTAGAAAAAACAATATCCATATATTCTTTTTGAACGAGTCCGATACCATGTTCTCCACTTAAAGTACCTCCTAAACTTTTAGTTAATTCAAATATTTCTCTTATTCCTAAAGTAAGTTTAGCATTCCAATCTTCATCACTCATCTCTCCTTTAATAATATTGATGTGTAAGTTCCCATCACCAGCATGACCATAGCAAACGGACTGAAAACCGTATTCTATTCCAATTGCTTTTACACCTTTTAAAAGCTTTGCTAACTCTGCTCTTGGCACTACAGTGTCTTCTTCTTTGTATACAGAATTTGATTTTACCGCCTCTCCAACAGATCTTCTTATTTTCCAGATTTGATTTTTTTGACTTTCACTATCAGCAAGTAGAATTTCCCCACATTCAAAAATTTCCATTACTTCAAAGATTCGTTCACAATCTTTATAAAGAATATCAATATCATTTCCATCAACCTCTAACAAAAGATGTGCCTTTACATCATCATTAATCTGAATTTTAATATCTGTATATTTCAAAGTCCAATCAATAGCATCACGCTCAATAAATTCCAAAGCTGAAGGAGTAATTCCTGCACGAAAGACAGCTGAAACTGCCTCACAAGCTTTTTCAACTGAACTAAAAGGAACAAACAAAGTAATATCTTTTGTTGGCAACGGAATTAAACGAAAAACAATTGTAGTAATGATACCAAGTGTACCTTCACTACCTATAATTAAAGATGTTAAATCGTAACCAGTAGCATTCTTGAGAACATTAGCTCCAGTCCAAAAAATTTCACCAGTTGGCAATACGACCTCCAAGTTAAGTACATAATCTTTAGTTACACCATACTTTAAAGCCTTAGGACCTCCAGCGTTTTCTGCCAAATTCCCCCCAAGAGAACAACTTCCTTTACTTGCTGGGTCTGGCGGATAGAAAAGTCCTTTAGACTCTACTGCATCTCTAAATACTTGATTAATTACTCCAGGCTGAACTGTCGCTTGAAGATTTCTCTCATCTATTTCAATAATAGATTTTAAACGTTCAAGACTTAAAGCAACTCCTCCAAAAATAGGCAAAGAACCGCCGCTTAAACCAGTGCGAGCACCACAAGGAGTTACAGGTATATTTTTTAAATTACAGTATTTTAAAATTTTAGAAATTTCTTCACTAGTCAATGGCTTTAATACTACTTCTGGTGGGTAAGATAAATCTTCAGTTTCATCATGGCTATAATTTAAAATACTTTGATTATCTGAGAGCACATAATCTGCACCAATTGTTTCTTTAAAAAAAGAAATGTCATCAATATTTAATTGCTTGTAGTCCATCTGTGCAAATTTAATTAAATTTGCCATTTCCAAATCTAAAATTCAAACACTAATGAAAAAGATATTAATAATTTGCTTTAGCTTATTTTTTATAACTCCTATATTTTCTCAAAAAAGAGATATAACTATTGGTGATTTATGGAAAGACTATACTTTCTACCCTAAAAGTATGCGTAGTTTTAATTCCATGAATGATGGAGAACATTATTCCTCTATTGAAAATAATGAAGTTGGGCAAGAAATAATAAAATACCAATTTAAGAATGGAAAAAAAATACGTACCCTTTTTAAAAGTACCGATTTTGAAATTCCAAAAGTTGATAAATATATATTTAGTAAAGATGAAAAACAACTTTTATTAGCTACTGAAACTAAAAGCATTTATCGATACTCTAGTAAATCTGTTTATTATATCTACAATATTCATACACATAAAATCACAAAATTATCTGACAAAAAAGTTATGCATGCTACTTTTTCTCCCAATGGTGATAAGATGGCATATGTACTAGACAACAATCTTTTTATTCAAGATATAGAAAGTGGAACAATAACTCAAGTTACTACTGATGGGAAAAAGAACCATATTATTAATGGTGCTTCTGACTGGGTATATGAAGAAGAATTTGCTTTAGTACGTTCTTTTGAATGGGCACCAGATGGAAAGCATATTGCCTATTACAAATTCAATGAAACTCATGTAAAAGAATTCTCTATGGATTTATTCAAGGGGGGCTTATATCCAACCCAAGAAGTGTTTAAATACCCAAAAGCAGGAGAAGATAATTCATTTGTAAAAGTATATTTCTATAATTTGGAAGCTGATAAAAGTACTTATATTTATACAGAAAAAGATTACGAATATATTCCAAGGATTAAGTGGACAAATAATCCAAACGTATTAGCCCTCTATGGAATGAACCGCCTTCAAAATGAATTAGATTTTTTACTCGCAAATACTGAAGACGGAAGCAATAGAATACTATTTACTGAAAAAGACGAATATTATATTGATGTGCATGACAACCTAACTTTTTTACCTGAAGATAATTTTATTTGGACTTCAGAGAAAGATGGCTTTAATCATATCTATATAAAAGGATTAGATGGTACTGAAGAACAAATTACAAAAGGAAAGTGGGAAGTAACTGCATTCGATGGTGTTGATAGTGATAAAATGGAAATATATTATAGATCAACAGAAGAAGGGTCTATAAATAGAACACTTTATGTGCATAACTTGGAAACTGAACAAAAAAGGAAGCTTAGTAAACAAATCGGAGATAACTCAATAAAATTTAGCAAAAACTTTAAATACTATTTAAATAGTTACTCCAATGCTAACACAGCCCCTTATTATACTTTACATAATTCAAGTGGAAAGGAATTGAAAGTCTTAGAAGATAATTCATCTTTCAACACTAAAATGTTAGAATTTAACTTAGCAAAAAAAGAATTTTTTACAATTAAAACCGAAGATGCAGAGTTAAATACTTGGATGATAAAACCTCCTAATTTTGATGAAAAAAAAGAATATCCTTTATTTATGTTTATATATGGAGGACCTGGCTCTCAACAAGTAACAAATTCTTTTGGTTGGACAAACTATTACTGGTACCAGATGTTAGCACAAAAAGGATATATTGTAGCTTGTGTAGATAACAGAGGTACAGGAGGTAAAGGTTCTGAATTCAAAAAGATGACATACAAGGAATTGGGTAAATATGAAACTATTGATCAAATAAATGCAGCAAAATACTTTGGAAATCTAAATTACATTGATGCCAAAAGAATAGGAATTCAAGGATGGAGTTATGGAGGATATATGTCATCATTAGCAATAACCAAAGGAGCTGATGTATTTAGCCTTGCTATTGCAGTAGCTCCCGTTACAAATTGGCGTTATTACGATAATATTTATACAGAACGCTACATGCAAACTCCACAAGAAAACGCAAGTGGTTACGATGAAAATTCTCCAATCAATCATGTTGATAAATTAAAAGGACATTATTTGTTAGTACATGGAAGTGCTGATGATAATGTACATGTACAAAATACTATGGAAATGATTTCAGCTTTAGTAAATGCAAATAAACAGTTCGATTTATTTATTTATCCTGACAAAAATCATGGGATTTATGGTGGAAATACTCGATATCATTTGTATAAAAAAATGACTGATTTCATTTTAGAGAATTTATAACAGAAAATTTTACTATTTTCGGCAACCTAATTTTATGACACAAATATGACAAATCAAGACAACCAATTATTCGGGCATCCAAAAGGATTGTTCTATTTATTTTTTGCAGAATTATGGGAACGATTCTCTTATTATGGAATGCGTGCTTTACTTATGCTTTACATGGTAAATGAGTTTTTTACTTATATTACTGATGAAGCTTATCGTGAGGAAATGTCATTTGGCATATTTGCTGCTTATGGCTCATTAGTTTATGCAACACCTGTGTTAGGAGGTATGATTGCCGATAAATTTATTGGTTTTAAAAAATCAATCATGCTAGGAGGAATTTTAATGGCACTTGGGCATTTCTTTATGGCATTTTATTTTAAAAGTGATGTTCTTGGCTTTGAAGTTTCAGATATTAATCACTTTTTCTTTTATGTTGCACTTGCACTTTTAATTGTTGGAAACGGATTTTTCAAACCTAATATTTCTACAATGGTAGGAAGATTATACCCTGAGGGAGATGATAGAAGAGATTCTGGTTTTACTATCTTTTATATGGGAATAAATGCAGGTGCCTTTTTAGCTCCATTAGTTTGTGGTTGGTTGGGTTATGAATATGGATGGCACTATGGATTTGGAGCTGCTGGAGTTGGAATGATTGCAGGTTTGTTAGTCTTTATGAAGGGTATGAATGATGGAGTATTTGGAGATAATGGTCAACAACCTAAAGAATATATTGATAAAAAAATGTACGGAATGCGTACAGATTATTTTTTCTATTTAGTAGCATTACTTATGGTGCCAATTGCAGCATTCTTAGTTAAGTACAATGCTCTAGAGGTGCTAGAGGGTATGCATTTGCATTCTGCATTATTATCTTTATTAGGTGTAGTTATCTTAGGGATTTTGGCTAAAAAAATGATTGAACTTTCAAGAATGGAAGTTTTCCGTTTAGTAAGTGTTTTAGTTTTAACCTTATTAATCACAGTTTTTTGGTCTTTCTTTGAATTAGCAGGTACTGCAATTACTTTATTTGCTGAACGAAATGTTAATCTAACACTATTAAATGCTTCTCAAACTAATGCAATAAATCCTGGATATATTATTTTTCTAGCTATCCCATTTTCAATGATGTGGGTGTATTTATCAAAAACACAAAGAAACCCAACCACTCCTAACAAATTCGCTTTAGGTATTTTACAGTTAGGTTTAGGGTTTATAGTATTTGCAATGAGTGCACAATATATGGATGCTGCAGGTCGAACACCTTTTATGTTCCTTATGATCGGATATTTATTACTAACAACTGGAGAATTATTCATCTCTCCAATTGGGCTTAGTAAGGTAACTGAACTTTCACCAAAAAGTATGACAGCCTTCATGATGGGAGTTTATTTCTTATCCTCATCTTATGCACATTATATTTCAGGAGCAATTGCTAAATTAACTACCTCAAATGAATCTGGAGTAATTCCTGAACCAGGTTTTATGACTACAATAATTGAAAAAGTAACTGGTTTTGCAGGAGGCTACTCAGAATCATCAGTTGAAGGAGTTCAAAGTTTAGTAAGTTACACTTCAGTATTTACACAAGTTGGTGTTGTTGCAATAGCAATGGCTATTTTAGCGTTTTTACTTTCACCAATACTTAAAAAATGGATGCATGGCGTTCACTAATCAAAAAAACATTACAATGAAAAAAATATTATTAGTATTATTAGTAGTCTTATCTATTAATGGATTTGCACAACAAAAAGAAATTGAGTGGCATACTGATGTCAATAAGGCAATTAATATTTCAGTGCAATCAGAAAAACCTCTTTTCATGTTCTTTACAGGAAGTGATTGGTGTGGATGGTGCAAAAAATTAGTTAAAGAAGTATTTATAAAACAAGAATTTAAATCATGGGCAGCAAAAAATGCAATTCTTGTTGAACTAGATTTTCCAAGAAGAACCCCTATTTCTAATGAATTAAAAAAACAGAATAGAGAACTTGGTAGCATGTTCGGGGTAAGAGGATATCCAACAGGATGGTTTGTTGTACCAACTATTGTTGATGGTAAAGTAAACTTTAACAAACTTGGCTCACAAGGATATGTAGCTGGAGGCCCTAAATCTTGGATAGCTGGAGCAAATAGAATTTTAAAAACTAAATAATGAAAAATTTATTTATTTTAATTTTTGTTTTTATCTCATTATTTTCTTTTTCACAAGGACAAAAAAAAGTAGCGATTGATTGGATTCTATTAGAGAAAGCTGAAGAATTTGCTAAAAAATATGATAAAAATATCTTTATATTATTTTATCGGCCAGGTTGTGATTATTGCGAAAAGATGAAAAAAACAACCCTTACTGATCCATTAGTTGTAAAACTAATCAATGAGAATTTTTTCCCAGTCATGATTAATGGTAAGGATAAAAACCCAATTACTTACAATGGTAAAGTATATGTAAATGAGCACCCAGCTCCAGAAGATGCACCTTGGCGCCATGATCTTTATGTCAAATTAGTTGATCCTGTAAAAGGGAATTACTATTGGCCAGATGTCGTAATAGTAAATGGCAGGAAAGAGAAGCTTGCTCAGTTTCCAGGCTTTCAACCTAAAGCACAATTATTAAGGGGTATAAAACCTTACACTAAGAACTAGATAATAAAAAGGAGTTGATAATTAAATCAACTCCTTTTCCTTTAAAAATGGGTGACTGATGGGACTCGAACCCACGACCCCCGGTACCACAAACCAGTGCTCTAACCAGCTGAGCTACAATCACCATTTAGCGGCTGCAAATATATAATTTTATACTATAATGCCGAATAAACTATCTATATTTGTTTCCTTATGAAAAACGACATAAAAAAGATAAAAATACAGATAGAGGGTATGACTTGTTCCAACTGTGCAGCTGGAATAAAAAAACACTTAATCAACAATGGATTAGAAGATGTTAATGTAAATTTTTCGACTGGTGAAGCAAGCTGCAATATCGATTCTTTACAAAATCAAAATGATGTCGAAAATATAATTCAAAAGCTAGGTTATTCAATCACAAAACCAAATGAAAAAATCAAAAATAATATTTCGAAAGTAGAAAGATACTTTTACTCAACTCTTATTTTTACACTTCCTTTATTTTCTCACATGTTTTTGCCTGAAGATAGTTTTATTCAAAACCCAATCTTACAATTCTCCCTTTGTTTACCCGTCTATCTTATTGGTGTTACCTACTTCGGAAGAAGTGCTTGGTCATCACTAAAAACTGGAATCCCGAACATGGATGTACTTATATCTATAGGATCCTCAGCAGCATTTTTTTATAGCATTTATGGTTGGCTAATCTATGGCGGAACATCTGAAATGCATCATTATTTATTTTTTGAAACTACAGCTACTATTATTACTTTAGTACTTTTAGGTAATGTGTTAGAACATAAATCCATACAAAAAACTACTTCTGCTATTGGCGACTTATCTTCTATTCAAGAAGTAATTGCTAAAATTGAAGTAAATGGAATAATTGAAGAAGTAAACTTTGATGACATAAAGGTTGGTGACATACTAATTATAAACTCTGGTGATAAAATACCAACTGATGGAATTATAGTTTCTGGATCAGCTTACATTGATGAGTCTATGATAACAGGAGAAAGTATTCCTATAAATAAAAATAAAGATTCTAAAGTGATTGGAGGTACAATTAATAATGATGGTAATTTAAAAATAAAAGCGACCAAAGTAGGAAATGATACTTTGCTATCTCAAATAATTGAATTAGTAAAAAATGCACAAAACAATAAGCCAAATATTCAGAAATTAGGGGATAAAGTAAGTGCGGTATTTGTTCCAGTTGTTCTTTTTATTGCAATGCTAACTTTCTTTATTGGCCATTATTATTTTTTATTAAGTATGCAAGAGGCTTTTTTAAGAGGGATTGCAGTATTAGTAATTTCATGTCCATGTGCTATGGGGTTAGCTACTCCTACTGCGGTCATGGTTGGTATTGGTCGAGCTGCTAAAAATGGTATTCTCATAAAAGGTGGTGATAGCTTAGAAAAATTAGCTAGTGTAAAAAGTATAGTATTTGATAAAACAGGCACATTAACTACAGGAAAATTTATTGTATCAAATTTTAATGCAATTAATGAGGATGAAAAAAAGATAAAAAATATTATTTATAATATTGAGAAATACAGTTCTCATCCAATTGCTAAATCATTGTGTATTGCATTTAAAGAAAATAATAGTGCACTGGAACTAAAAAATATTATTGAAGAAAAGGGGGTAAGCATAAGCGCTGAAATAGATGGCAATCTTTACTCTATCGGCTCTTCAAAAATTATTATTTCAGATGAAAAATATGATTTATTTGTATTAAAAAATAATAGAATAATTGCTACTTTAGATATTAGTGATGAGCTAAAAACAAATACAGATCTAGTTATTTCAACTTTACATAAATCTAAATACATAACTACTATTTTAAGTGGTGATAAAAAAGATAAATGTGATAAGATATCTGAAAAACTAGGTATCACAACTACTTTCAGTGAGCAATTACCACAGGATAAAATCACTAAAATAGAAGAATTGGTGGATCAGTACCCAACTGCAATGGTAGGTGATGGAATAAATGATGCCCCTGCCCTTGCAAGAGCAACTATTGGAATTTCTTTAGGTAATGCAACCCAAATTGCAATTCAATCAGCTGATGTAGTACTTCTAAACACTGAAAATTTACAACAACTTCCTCAAGCACTTCAATTAGGAAAACATACATTACTAACTATCAAGCAAAATCTTTTTTGGGCTTTTTCATATAATTTAGTAGCTATTCCTATTGCATTTTTAGGATTACTAAACCCAATGTGGGCAGCATTATTTATGGCTTTCTCGGATGTTATTGTTATAGGAAACTCAATAAGGTTACGTTATAAGAGGATTTTTTAGTAGATTAGCAGACTTAATTTAATTGAAAAAATAAATAATATGAAAAAAACATCTACAATTATTGCTAGTATATTGTTTGCTGTGGGATTATCAGCGCAAATAATTCCTGGCCAAAATCATAACGGATTTTTAAAAGCCAAAAATGACAAAATCACTATTAGTGGTAGTGAAGCTTTAAATCATTTAATGATAAATCCTAACCCACATACTTCTGCAATATTAAACTCTTCAAAAAGTACTATAAGCGAGGAAATAATCGGCACAACAACATATGATTTACAATCTAATGCAGCAGTTCAAAACAGAATTATAGTTCATGATGATGGAACAATTTCTGCAGCTTGGACAATTTCTCAACAGTACAATACTACTTTTACCGACAGAGGTACCGGTTACAATTTTTATGATGGAACTTCTTGGGGAGCCCAACCAACCAATAGGCTTGAGGATTCAAGAGGTGGATGGCCATCTATTATTGCATTAGGAAATGGTTCTGAAGCATCAATTACTCACAATACTGATAATAGCTATATTAACAATACATATCGACCAACAATTGGAGCTGGATCATGGTTTGAAAATCAGGTTTCAGCTGGATATATGATCTGGAACAGATCTGCGTCAGGCGGACTAGATGGTAATACTATTCACATGATTGGAGTGACTGCTTCAGCAACTTTTGGAGGAACTCCATTTAACGGTTTAGATGGAGCTCTTGTATATTACAGATCGGAAGATGCTGGTGATAGCTGGAATATTACAGATATGCAATTACCAGGAATGGATTCTTCAATGTATACAGGAATGAGTGGAGATGTATATGCAATTACTGCACAAGATGAAACTGTTGTAGTAGCTTATTTTGATGACTGGGGAGATTCTTATATTGTAAAATCTACTGATAATGGAGATACATGGACTAAAACAACGTTCTTAGACTTTCCAGTAGATAAATATGCTTTTGATGATGGTTTAGATTTAGATAATGATGATACTTTAGATTTTGTTTACTCAACAGATAATTATGGAGCTTTAATTCTAGATGCTAATGGAGATGCACACGTATTTTATGGTATAATGAGATATATAGATGACGATCTTTCTGATGCATCATCATCATGGTTTCCAGCAACTAATGGTATTGCCTACTGGAATGAAAGTTTTGGAGAAGATACAACTCCAGCAACAATGCATCCAGGAGACACCTCTTTATGGTACAGTGATATGATGAATGATCACTGGGTTATTGAAGCCCCAGACTTAAATGGAGATGGAATAGTCTCTGGAGTGGATTCAACTGGCGGATATGCTCTTTATTATGCTTCTTATGCTTCTATGCCAAGTGCTGGACTTGATGCCTCTGGAAATATATGGTTATCCTTTTCTGGATATACAGAAAATGCGGATAATGGCGCACAAGTATTTAGACATATATACATTACTAAATCAGAAGATGGTGGTATAACTTGGAAAACTCCTGTAAATGTAACTCCCCACGATATGTGGAATGGAATGCAAGAATGCGTATTTGGATCAATGTCACCAGTAGTAAACGATAAAATAAGTATTATATATCAATTAGACTTTGAACCAGGTTTATCCGTAAGAGGAGATGAAGATTTAGTTGATAATAATGATATTGTTTATTTGGAGATAGATACAGTTGGATTATTTGACAATATCCCTTCATCTATTATTGAAACAAATTATATTAATCACGACAAAGAAGTAAGAATATTTGATGTTTTAGGTAGAGAATGGAAATCATCATTTGCAGACCTTCCAAAAGGAATTTATATTATTGATGGCAAGAAAATATTTAAAACTAAATAGTCTTTAAATAAAAAATAAAAAGCCGAGCATCTGCTCGGCTTTTTTTATTTATATTTATTAAAAACTACTTAATATCCAATAAAGTATTAACCTTAGGCATTTGATGCGCTAAGAATCCTTCAGCATATTCGCAGTTGGATTGCCTTCCTAAATCTTTTGCTCTATAGCTTACACTATCCAAAAAACCTTGAGAGGAGATAATAGTTTCGGATTCGTTACTTTCTGGATTAAAAAACTGAGTACTATAGGCTTTTACTGCATTTAACTTAACTTCCATTTCTGCAGAAATATCAACAACTACATCTGGTGTTAAATAATTAAATTGTATGTAATGATAAATAGCTCTTGGTCGCCATATATTCTGCCCTGTTTCTATCTTTTCAAGTCCTGCTAAAAAACAAGCATCAACTGTAATCTCAGCACCTCTACCATGATCTGGATGACGATCAGAAACTGCATTTGTGATTACAATTTCCGGCTTATACTTTCTTATCTTTTTAATTAAAGCTAATTTGTGAACTTCATCATCTTTAAAAAATCCATCTTTAAAATCCATGTTTTCTCGAACAATAACACCCATAATATCAGAAGCTAATTTAGTTTCAGAATTTCTAGCATCAACAGTCCCTCTAGTCCCTAGTTCACCCCTCGTCAAATCAATAACCCCAACTCTCTTGCCAGCTTTAATTTCCTTAATTACAGTTCCACCACAACCTAATTCAACATCATCAGGATGAGCACCAAAAACTAAAATATCTAATTTCATTAATAATGTTTTTTATAATTAAATTTAGCAATAATGGAAGTAATAATAGTTACAGCCACCAAATAATACACAAAAACAGGAATAGGCATAGGGTCACCAGCTGCATAAGAATGTAGGCCTGACAAATAATAATTAACACCAAAATATGTCATAATAATAGCCCATATGGCTACCAAAGAAGCAACACTAAACACATACTTACTTTTTAATGATGGAATAAAACGCATATGCAATACAAAAGCATAAACCAATATACTTGCTAAAGCCCAAGTCTCCTTAGGGTCCCACCCCCAATATCTACCCCAAGATTCATTTGCCCAAACACCACCCAAGAAGGTTCCAATTGTAAGCATAAATAAACCAACTTCTAATGTTTTTTCATTTATAATAGTTAATTCTGTTAGTGTATCCTTTAATTTTAACTTATTATATTTAGTGGTAAAAATAATAAGCCCTAAAGAAATAAAGCCCAGAATTGCTCCCAAAGCTAGAAAACCATAACTCGCCACAATAATCGCTACATGTATCATCAACCAATAAGATTTTAATACAGGAACTAAATTTGTTATTTCAGGATCAAGCCAGTTTAAATGAGCAACCATTAATATCATTGCAGAAACAATAGCTGTAGCAGCCAGAGAAAGCAAAGACCTTCTACTAAAAATTAAGCCTGCAAATATTGTTGCCCATGCAATATAAATCATTGATTCATATCCATTACTCCAAGGTGCATGTTCAGAAATAATCCATCTCATAATTAAACCACAAGTATGCGCTAAAAATCCTAAAATAATTAACCATTTAAAAGCTGTAACTAGAGTATGAACAAATTTTGTATTTTTAAATAATTGCACAATAAGTGAAATGAGTAAAATTAAACCGACCAAACTGTAATACATAAATAATTTCGAAAACAATCCTAACTTATTATAGATTATTTCCAACTTCAGCTTAGATTCAGTAGGCATTACCTCTGCTCCATATCTATTTTGAAACTTACTAATGTAACCTACAATGCTGTCAGCAGAAGCCCAACTACTATCATTTAAGGCACTAGTTACCGACCTGAAGTACATTGGTATAATGTTAGCTACAAAAAGAGAATCATTTTCTGAAAACTTGGCATGTTCAGTATAAGAAAGCCAAGTATTATTAGAATCGCTAGCTAAAGGGAAGAATCTAAATATTCCACCACTAAAAACAGCAAAACAAATATTTACTCTTTCATCTACCTTAATAATTTCCTTTTCATATTCCGTACGTTTTGCTGGTAATTTAGCATAAGAATCCTCCACTAATTTTGCTAAAAGATAATTCCCATTTTCTTCAAAAAAACTATTAAAAGAAGTTCTAATATATTTTGATTTCAAATCAGTAGATCCTAGTAAAGCTCTTACATTAGGATGTGAAATTTTTACTAAATCCTTTTTACCCCAAGTAACAGGGTCATTCATCATACCTAAAATTACCTGAGTAGCTGATAAATTAATAAATCTATCCTTACCATATATTTTTCTTAAGAACTCAGAACATAAAGTATGGGCAGGCTTTAACCTACCTCCATTATCCTGAACCACTAAACTTTCAAATCGAGCAGCATGATCTGCATTAATCACCTCACCTGCTTGTGCAGAAAGTGAAAAGAATAATGGAATAAAAAGAATAACCAATTTATTTTTCAGCTTATTTAATTTTTTAGTTAAAGCATTAAACCTAGTCTTTTTAGTAAGAAAAACCAATATCATCCCCAAAGTCATTAAAGCATAGCCTATGTAAGTGATAAGCGTACCCCACCAATCATGATTTACTGAAAGGATTGTTCCTTTTTCATCTTTATCATAAGAAGATTGAAACAAACGAAAGCCACCATGCTGCAATACATTATTCATGAAAATTCTATGTTGAGATTCAGAATCATTTTCTAAAATACTAATTTCAGCAGCATATGAGGATGGACTCATAGATCCTGCATATCTGTCCAACTGAAAATCACGTAGTTTAACATCAAAAGGAACTGAGTAATATTTAGAACCATAGGACAGCTTAAAATTTAAATTATTTATAGCAAATACTTCACTATCACCTTGATAACCTTTACCGCCATAAAGAGTAACTATCTTTTCCTCCCCATCAGCATTTATTTTCACAATTAAAGCATCCTCAGCTCCATCATTCATAACATTAGATGGACTTATTGGCATCAATTTAGCGCTTTCTAACACTTCTTTTAATACAAAATTTAGACCATTAGACGTATGCAAAGTTCTTCTATTTAAAGCGAAATCATCTAAGCCATCATGATTATCGGTATCTCTAGTATCCATACTCATAGCTGTAACAGGATATGGAGAGTTACAAAAAATCAAATCACCTTTACCATAACTCAAATTTATTGCTCCTTCAGTAGGATTATTAAAGGTAAACACCTCGCCTTTAATTACTCTCTGCTCCTTATCTTTTAAATATTCAGATTGCATGCCATTATCTCCAGGAACAACAATATGTAACATATTACTTCCAAGTGCAACATTCGTAAATAGTGAATCCTTTACATTAGGCAAAAAGTCCACACCTTCAATTTTAATATCATAATCTTTAAAATCTAATTTTAAAGAAAAATTATTATTTGTAATTCCTGATAAGTACAATTTTTCATCATGATTAAGTTGATGAACTTTATCATTAATATGGATTTGAAAAAAGGTGTCATCAGAAATGAACTTATTTGTACTTTCTCCCTCACGAATATGCATCATCCCTTCATAAGAAATATAACGAGTAATTCCAGATCCGATCAGAATGAGAATAAAAGACAAATGAAAAGTAAGTGAGGCAATCTTTTCTATTCGAAACAACCTATGTTTAATAACATTATTTATCAAGCTATACGTAAGTAGGATTAATATCATTTCGAACCACCAAGCATTATAAATTAATGCCTTTGCTGATGTTCTTCCAAAATCGTTTTCAATGAAGGTTGCATAACCAATTGAAAAAGCAAATAATAAGATAAGCATACTCATTAATTGCATGGAGGAAAGAAACTTTATTAATCTGATTATCATATGTAAAATTTATACTGCAAAATTACGAATTATTATTAAGTTTGTATTGAAATAATTTGAAATGAAAAATATAATTTTAATAGGTTCAGGAAATGTCGCTACACACATAGGTATTGCATTAAAAAATAGCAATTTTGCTATATTACAAGTATACAGTAAAAGCATACAAAATGCAAAAGCACTTGCTAAAAAATTAGATACTCATTTCACAAATGATTTATCTAAATTAAAATCTGCAGATTTAATAATTGTAAGCGTAAATGATGATGCGATTTCAATTGTATTATCACAAATCAAAAACACTGCAATAGTTCACACTTCTGGAAGTATTGGATTAAATGTATTTAGAGGAAACTTTTCTAGCTACGGAGTATTTTACCCTCTACAAACTTTTAACAAAGAAGTTGATCTAAATATTTCAGAAATTCCATTTTGCATAGAAGGAAATTCATTGGAATTTGAAAATCAACTATTTAAAATTGCAAAAATACTTTCCAATAATGTTGTTAAAATGAATTCTAAACAGAGGAGGAAATTACATATTGCTGCTGTATTTGCTTGTAATTTCAGCAATCATATGTATAGTATTGCTAATCAATTGCTAGAAAAAAACGACATTGATTTTAAAATTTTATTACCACTAATAAAAAAAACTATTACTAACCTTGAAAAAAAGAAGCCTAAAGAAGTGCAAACAGGTCCAGCAAAAAGAAATGACAAAGTTATAATTCGGGAACATATAGATACAATTAAAGAAAAAGAAATTAAAGAATTATATCAAAAAATTAGCGCCAATATCATAAAATTCCATGAGTAGTATAATTTCTTTTTTAAAATTAATTAGATTAAAAAATTTAATAATTGTTGCACTTACGCAACTTGTAATCAAGTTTAGTTTAATTAATCCTTTTGTAAACAATTTCATGCTTTCTGACAACCAGTTTTATCTTCTAATACTCTCCACTGTATTCATCACTGCATCAGGTTACATTATCAATGATATCTATGACGTAAAAACAGATAAAGTAAATAAAGAAGAAAGCAGAATTATTGGCAAATCAATAACATCAAGAAACGCTATTAGCTGGTATATTATTTTCAATTTTTTAGGTTTAGGATTAGGTATTTATATTGCATATATTGTCAAACAACCATATTATAGTTTAGTTTTTATTTATTGTATTTTTAGTCTTTGGACCTATTCAAAGAGAATGAAAACTTCTTTTCTTTTTGGCAACCTACAAGTTTCACTATTAACTGCACTTAGCATTTTTAATGTTGCTTTGTTTGATATAATTTCAAACGGAATAAATAAAAATACTGGAGAAATGATGATTTTTAAAATCATCATATTTTATAGTGCTTTTGCTTTTATAACCACATTTATTCGTGAAATAATAAAAGATTTAGAAGATATTGAAGGAGATAAAAAAATACAAGCAAAAACACTAGCAATAACTTACGGAATTGAAAAAACAAAATGGGTTTCACTAATTTTTACAATTTTCACTTTCTTAGGAATTGCTTATTTTCAATACTTTCAATACAGTATAGCTAATAGTAAATTTGAATTTGATATTTCTATTTGGGGTGTAAATAAAATAGCTATCATATATGTCATTTTTATTCAACTCCTATTCTTATTTTTAGGTTTTAAGATTTATAATTCTAAATTAAAAAATGACTTTTATTTTATTAGCCAACTTAGTAAGATTATTATGATAGTAGGCATATTATCTATACCCCTTTTCACATACCTACAGCTGAAATAAATGTTAAAAAATTTGTCTGAAAAATATAACATAATTCTAGGATCAGCATCTCCTAGAAGAAAAGAACTTTTATTAGATCTTGACTTAAAATTCAGTATTCAGACTACTGACAAAGAAGAAACTTTCTCTTGTTCACTAATTGAAGAAGAAATAGCAGAGTTTTTAGCCAAACAAAAATCAAAATTTCTGTCAGAAAAATTACAACAAAATGACTTATTGATAACAGCAGATACTATAGTTTCTTTCAAGAATGAATTATTAAACAAACCAAAAAACAAAGAAGAAGCATTTGAAACACTGAGCAAACTTTCAAAAAACACTCATAAAGTAATAACAGGCGTTTGCTTGAAATCCAAAAATAAAGAGATTATTTTTTCAGTGACTACAATGGTGACTTTTAAAGAATTATCAAAAGATGAAATATATCATTACATAGACAAATACAACCCTCATGATAAAGCAGGAGCTTATGGAATTCAGGACTGGATTGGGAAAATTGGAATTAATAACATTAATGGTTCCTACACAAATGTTGTTGGGTTACCTATTTCAGAGCTATACCAACACTTAAAATTATTTATTTAGAAAGTAAATTTCTTATCTTTGCACCAAAACCAACTAAATGTCAATATCAAAAATTGTATTTTTCTTAAAAATATTTCTAATATTAATAGTAATTCAAAGTTGTACTCCCATAAGTAAAATTACTTACTTAAATGACAGCCAACTTGGTGAATGGGATGTTTCACCAGTACCGCCGAAGCATCATTTAGAAATTGGGGATATTTTAATGGTTAAAGTAATCAGTAGAAATGAAGAATCAAATGATTTATTTAACATAGAAAATAATACCAATAGTGCGAACCCAACTCTTACTGCAGCTAATCTTTATTTAAATGGATTTAGTATTAGTCAAGAAGGAACTATTGACATACCTAATGTTGGAAAGATTTTTATACTTAATCAAAGCTTAGACGAAGCAAAAGAAACAATATTAGAAAAAGCGAAGGAGTACCTAATCAACCCTTTTGTAGTTGTAAAACTAGCAAATTTTGAATTTACTATTTTAGGAGAAATAAATATTCCGGGTAACTACCCTGTTCATAAAGAGGGTTTAACTATTTACGATGCTATTGCTATGGCTGGAGATATAACTGATTATGGTAATTTATCAAAAGTTAAGATTATTCGTTCTTACAAGAATAAAAAACAAGTCTATCATATAAATTTAACAAATACTAATGTGCTAGCTTCTGATTTTTACTATTTAAGAAACAATGACTTAATCTATGTGCAACCTTTGCGATTCAAAGGATTTAGAAAATCACAATCGCAAGTACTACTCTCAACATTAACAACCATAGCAGTACTGTTTAATGTTTACCTTAAAATATCTGAATAAAAATGCAGGAAAACCAATCACCTCAAGAAGAAACAATTGACATAAAAGCACTCATTCTAAAATATGCTCAGTATTGGTATGTATTTATAATATCGATTTTATTTTTTGGCTGCATTGCTTTTTTAAACAACCGATATACAGTGCCTGAATATAGTGTGTCAACGACTCTTTTAATAAGAGACGACAATAACACTCAATTGGGTGCTGAAAACCTATTAGAAGGATTAGAGTTGTTTAGTGGGAAAAAGAATTTAAAGAATGAAATTGTAATACTTAGATCATATAGTCTTTTTAATAAAGTAATAGAGGAACTTAATCTTGGTATTTCATACTATCAACACGGTTTTTTGCAAACAAATGAGCTATTTGGGACATCACCATTTGAAGTAGAGGTTGACTCTTCTCACATTCAGCTTACTGGACTTAATTTTCAAATTATTTCTTTGAACAATGAAGAATTTACACTTTCAGTATCAGCAAGTGATCAGTTCCCTTATAACATTTTAAGTGGAAGACTTGAAAAATCTTTAACAGCAGATTTAGATATTGAAAAAAAATATGCTTTTAACTCAGTTATAGAAACAGAATTTTTCTCTTTTAAAGTAAATAAATCAATTCATTTTAATTTAGAAAAAATTATTGCAAGTGAGAAATATTTTTCTTTTAAATTTCATCAAATAGATAAATTAGCAAACAAACTCATTGAAGAAGTAATTATTAACCCTATAAATAAAGAAACCTCAATACTTAAACTAAACTTAAGAGAAAGAAATCCCAGAAAAAGTATTCATATTTTAAATAAAATAACTGAAATTTATATTAGAGGTGGATTAAATGAGAAAAACTTAATGGCTATAAATACCATTCATTTTATTGATGATCAATTGACAATTATTCAAGATTCTTTATCTCAAATTGAAAGTAAATTAGAGTTATTTAAAACCAAACATCCAAATTTAGAAATAGTTGACAAAGAATATGGAACTTATTTTCAAAAACAAAAGTTAGATAATTCATTATCAGAGCAGTCAGTAAACATTAAGTACTATAAATCACTACTCTCATACTTGAAAAATGAGAAAAATACAAATAGTATTGTCTCACCTACATCTATGGGCATAAGTAACCCTGAACTAAATAACCTAATTAACCAATTATTACAATTGTATGCTAAAAAAGGGGAATTACAACTAACAACTACTAACAAAAACCCTAACTATATAGCTATTTTATCACAAATAAATCATACTAAAAAAACAATTATAGAAAATGTAAATAATCTTATATCATCAGCTTCAATTTATGAAGTAGATTTAATTGATAGGATTACAACTTTTGATAAAAAAATCAACAAACTACCAGAAGCTGAAAAAGATTATCTTATTCTAAGAAGGGAGTACGAATACAATGAACAAACTGCTATTTATTTGCAACAAAAAAGATATGAAGCATCATTAGCCAGAGCAGGTACAGAATCAGACCATAAAGTAATTGACTTTGCAAGGCTAGATAGTGAGGAACCAATAAGTCCAAGAAAAAGTTTAACTTATTTTATTTCAATACTCATTGGTTTACTATTACCTCTTACCATTATATCATTAAGAGATTTTTTTAGTGATACCATAAAAAGTAAATCTGATTTAATAAACAGTACAAACATCCCTATACTTGGACTTGTAGGGCATAGTGATAACGCAAGAAGCTTAGTTGTTCCAAATGCATCTAAATCAATTATTGCAGAATCTTTCCGAGCTCTAAGAACAAACATACAGTATTTAGCCGCTGATAAACAAAAAAAAATAATTACAGTTACTTCTTCAATTGGAGGAGAAGGTAAAACATTTACTACTATGAATCTAGCAGCTATTTTTGCTCTTTCTGGTCACAAAACAGTTCTTATTGGAGGAGATTTAAGAAAACCAAAATTGCATGAGGACTTTAAAGTTAACACTTCAAAAGGACTAAGTAGTTACCTTATTAATAAATCAAATTTGTCAGAAGTAATTGAAAAAACTGATATTGATACACTTGATGTTATCGCTTCAGGACCTACTCCACCAAACCCAGCTGAACTTTTAGACAGCAAGAAAATGAAAGATTTAATAATAGATTTAAACAAAACATATGATTATGTAATTATTGACACCCCACCTATTGGTTTAGTTACTGACGGAGTTATATTGATGCAAAATGCAGACGTAAACCTTTATGTAGTAAGGCATAATTACTCAAAGTCAGGAGCGCTTAATGTAATCAACAACTTATATCAACAAAAACAAGTAAAAAATGTTCACATCATTATAAATGACTTTAAACATACCTCTTCTGGTTATGGATACGGATACGGATATGGATACGGATCTTCTGGATACGGTTACTATGAAAATGAAGAGGATTAACACTTAAACAACAATCTAAAGTAGAATGAAAAATAATTGGTATTATTCTTTTTATAATTATTTTATTTTTATCAGTTCTACAGAAAAATTATAAACATGAGCAATAAAAAAGGAAAACCAGCAAATAAAATACAAGATCTACAGTTTTTTGGTGAATATGGAGGTGTAAATCCATCCATAGCAGATTCATCAACATTTACCTATTTAGCAGGGAAAACTATGGGAGATGTTTTTGAGGGGACACAAGAAGGATGTTATCTTTATTCTCGTCATACAAACCCGTCTACATCATATTTAGGGCAAGCAATTGCCGAAATGGAGTATACTAAAGGCGCTATCCTTTCAGGATCAGGAATGGGAGCTATTACTACAACTCTTTTGCAATTATGTAGTTCTGGAGACGAAATAATTAGTAGCCGTACAATTTATGGTGGTACTTACGCTTTTATGAAAAACTATTTACCAAAATTTAACATTAAAACAACTTTTGTAAATACAACAAAGCTTGAAGAAATTCAAGCTGCAATAACTAAAAACACAAAAGTAATTTATTGCGAAACTATGAGCAATCCTTTACTTGAGGTTTCTGATATTAATGCAATTTCAGAAGTTGCCAAGAAAAATGGAATTAAATTTGTGGTTGATAACACTTTTACTCCTATGATTTTTTCTCCTTCAAAAATGGGTGCTGATGTTGTCATTCATTCCTTAACAAAGTTTATTAATGGCACGTCTGATACAGTTGGCGGAGTTGTTTGTTCTGATGAAGACTTTATTGCTAGCATGATTGATGTAAATTCAGGAAGTGCTATGTTACTTGGTCCTGTAATGGATTCTATTCGTGCTTCAAGCATCCTTAAAAACACACGTACTTTACACTTAAGAATGAAAAAACATTCTGAAAATGCTATGTACTTATCAAATGCTTTCAAAAAAGATGGGCTCAGAATAATTTACCCTGGATTAGAGGAGCATCCTCAACATGAAATGATGAAGAATTGCATGAACGATGGTTTTGGTTTTGGCGGTATGCTTGTTATAGACACTAAAACTAAAGAGAAAGGTAATGCACTTATGGAAGAAATGCAAAACAGTAACTTAGGTTATTTAGCTGTAAGTTTAGGGTTCTACAAAACATTATTCTCTGCACCTGGATTATCTACTTCGTCTGAAATTCCAGAAGAAGAAAGAAAAACAATGGGGCTTTCTGATGGCTTAGTACGTATTTCAATTGGATTAGATAATGATATTGAAAGAACCTACAATACTATGGTTGACTGCATGAAAAAAGTAGGTGTCCTCTAAAAAATACTTTTTTATCTTTACAAATCTAATTCTAAACATTTAAGATGACTGATAACAAGATTCCTTATTTACTAGCATTATGCCCAATTCTACTGCTTATAATATTACTTAGTGTTAATGTAGTTATATATGACAATGCTATCGGAGGATCTAATCAATTAGCATTATTGTTTTCAGGATCATTAGCAGCTATAATTGGAATTCTCTACGGAAGTAAATGGAAAGGCATTATTGAAGGAATTAGCAATAGTATTAAATCCATAGTACCTGCTATTATTATGCTACTACTTATTGGTTCATTAGCTGGTACTTGGTTAATATCTGGAGTTATTCCAACAATGATTTATTATGGTTTAAAAATTATAAATCCAACAATTTTTCTATTTGCTACAGCAATAATTACAGCTATTGTATCACTTTCAACAGGAAGTTCTTGGAGCACTATAGCAACTGTAGGAATAGCTCTTTTAGGAATTGGCACAGCTATAGGATTACCATTAGGATTAATTGGTGGATCTATTATTTCTGGGGCATACTTTGGAGATAAAATGTCTCCATTATCAGAAACAACTAATATGGCTGCTGCAATAAGTGGGGTAGATTTATTTGATCACATAAAATATATGATGTATACTACCATTCCCTCATTTATAATCACTTTAATCTTATTTTTAGTAATAGGATTCTATTTTCCAACTGATGTCTCATCAGAACAAATTGAACAAGCTTTAGCTATTATTTCTAATAAATTTTTCATTAGCCCATGGTTATTTTCCGTTCCTATTTTAGTAATTGCAATGATCATAAAAAAGGTACAAGCTATTCCTGCACTTTTTTTTGGCACTTTATTAGGCGGTATATTTGCAATATTATTTCAGCCAGAAATAGTTTTAGAAGTATCAGGATCATCAATAGACAGCATCAGTTCTTATTATATGGGTGTTCTAAATGCTATGATTGGAGATATTAACTTCTCTGAAGTAAATTCAAGCATAAATGACGTATTTAATGTGGCAGCAGCAGATAGGTCAGACTTACTAAAATCTGGTGGAATGTATGGAATGCTTAATACACTACTACTTATATTTTGTGCTATGACATTCAGTGGATCAGTAGAGGCAACTGGATTATTATCAAGAATAGCTGAACCAATTGTAAAATATGCTCAAAATACAGGAAGTCTAATAGCAACTACAGCTTGTACTTGTATTTTCTTTAACGTAACTACTTCCGATCAATATATGAGCCTTGTAGTGCCTGGACGTATGTTCGCAGATACTTATAAAGAAAAAGGGTTAGCCGCTGAAAATCTTAGTAGAACATTAGAAGATAGTGGAACTGTTACTTCAGTTCTTATCCCATGGAATTCTTGTGGAGCTACACAATCAGCAATATTAGGTGTAGCAACCTTAGCATATTTACCTTTCTGTTTTTTTAATATTATTTCGCCATTAATGACAATTGCTTATGGTTATTTTGGAATTAAAATTAAGAAAACTTATTCTGCGTAAAACATAACACTTAATTAAAAAGACATTTTAGCTTTTCAATTACGTAATCAATCTCATCCTTTGTATTATATTTACTAAAAGAAAAACGAACTCCTGGACGCTTACTATCAGGTGCAATACCCAAAAGAACATGAGATCCTATATCACTACCTGAAGAACAAGCAGAACCACTACTACAAGCAATACCCATAATATCTAGATTAAATAATAGCATTTCTGCCATATCGGTTTCTGGAAAGCTACAACTTAACAATGTATATAAACTATTATCTAAATCTTTACATTTTCCATAAAACTGAACATCTTTAATTGCTGACTGCAATTGATCTATCATGTACTGCTTTAATCCTTTGATAAATACAACTTCTTTTTCCAAATTCTTATAAGCCATTTCCATAGCCATAGCCATAGCAGAAATTCCGTAAACATTTTCAGTTCCTGCGCGCATATTTCTTTCTTGACCACCACCTCTTAGAAAAGGTTTTATTTGCATGTCTTCTGAAACATATATAAAACCAACACCTTTTGGACCGTGAAATTTATGTGCTGAAGCAGTTATAAAATCAATATTTAATTCTTGCATATTAAAAGGAAAGTGTGCAATAGTCTGTACAGTATCTGAATGAAAAATGGCATTATAATGCCTGCAAATATCTCCAATTTGTTTGATATCCTGTATAGTTCCAATTTCATTATTTGCATGCATTATAGACACAAATGTCCTATCGTTATCTTTTAATAACTCTTTTAAGTGAGCAAGCGAAATCTCTCCATTTTCATCTATATTAATATAAGATAGTTTTATCTTTCCTGCAGCTGCTAAATCTTCCAAAGGCAACAAAACAGCCAGATGAGAAATTTTTGAAGTAATTGCATGCCTAATGTTATTATCATTTATTCCACACTTAATTGCCATGTTGTCAGCTTCAGTTCCTCCTGAAGTAAAAAATATTGAACCAGGTGATGTATTAAGTAAATTAGCAATAGTTTTACGTGCATTTTCAACCACTATTTTCGACTCTCTACCAAAGGAATGTACAGAAGATGGATTAGCATAAGTTGTCTTCATCATTTCAGTCATCATTTCAATAATTTCTGGCGCTATTGGTGTAGTTGAAGCATTATCTAAATAGACTCTTTTCATTAAATAAATTTCTTAATTTCTTTAATCATATTTTCTGCTAAAGCATTTGCTTTATCTTCTCCTTTACTTTCTGCATATACTCTAATAATAGGCTCAGTATTCGATTTCCTAAGGTGTATCCAACCTTCTTTAAAATCAATTTTCAACCCATCAATACTAGTGATTTTTTCTTTCTTATATTTATCTTTTAAATCTGATAAAATTTTATCAACATTTATTTCAGGAGTTAATTGAATTTTATTTTTTGAAATAAAATAATTAGGATACGAATCTCTCAATTCTCTAACTGATATCTTTCGTTCAGCTAATTGTGTTAGGAATAAAGCAATTCCTATCAAGGCATCTCTACCATAATGCATCTCAGGATAAATAACCCCTCCATTTCCTTCTCCTCCAATAATGGAATTAGTTGCTTTCATCTTTTCTACTACATTTACTTCTCCAACTGCTGAGGCCTGATAACTTCCATTATGCTTATTTGTAATATCCCTTAAAGCTCTAGTTGATGAAAGATTAGAAACTGTATTGCCTGGCGTTTTACTTAAAACATAATCTGCCACTGCAACTAAAGTATATTCTTCCCCAAACATTGTCCCATCTTCACAAACCATGGCTAACCTATCTACATCAGGATCCACTACGATTCCAAAATCAGCACCTTCACGAACTACCAACTTTGATATTTCCATCAAATTCTCTGGTAAGGGCTCAGGATTATGCGGAAAATGTCCATTAGGATCACAAAATAATTTAATACACTCCACTCCCATTTTTTCTAGTAAATTAGGAACCATAAAACCTCCTGTTGAATTTACAGCATCTACAACAACTTTAAAGCCTGCTGATTTTACCAAATCAACATTTACTAGATCCAATTTCAGAATTTCTGCAATATGTTTATCATTAAAGCTATCATCAAAAGTGTAATCTCCTAAATCATCTACCTCTGAAAATGTAAAATCATCTTTTTCAGCTAAATTTAAAATATACTCTCCATCAGCTGCTGATAAAAATTCGCCTTTAGAGTTTAATAATTTCAAAGCATTCCATTCTTTGGGGTTATGGCTAGCTGTTATTATGATTCCACCTGCACTTTTATTCAATTGAACTGCAACCTCAATACTAGGGGTTGTCGAAAGGCCTACATCCAAAACATCAAAACCACAACCGATTAAAGTTCCTGAGACAATATTACTTACCATCTCCCCAGAAATACGAGCATCACGACCAATAACTATCGTATTAGAGCTAAAACATTCATTTCTTATAAAAGAAGCATAAGATGCGGTAAAACGCACAATATCCAAAGGAGTAAGTGCATCTCCAACTTTACCTCCAATTGTTCCTCTAATACCTGAAATTGATTTGATTAATGTCATTTATTTTATTTTTGAGGAACAAAACTACATAATTAAATTAGTGTTCACTTAAGGATTACTATCTTTGTTTTTGATTTTATAAGCCATGAAAGAAATATTAAAACAAATTCCCGAGAGAAGTCCAAAACCTAGAAAAATAGGATTAACAATGATGATGGATAAAGGACTTAGCATAAGAGAGGCTGAAAATTTTCTTGAAACATGCTATGAACATACCGATATCGTTAAACTAGGATTTGGAACAAGTATCCTTACTCCAAATATTGCTGAAAAAATTAAATTGTATAAAGATAATGGGATGCTTGTTTACCCAGGAGGCACACTTTTTGAGGCCTTTGCAATAAGAAATCAATTAGCAGATTATAAAAAATATCTTAACAAAACTGGATTAAATATGCTTGAGATATCAGACGGATCTATGTTTATGGATCACAAATTAAAATGTAGTTATATTCAGGAATTTGCCAAAGACTTTAAAGTAATTAGTGAAGTTGGTTCAAAAGATTCCAGTGTGGAAATAAGTTCTGAAAATTGGATAAAATGGATGAGAAATGAACTTGAGGCTGGTAGCTGGAAAGTAATTGCTGAGGCAAGAGAAGGAGGGAATGTTGGTGTTTTTGATGGAGATGGAGGGATAAAATCAGAACTAATTAAAGAGATCACGCAACATATTTCTGATTCAGATATATTATGGGAAGCACCAAATAAAAATCAGCAAATTTGGTTTATTGAACAGTTTGGAGTAAATGTAAACTTAGGTAATATTTCTCCTAATAGCGTTATTCCTTTAGAATGCTTGCGTCTTGGACTAAGAGGAGATACATTTCATACCTTCTTAAAAAAATGAAGCACTTCTTTATACTTTTTATAAAAGGAATGAGTATGGGAATCGCCAATGTAATTCCTGGAGTTTCAGGAGGAACAATTGCCTTAATAACGGGCATATATGAGGATTTAATAAATTCACTTAAATCATTCGACAATAAATCTTTAAAACTAATTATATCAATTGATATTAAAGGGTTTATAAAACACACCAACTTATACTTTTTAATAGCAATTTTTGGAGGAAGTATTGTAAGTGTATTCAGTATTGCTAGCTTATTTAAATACTTATTTATTCACTATCCAATTCTAATTTGGGCGTTCTTTTTCGGACTTATTATTGCATCAATCTATTTTGTAGGGAAACGGATTACTAAATGGAATACTTCCACTGTCTTCAGCTTAGCAATAGGCGCTCTAATTGCTATATCGCTCAGCTTTGTAACGCCAGCTAGCGAAAATGATAATCTATTTTTTGTATTTATCTGTGGTATTATAGGTATAAGCGGAATGATGTTGCCAGGGCTATCAGGGTCTTTTATATTGATTCTAATGGGGAATTACGAATTACTCATGGTTACAGCGATAACAGAACTTAATGTTATTTTATTAAGTATTTTCTTTCTAGGATCAGTATTTGGGCTTATTAGCTTTTCTCACATACTTTCCTGGGTATTTAAGCATTACAAAAACCAAACACTTGCTCTACTTACAGGATTTATACTTGGATCATTAAGTATAATTTGGCCATGGAAAGAGGTAGCCGAAAGTATAATCATAAAAGGAAAAGAAAAAATAATTGCCTACAACTGGTACTTTCCAAATGAACTAAATACAGAAACTATACTAGCCATTTTTCTTATCTTATCAGGAATATTAAGCGTATATACGCTAGAAAATTTTGCTGAACATAAAAAATAAATGAATACCTTCGGATTAATTGGGAAAAACCTATCACACTCATTTTCAAAAAAATATTTTAATAAAAAATTCCATAACGAAGATATTAAAAACTGTGAATACAAAAATTTTGAGCTAAGCGATATCTCAGAAATTAAAGATTTAATTAGTCAAATTAAGCTCTCAGGACTAAATGTAACTATTCCATATAAGGAAAGTGTCATTCCATTTTTGGATGAACTAACACCACAAGCAAAAGCTATTGGAGCAGTAAACACAATAGAGTTTAAAGGCAATAAATCAATAGGACATAATACTGATATAATCGGTTTTTCACAAAGCATACATCCCATACTAAATGGAAGAGAAAAAGCCCTAATTCTGGGTAATGGTGGAGCTTCAAAAGCCATACAACATGCATTAAAAAAACTAAATATTGAATATAAAATAGTTAGCAGAAATTCATCATTTGATTACTCAGATATAAGCATTCAATCAATTTATTATCATGATATTATAATAAACACAACACCTTTAGGCACATATCCTCTTATTTCTGATTGTCCACAAATACCTTACAAAAAATTAAATGAAAGTCATTTACTATTTGACCTCATTTATAATCCAATAGAAAGCCAATTTCTACGATTTGGAAAAAAAAGAAATTGCATCATTAAGAACGGATTAGAAATGCTAGAAATTCAAGCTGAATCATCTTGGAACATTTGGAATAGTTAAATCGTTAAATATTAGTAAATTTGCAATCAAATACAAGAAAAGTGAACGAAAAGAAAGAAAAAGAAACTATTGAAGAAGTAATCTCAACTTCATCTTTTAAGAAAACAATAGTTAACAATACTGACCTAGAGATTGAGCAGGTAATTGAAAAAATTAATTTACTTTCTCATAATCAAAACCCCTACTCAGTTTCAAAAGAGATAGAAGAATTAAAATCTATTTTTTACATTAAACTTAAAGAAAAAACTCAGAAAATAATAATTCTTGAGGAAACACCAAATTCAGAAAAAAGTGATTCCCCTCTCGAAAAAATAAAAGAAAATACGCTGCACCCGCTAGAAATTAACTTCAAAGCATGCTACGGGAAATTTAAAAAATTAAAATTTGAATATCGCAAAAAAAGAGATGGACAGGAATTAAATAACCTTAAAACTAAGCAGCAAATAATTACTGACATTGATAAATTAACACAAGAAGATGAGTCTGTTAAAAAGACTTTTGAGCACTTTAGAATCCTTCAGGAACAATGGAAGAAAACAGGACATGTACCTCAAAGTAAAAACAATAACTTGTGGCAGTCATATCACCATCATGTTGAATTATTTTATGACTACATAAAATTAAATAATGACTTGAGAGATTTAGATTTCACCAGAAACCTAGAAGAGAAAACAATTATATACGAAAAAGCTAAAGCATTATTAAATCAGAAATCATTTAATAAAATGCATAGCACCTTACAAGAACTTCATGAGCACTGGAAAAATGTTGGCCCTGTTAAGAGAGAGTTAAGAGAAGAACTATGGGAGCGCTTTCAAAACATAAGTAAAACACTAAACAAAAAACGTAATGATTACTTCTTAAAAGAGAAAGAGAAAGATCAGGAAAAGCTTATTAAGAAAGAAAAAATCTGCAGAAAAATTACTGATTTAACTTCAGAAACATTAACCTCACATAAGTCATGGCAAGAAAACACTAATAAATGCTCTATTCTTGAAAAAGAATGGAAAGATATTGGTCGATTAAATAAAGCTGAAAACAGCATTGCATGGAAAAGATTAAGAACAGTTTTAAATAGCTTTTATGATAAAAAGAATACTTATTATAAACAGAAAAAAGAAGAAGCTAAAGTTGTATTAAAAGCAAAAATTATCATTTGTGAAAAATCAGAAGAATTACAAAACAGTACAGATTGGCAGGAAACAGGAAAGAAATTAATTACACTTCAAAACGATTGGAAAAATGCAGGTTTTTCTAATGCTGATCAATCAAATAAAATATGGAAACGATTTAAGGCTGCTTGTGATACTTTTTTTAATGCTAGAAAAAAATATTATAAAGCTATGGATAAAGAGAAAGAAATGGCTTTAAAAGACAAAGAAAAAATTCTTCTCAAACTTAAAGAATTTAAATCTTCTGCAAATTCAAAAGACGATATTAAACAGCTTAAAGAATTTTCTAATGAATGGAAAAAAGCAGGACATATTGCTAGAGAAAAAATCAAAATAAATGATGAGTTTTTTAATATAATTAATTCTAAATTTGAAGAACTTGGACTAAGCAAAAAAGTATTAGCAGAAGAACAATATCAAAACAAAGTTAACTCTATTAAAGGAAATGATAAAGCCATTAGTAGCGAAAAACAGTTCTTAAGATTAAAAATAGATTCCCTTAAAAAAGAAATTTCTCAATACGAGAACAATATATCATTCTTTGGAAGAAATAAAGGTACTGAGCCTCTAAAGAAGCAAGTTGAAGGCAAAATTACTAAAGCAAATACTGAAATTGAAGCTCTAAAACAAAAACTTCAAATCCTTAATAAAGGGTAAATGCAATTTAAACTTGAATCAGAATTTTCACCTACAGGCGATCAACCATCAGCAATAAAACAATTAGTTGACGGACTAAATGATGGAGAGGATTTTCAGACTTTATTAGGAGTTACCGGATCAGGGAAAACATTTACAATTGCAAATGTGATTAAAAAGGTTAATCGCCCTACCCTTGTATTAAGCCATAACAAAACACTTGCAGCGCAACTCTTTAGTGAATTTAAGCAATTCTTTCCTGATAATGCAGTGGAGTATTTTGTTTCTTACTACGATTACTATCAACCAGAGGCTTATATTCCTAGCACAGGAACTTATATTGAAAAAGATTTATCTATAAATGAAGAAATTGAAAAATATAGACTGAATACAACTTCCTCACTACTTTCTGGAAGAAAAGATGTGATTGTAGTTGCCTCCGTAAGTTGTATTTACGGAATAGGAAATCCTGAAGATTTTCATAATGGAATAATTGATATTGCTCAAGGAGATATTATTAGTAGAGATCAGTTTTTACAAAAACTTGTCCTTGCACTTTACAGCCGTACAACTGCAGAATTTACTAGAGGAAATTTCAGAGTAAAAGGAGATACAGTTGATGTATTTTTAGCACATAATGATATTGCCTATCGTTTTCATTTCTTTGGAAATGAAATTGAAGAAATTGAGAGCTTTAATCCTGAAAACGGGAAGATAATTGATTCCCTTGAAGAAGTTAAAGTTTATCCTGCCAGCATCTTTGTTGCCTCAAAAGAAAAAATATACGGTGCTATCGCAGCTATACAAGATGACTTAAGAAAACAAGTCGATTATTTTCAGGAAATCGGGCTTTCTAACGAAGCAAAACGATTAGATGAACGCACCAACTTTGATCTAGAAATGATTAAAGAACTAGGGTATTGCTCAGGAATTGAAAACTATTCTAGGTATTTTGATGGCAGAAATGAAGGAAGTCGACCTTTCTGTTTATTAGATTATTTTCCAGCTGATTTTATTACTGTAATTGATGAAAGCCATGTAACCCTACCACAAATTCGTGCCATGTATGGCGGAGATAAATCAAGAAAAATCAACTTAGTAGAACACGGATTTCGTTTACCTGCCGCAATGGATAACAGACCACTTAAGTTTGAAGAATTTGAAACAATAAACAATCAAACTATCTATGTAAGTGCTACTCCTGCAGATTATGAACTAGAAAAATCTGAAGGTATAATAGCAGAACAAATTATTCGCCCAACAGGATTACTTGAACCTATAATTAACGTGAGACCTTCTAAAAATCAAATAGATAACCTTCTAGAAGAGATTAGAATACGAATTGAAAAAAGAGAACGAATACTTGTTACTACACTTACCAAAAGAATGGCTGAAGAATTCAGTAAATACCTTACAAAATTTAGTATTAAATGTCGCTATATCCATTCAGATGTTGACACGCTAGAAAGAGTAGAAATATTAAACGGATTAAAGGAGGGAGAATTTGATGTATTAATTGGGGTAAACTTATTAAGAGAAGGGCTGGACTTACCTCAAGTAAGTTTAGTTGCTATTATGGATGCTGATAAAGAAGGATTTTTAAGATCAGAAAGAGCATTAACACAGACTGCTGGAAGGGCTTCTCGAAACATTAACGGACTTGTAATTATGTATGCAGATAGAATTACCAACTCAATGAGAAAGACTATTGATGAAACTAATAGAAAAAGAGAAAAACAACAAGCCTACAATAAAAAAAATAGCTTAACACCTCAACCTTTACTTCAGAAAAAAGGAAATTCATTAACTGATAGTTTAAATCCTTATAAAATTACAGGACCAAGTACTAATAAAAATATTCCAAATATTGAAAATGCTAATAGCGATCAATTAAAAAAGATGATTAGTCATACAAAAAGAGAAATGCAGCGCATGGCAAAAAATCTAAATTTTATGGAAGCTACACATTTGCGAGACGAATTGCAAGAACTAGAAGAAAAGTTAAAAAATAAGGCATAAAAAAAACGGGCATTAAGCCCGTTTTGTTTTTATATTATATTATGCTAATTAAGCGTTTACAATATTTTTAGCTACTGGGCCTTTTTCACCATCTCCTGGCTCAAAAGATACCGCTGAACCTTCTTTTAAAGTTTTGTAACCTTCAATTTGAATTTCTTGGAAATGCGCAAAGTAATCAGTTCCGTCTGAACCTTCGATGAAACCATAACCTTTACTTGCATTAAACCATTTTACTGTTCCTTCCATAATTGTTTTTTTAAATTTTATTAATACTAGTGGGAACAACCCCACAAAACTTCGGCAAATATAGTAAATATTTAATATAAATTACTTTTTGATGATAATAATGTGTTTTTTAATAACATAGCAATGGTCATAGGTCCCACTCCACCTGGTACAGGAGTAATAAAATTACACTTATTTTTAACTCCTTTAAAATCAACATCTCCTAATAATTTCCAACCACTTTTTGTTTTGTCTGACTTAATTCTTGTTATTCCAACATCAATAATAACAACCCCATCCTTGACCATGTTGGCTGTAACAAACTCAGCTTTCCCCAAAGCAACAATTAAAATATCAGCTGTTTTGGTGATTTTATTAAGGTTTTTTGTCCTGCTATGAGTAAGTGTAACAGTACAGTTTCCAGGATTAGTGTTTCTTGCCATTAAGATACTCATTGGAGAACCTACAATATGACTTCTTCCAATTACTACACAATGTTTTCCTGATGTCTCTACCTTATACCTTGATAATAACTCTAAAATTCCCGCAGGAGTTGCAGGCAGATAAGTAGGTAAATTTAAAGCCATTTTACCAATATTAGTTGGATGAAAACCATCAACATCTTTTGATGGCAAAATAGATTCAGTCACTTTCATTTCATCAATATGAAAAGGTAAAGGCAATTGCACAATCAATCCATCAATATCAGAATTAATATTAATTTTTTCTACTTCAGCAAGTAATTGATCTTGCGTAACAGATGTATCCAAACGAACCAATGTAGAATTAAATCCAACCTCAAAACAAGCTTTTACTTTTGCATTTACATAAGTTTCACTCGCACCATTATCTCCAATAAGTATTGCTGCTAAATGTGGTTTTTTGCCACCATTAGCAACTAATTGAGAAACCTCACTAGCAATCTCATCTTTAATATCATTTGATGTTTTTTTTCCGTCAAGTAAAATCATTGTTCTTTTATTTTCTTTGTTCAAATCTTTTAATGTGAAGATCTACTGTTAAGAATACAGGACCTCTAATTAGGCCCAGCAATACCTCCCTGGCTCTTCATCATTTGCATCATTTGCTTCGCACCACCACCTTGCATCATCTTCATCATTTTGCCCATTTGGCTAAACTGTTTAATTAACTGATTAACCTCAACTACTGAAGTTCCACTTCCATTAGCAATTCTTTTCTTTCTACTTCCATTGAGTAACTTAGGATTTTCACGCTCTTGTTTGGTCATAGAATGTATAATTGCTTCAATTCCTTTAAATGCATCATCCTCAACATCTACTCCCTTCATAGCCTTACCCATTCCAGGAATCATACCCATCAAATCCTTCATGTTTCCCATCTTTTTTACTTGCTGAATTTGCTTTAAAAAATCATCAAAACCAAATTGGTTTTTAGCAATTTTTTTCTGCACTTGCCTAGCCTCCTCTTCATCAAACTGTTGCTGAGCACGCTCCACTAAGGAAATAACATCTCCCATTCCTAAAATACGGCTTGCCATTCTATCAGGATAGAATACATCAAGCCCATCCATTTTTTCGGAAGTTCCAATAAATTTAATTGGTTTATCTACAACTGAACGAATAGTAAGTGCAGCACCACCTCTTGTATCACCATCTAATTTGGTAAGGACTACTCCATCAAAATTTAGTTTATCGTTAAAGGATTTTGCTGTATTGACAGCATCTTGCCCTGTCATGGAATCCACAACAAATAAAATTTCCTGAGGATTAATAGCCTTCTTAATAGCGGCTATTTCACTCATCATAGCTTCATCAACTGCCAAACGACCAGCAGTATCAATAATTACGACATTATGTCCATTTGTTTTAGCATGCTTAATTGCATTTTGAGCAATCACTACAGGATTTTTATTTTCTCTATCCTGAAAAACATCAACACCAACTTGCTCAGCTAACACACCAATTTGATCAATTGCAGCAGGACGATATACATCACAAGCTACCAATAAAGGACGTTTACTTTTATTATTTTTAAGATGTAATGCTAGCTTTCCAGAAAAAGTGGTTTTACCACTTCCTTGCAAACCTGCAATAAGAATTACTGTTGGCGAACCCTCTAAGGAAATTTCAGACTGACTACTCCCCATGAGTTCAGCCAATTCATCCTTCATTATTTTAGTAAGCAATTGTCCTGGATCAATAGCGGTAAGCACTTTTTCTCCTAAAGCTTTTTGCTGAACCTTTGCTGTAAAGGACTTAGCTGTTTTAAAATCAACATCAGCTGAAAGTAATGCCTTACGGATTTCTTTCATTGTTTGAGCAACATTAATTTCGGAAATACTGCCCTGCCCTTTTAAAACTTTAAATGCCTTGTCTAGTTTTTCTGATAAATTTTCAAACATAGTTACTGCCCTATTTTTAATTTCTTGTTAGTAGAATGTTGTGCGAAAATAACGAAAAGAAAGCATACTTTAAAAGTAAAAGCATTATCAATTATTTTCTGCTAATCAACTACGACACCATACAAATCAAAATGATCGGTCTTTTCAATAAGCACATTAGCAAAATCACCCATTCTTATATAAGTATCATTAGCTTTTACCAACACCTCATTATCGACATCAGGACTGTCAAACTCAGTACGCCCAATAAAATAATCTCCCTCCTTACGGTCGAACAATACTTTAAAAGTTTTTCCTATTTTTTCTTGATTTAACTCCCAAGAAATATGCGTTTGCAAATCCATAATTTCTTCTTGCCTTGCTTTTTTCACTTCATCAGAAATATCATCATCCAGAACGTGAGCAGAAGTATTTTCTTCATGAGAATAAGTAAACACTCCCAATCTATCAAATTTTGTATCCTGAACCCATTGTCTTAATTCTTGGAATCTTTCTTCTGTTTCACCAGGATAACCTACTATCAATGTAGTACGAATAGCCATATTTGGTACTTTTACCCTAAATGCTTTTAACAAATCATCTGTCTTCTGATGAGAAGTTCCTCTTTTCATAGATTTCAGAATCTCATCATTTATGTGCTGTAAAGGAATATCAATATAATTACACACTTTATCATTCTCTCTAATTACATCTAACACATCTTGTGGAAAGCCTGTTGGGAAAGCGTAATGCAATCGAATCCATTCAATTCCCTCTACCTTAGATAACTCAATCAATAAGTCAGCCAATCTTCTTTTTTTATAAATATCCAATCCATAAAAAGTTAAATCCTGAGCAATAAGTATCAATTCCTTAACCCCATTTTTTGCTAAATTTTTAGCTTCAATAACTAATTTTTCAATAGGAGTAGATTTGTGTTTACCTCTCATAAGCGGAATAGCACAAAATGAACAAGGTCTATCGCAGCCTTCAGCAATTTTAAGGTAGGCATAATGCTTAGGTGTAGTAGTTAATCGTTCACCTAGTAACTCATGCTTATAGTCTGCACCTAAAACTTTTAATAGTTTTGGTAAATCAGTTGTTCCAAAATACTGATCAACATTAGTAATCTCTCTCTCTAAATCTGGCTTATAGCGTTCAGACAAGCAACCTGTAACATACAATTTATCAATCTCACCTGCCTGTTTGCGTTCTGCATGTTCTAATATCGTATTAATGGATTCCTCCTTTGCGTTATCAATAAACCCACAAGTATTTATCACAACAATATTGGAATCATCCTTTTCCGATTCATGTTCCACCTCCATATTATTGGCGACCAATTGACCCATCAAAACCTCAGAATCATACACATTCTTAGAACAGCCTAAAGTGATGACATTAATTTTGTTTTTCTTTGTTGATTTTGTTCTCATTTAGTTAAATAGTGAATCTATAAATTCATTTTTATTAAAGACTTGTAAATCTTCCACCCCCTCTCCAACACCAATATAACGAACTGGAATCTGAAACTGATCAGAAATACCAATTACCACCCCTCCTTTTGCCGTACCATCCAACTTGGTAAGCGCTAAAGAATTTACTTTAGTGGCTTTTGTAAACTGAGTTGCCTGTTCAATAGCATTTTGTCCTGTTGAAGCATCTAACACCAACATTACATCATGCGGTGCTTCAGGAATAACTTTAGCCATTACATTCTTTATCTTAGTCAATTCGTTCATTAAATTGATTTTATTATGTAATCTTCCTGCAGTATCAATAATTACTACATCAGCATCACTTGCTTTTGCTGATTGTAAAGTATCAAAACAAACTGAAGCAGGATCAGATCCCATATCTTGTTTTACAATTGCAACTCCAGCTCTATCTGCCCAAATAACTAACTGATCAACTGCTGATGCACGAAAAGTATCAGCTGCACCTAATACAACTTTTTTACCCTGCTGCTTAAATTGATGTGCTAATTTTCCGATTGTAGTTGTTTTACCTACGCCATTAACACCAACAACCATAATTACATAAGGACCATCAACTTCAGGAATTTCTTCATAACCCTCCTTCATTAATAAGGAAATTTCTGCTTTTAAGAAATCATTTAATTCAGAAGTATTGATGTATTTATCTTTTGCTACTCTTTCCTCTAATTTCTCAATAATTTTAAGTGTTGTCTCGACACCAATATCTGAAGTGATTAAGGCCTCTTCAATATCATCAAGCGCCAACTCATCAATAATTGATTTACCTGCAACAGCACGTGAGAGTTTATTAAAAACATTTTCCTTAGTTTTCTCTAAACCTTTATCAAGTTTAACTTTTTTATCTTTTGAAAAAAAACCGAATATTCCCATAATTATTTGCTTTAATAAACACAAAAAGCTCCTTTCAAAGATAGAAAGAAGCTTTTGTTTGCGTATAATTAAATACTATTTTTTTGCAAAGAATTCTTTTACTTTATCCTTTGGTACAATTTCACTTTTAAAAGAGTATGATCCACTTGCTGTTTTAACCATTTTCACAGCTTTAGTAAAAGCTTTTGCTCCTTTTTTCTGTAATGATGCTACTGTCTTTTTTGCCATTTCTTATTATTTTATTTCTTTATGAACAGTCATTTTCTTCATGATAGCGTTGAATTTTTTCAATTCCATTCTATCTGGAGTGTTCTTTTTATTCTTAGTTGTAATGTGACGAGATGTTCCTGGTAATCCGCTTGCTTTATGTTCAGTACATTCTAAAATAACTTGAACTCTATTTCCTTTCTTTGCCATTTTCTTATAATTTATTGGGCTGCAAATTTAATTAAATAATCTAAACTTAAACACTATTTATTGCTTTTTAATATCAATAAAGAATAAGTCATCTCTTACCTTAAAATCATGCTTATCAAAGCCTCCTAAATCTTGCTCCTTCCACTCCGTATTAGGGTATATCCAAAAATCCTTACTTCCTGTATTTATCAAAATAGGCATGTCAAATTCAGGGATTGCTTCCCATCTATATACTAAGGTGTAATTTCTACCTTCTTTCTGCAAATTATATTGAAACTCGGGAATATCCTTATTCTTCAAATATTGATTAAAGAAATCAGTGAAATCTTTTCCTGATTTTTTATTGATATAGTTAATGATTTCTTGCCCATCAACTGTTTCATGTTTAAAATCATTAGCAATTCCTTTTATCATTTCAAACCACAGCTTATCATCCTCAATCAAACTTCTAAGCGTATGCAACATTAACGACCCTTTATTATACATGTCAGAACTTCCTTCTGCATTCACATGATAAGGACCGATAACAGACTTGTCATTTCTGACACTTCCTTTTTGATTATTTACATAGCTTAACATTGCATCATATCCATACATACATTCAACATATAACACCTCAGAATAAGTGCAAAAACCTTCATGCACCCACATATCAGCAATATCATTAGTAGTGATAGAATTACCCCACCATTCATGTCCACTTTCATGCACAATTATAAAATCAAAATTTAGTCCATCAATAAAGCGAGTATTTCCATGATAACCTGGTAGATAATCATTTCCATAAGCGATAGCTGACTGATGCTCCATTCCTAAGTAAGGTGTTTCAACTAAAGCATAACCATCATTCCAAAAAGGATATGCCCCAAAATATTTTTCGAAACATTCCATCATAGGCTTTACCTGTTTAAAATGTTCTTTTGCTTTCTCTAAATTATCATGTAAGACATAATAATCCATACGCAAAGTATCTTTTTCCGAAATAAACGCTTCAGAAAAATGCTCATAATCTCCAATATTTAGCGTTACATTATAATTATTAATAGGATAGGAAACAAACCATTCACTAACATTTACCATAGAATTAAAATACTGATTCCATTCTGTAGTATCTTTTCTTAAATCACCATTTGAAATTATTTTTGAAGGATACCGAGCCGTACAGGTAATACGCATACTATCTGGCTCATCAGATTGATGGTCCTTACATGGCCACCAAACACTAGCCCCTAATCCTTGACAAGAAACTCCAATCCAAGGATTTCCATTATCATCTTTTTTCCATGAAAAACCCCCGTCCCATGGTGCATTTACTGCTTCCTTAGGATAGCCACTATACCAAATCTTTACATTTGCATGTTCTGACTTTTTAAGCACTCTTGGAAAATCAATATAAATTGCATCAAACTCACGACTATACTCAAGTTGGACTCCTTCAAATTGAATAAGCAAAACTTCCATATTAAATGCCAAGTCAATTTGCATCTTATCAAAATCAGAAACAACTGTAAAATGAATAATATTGTAAGATTTTTCTAAAGATTTTTCCTGATGATCAATCATTACAAATAAGTCATAAAAAGTTACATCATAGCATGTTCTCATTAAAGAAAGACCTCCTCTTAGACTATCTTTACGACTAAATGGCTGAGAAACTACTAATAACACACAGCAAAATGCAGCAACAAAGAGTATTAACTTTCTCATTAGAAATATTTAATTTCAATATTATTTAGAAAGGGTAATATAACATGCAGAACTAAATGCAGTCGGTAAACCTGGAATAAGATCAATCTCACCTGAAAATGTTAAATTCATATATCCAGAATTTTCTGTTTCAATTTTTCCTGATCCATAAATTTGAACTGGAATTGGAAATCCAAAACCAGCATCTATTGAAGCAGTTTGTTCTGAAATTAATATGCTACCAAAATAATCAATAGTTGCAGAAACTTGTGCATCACCTATATATATAAATAATGTTTCTTCTACAGTTCCTTGAACATCAATAGATTCAGGCAATTGATCGTCAAGTAAAATAACTTGACCTAAAACATCTATCTCTTCACAATCAGGATTTATATTCCAAACTCCTAAAGCTATATCGAAAGCGTATAAACAAGTACTATCATCAGAATTCGCAATTGACGAATAATTAATTGCTAAAACATCCATACATCCTAATGTCGCTGGAATACATGAACCATCATTAGTATTAGCTAATGGATTGAAGTTTATAGCAGTTAAATCTGTACACCCCATTAGAATTTGTGTAGCCAACGGAGATTCATCCTCTTTTTTACATGAAGAAATCACCATAATGACAGCCAATAATAAAATGGTAGATATTTTAAATATATTTTTCATTTTGATTATAATTAGTTATTAAACAAAAAAGTTGCCATCAAAGATAGCAACTTTTTTATTTAAAAATATATTTTGTGATTAAACAAGCACATTGCCGTTTGCTTTAGCCTCAGCTAAAACTGCAGCAATTCCTTTTTTATCAATTGTTCTTAACGCATTTGCTGAAACTTTTAAAATAACTGTTTCACCAGTTTCAGGAATAAAAAACTTTTTTGTTTGTAAATTCGGGTAGAATTTTCTTTTTGTTCTATTCTTAGCGTGAGAAACATTATTCCCAACCATTACTTTCTTTCCTGTTATTTGGCAAATTCTTGACATATCTTCTTAATTTAGGGCTGCAAATATACAATCTAATCTAAATAAATTAAAATTTAATACTGTTTTTTTATCTCAGTCAAAAGCAAGCTCAAAGCACTTTCAGATGCTTGATTAACAATAGATTGCCTATTTCCCAAAAAAATAAAGCAACTGACAGCTACATCAACTTCACTTGCAATAGCAATAAAAACAGTTCCAATTGGATTTTTATTTGTCCCACCATTAGGGCCAGCATATCCACTTGTCGCTATAGAAAAGTCTGTATTAAATTTTTCCAAAATACTTTTAGCCATCTGTATAACAACATCGGAACTTACCTCAGTTTTTTCATCAATAATTGATTGACTAACTGCTAGAAATTTTGTTTTAATTTCATTCTGATAGGCCACAATACCTCCTTTAAAATAAGAAGAACTTCCTGAAAGAGTAGTTAATTTTGAAGCAATTATTCCTGAAGTACAACTCTCAGCAACTGCAACACTTACTCCTTTTGCAATACATAATTTGTGTAAATTGTATAGAGATGACATTTTTAGAATGCAATTGTTGGTCCTGTTAAATGCTTTTGTTCCTTAGGGCGAATACTCATCACAGGAATTTCAGAATTATTAATAATATACCTAGCTGTCACACTTATGTTATTAGACAATGTTAATTCTTCCTTTTTAGTCATTATCATAATTAAATCCGCATCAAAACTCTTTTCATATTTAAAAACAAAATCACCTAAAGTTTGTTTTTTTTCTCCTTCAACCAAATCAGCAGTACATTTCACTCCAGCATCAGTAATAAATTTTTTTACTTGATTAATATTTTTAACTAGCTTATTTCTTACCTCTTGATTATTTCTAAGCACTACCGAAACTAATCGAATAGTTGCATTCCAATATCTAGCATATTCTAAAGCATAAGTAACCTTTTCTTTTGTTTGTTTTTCCAAATCAAGCGGAAGAATAATATTCTTACAACCGTCGCTATGATTCTTACCCTTAATAGTAATAACAGGACAATGTGCTAAACTTACTACACGCTCAGCATTAGAACCCATTATTTTTTTTAGAGAACCATCTGAACCATCAGTTCCCATTACAATTAAGTCGGCAGAAATCATTTCTGCAACTTTATTAATTTGGCTATATATTTTTCCTTTGGCTACCAAAGACTCAACGTGAACACCATACTTATCACCATACTCCTCACCAATTTGATGAAGCTTCTGATTTACCTTTAACTGTAATTCATGACTTTTATCATCTAAAAACAAAGACTGCATCATGCTTTGCTCTTCTACTACTGATAGTAATACTACTTTAGATTTTTTAATTTTCGCTAAATTAAAAGCTTGAACTAGAGCAATCATTGATTGTTCTGAGAAACCGATAGGAACTAATATTTTACTTGATGATATTGACATATTATATATATATTTGATAATACAAAATTACATATTTATATGAATATAATAGCAGAGACAGAATTAATACTTACTCCAGAAAATAAAATTTATCACCTCAATTTAAATAAAGATGAAATTGCTGACACCATAATACTTGTTGGAGATCCTGAAAGAGTAACTATAATTTCAAATAAATTTGACAGTATTGAACATAAAACACAGAACAGAGAGTTTATTACACATACAGGAACTTTAAATGGAAAAAGAATTAGCGCAATATCAACTGGAATTGGTACTGATAATATTGATATTGTTGTTAATGAACTTGATGCGTTAGTGAATATTGATTTCAAAACACGAACAATAAATAAAAAAAAGAAAATCTTAAACCTTATTCGTCTAGGAACTTCAGGAGCCTTACAGAAAGATATTGAAGTTGACTCTTTTCTAGTTTCATTTTTTGGATTAGGATTTGACAACATTGCACATTTCTATCAAACAGAAGAAATAATTGAACATGAAATGAGTAATAAATACAAGCAACATGCTAGTTGGCCAGAAAATTTATCGCATCCATATGCTGTAAAAGCATCAGACAATTTACTTTCACTTTTTCCTGATATAAAAACAGGAATAACAGCAACTGCACCAGGTTTTTATGGGCCTCAAGGAAGAACATTAAGACTTAACCCACTTATTACCAACTTACATGAAAAAATGGAAAGCTTTAATTTCAAGGAGAATAGAATTACAAATTTTGAAATGGAAACTTCTGCTCTATATTATTTAGGACAATCACTTGGACATAATACTTTAACAATGTGTGCTATTATAGCAAACCGATTTACAAAAGAGTATAGTAAAAACTATAAAAAAACGGTAGAAGAAATGATAATTCTAGTACTTAAAAGAATCTGCTAACAGTTATCGCAACATTTATTAGATTGCACTAATTTACATGAGTAAACAGCAAAAATAGATCCAAGAATTGCTGCTACAATATACAGCCATAAATAAGTCAAGTCTCCTGAAAAAATTGCAGGAGCTATAGATCGGGCCGGATTCATAGAAGCACCACTGATAGGTCCTGCAAAAGTAGCCTCAAAAGCAACTACTCCCCCAACAGCTAAAGCAGCAGTAATTCCCTTTTCCTTTGACCCAGTTGAAACATTCAGAATCACAAACATTAAAATAAAGGTTAAAATAAACTCCAATATAAAGGACTGTACCCAAGCTTCCTTTAAAGGTAAGGTTTCTCCCATGGTATTTGATTCAGGGAAAATAAAAAATAAGCTTGCTGATGCCAAAATTGCACCTACCAACTGAAAAGAAATGTAAGGTAAAATCTGATTTTTGGGGAGTCGTTTTGCTACTGCAAAGGCAATAGTTACTGCTGGATTAATATGTGCTCCCGATATATCACCAATTGCATATATCATAGCCATTACAACTAATCCAAATGAGAGCCCAATTCCTAAATGACTTATTTCACCACCAGTAATTTCATTAATCATAATCGCGCCTGTACCTACAAACACCAAAATGTAGGTGCCAAATAATTCTGCCCAATACTTTTTCATAATAATTTTTCTTTTAATTTATTCATAATTACTTTAGGAGCAGAACAAGGGTTACCTGTTTTTTTATTTATAAAAACCAAAATGACTTGACCAACATTCAAAAGCTCTCTCTTTTCATTTAAAGTTTCATAATGAAAAGTAATTTTTGCAGATGGTAATTCTTTAATAGTAGTTTTTATAGTAAGCTCATCATCATAAAAAGCAGGTTTTTTATAATTAATATTCATATTTACGACAGGAAGCGCAAAGCCCATTGCTTCAATTTCTTTATATGAAAGCCCCAAAGAACGCAGAAGCTCTACTCTTCCTACTTCATAATACTGAGCATATACGCCATAGTATACAAAACTCATTTGATCTGTTTCGCCATACCTCACTCTAATTTTTGTTTCAAAAGAATACATGCTGCAATAATACACACAATATTTTTATTTCTTAATATTGTAGCCTTATGAAATTAAAAAAACACACTATATATTTAGGAATGCTTTTAATTTTTTCGTGCACCTCAACCTACAATTTACAATCGTTTGATAGCAATACAATTGAGATAAAGGCAAGTGCGGATACGATTGCATTAGCTATTATAGCTCCTTATCAAAAAGGAATAGAAACAGAAATGAATGAGGTAATTAGCTATTCAAAAAATAGCTTAACAAAAAAAGGTGCCGAGTCCTTATTAGGAAATTTTGTTACCGACCTATGCCTTAACTATTCTGATGCACACATGTGTGTAATGAATAATGGAGGACTAAGAAGCATAATAGATAAAGGCCCTATTACTAGAGGTGAAATATACGAACTAATGCCTTTTGAGAATGAATTAGTAGTACTAGAATTAAACAAAGAAGATTACTTAGGCCTCTTAAATTATATCTGCAAAAGAAGTGGTGAACCTTTTTCAGGTATCAAAATAACTATGAATAAAGAAGGACGTGTAATAACTAATTCCTGGCCAGTAAACTTTGAAGAGAATGAGAAAGTCAAAGTTCTTACCTCAGATTATCTAGCAAATGGAGGGGATAAGATGAGTTTTTTTCAAAATAAAGAACAATATAAATTGGGTCTAAAACTGAGAGATGCAATTATTGATCACTGCGAAAAAAATGATACAATCACAGCAAATCTTGACGGAAGGATAAAAGTAATTGACAATGAATAATAGAAGAAACTTTATAAAAAAAAGCGGATTAGGAGCTATTGGACTCTCGTTAATCCCACAACTTTCCTTTGGTAAAAATAATGACACAAAACTCACTATCTTACACACGAATGACATGCATAGCCATATACACCCATTTACAAGCGGAAGAAATAAAGGCTTAGGAGGAATGGCACAAAGAGCAGCACTAATTAAACAAATAAGAAAACAAGAAGAACATGTTCTGCTATTAGATGCAGGAGATGTTTTTCAAGGAACACCTTACTTTAATGTTTATGGAGGGGAGCTAGAGTTCAAACTTATGAGTGAAATGAAATATGATGCTGTAACTTTAGGTAATCATGATTTTGATAATGGCTTAGAAGGGCTAAAAGAACAACTTCCTCACGCTAACTTTCCTTTTTTAATTGCAAACTATGATTTTTCAGATACCATATTAAAAAATACTTTTAAGCCCTATAAAGTATTTCGAAAAGGAAATTTAAAAATAGGAGTTTTCGGAATTGGTATAGAATTAGAAGGTCTTGTGCCAAAAAAGTTGTATCAAAATACTGTATATCAAAATCCTATATCAACAGCTAATCGTTATGCAAATATTTTAAAACAAAAAGAAAAATGCGATTTAGTTATTTGCCTTTCTCATTTAGGCTTCAAATATAAAGAAGAAAAAATATCAGATTTGACCTTTGCAAGTCAAACGCGTGATATTGATTTAATTATAGGAGGACATACACATACCTTCTTAAAAAAGCCTGTCAAGCAGCTTAACATAGATAAAAAAGAAGTGCTAATAAACCAAGTTGGATGGGCAGGAATTAACATTGGCAAGGTTGATTATCATTTTAGTCAAAATGATAGTTTAAAAAAAGTTTATGGAAGATCAATATTTATTAAAAATGACTATGAAAACGCATAATAATATGACTTTTAAAAAGTTTTAAACAAAATCTCTTCTCTGATAATCCTGCTCTGTAAAAAAAAATATAAAGTCAAGTACAAATTTTCTTTTTTATTAACGATAAGTTCTTCATATTTGCTCAAACCTAAAAGCAAAAGACTAAAACTTAAAACGAATTACTAAAAGACAAATCAAGACCACAAAATGCAAGAAAAAAGTTATCAAGACGTTTGGAATAACTGCCTAACTATCATCAGAGACAATGTAACCGCACAAAACTTTAAGACCTGGTTCAAGCCAATTAAAGCAGTTGCACTTGAAAGAAAAACACTTACCATACAGGTTCCTAGTCAGTTTTGTTTTGAATGGTTAGAAAAGCATTATCTTACTCTTATGAAAAAAACAATCATGAGAGAAATAGGAAAAGATGCGAAATTAGAATACAATATCTTACTTGAAAATTCTTCAGACAAGAAACCTTACATATCTAAAGTACCAAGTAGTGGACAAGCTGATGTAAAAAACAATCCTATTAGCATACCTATGAGTATGAATAGCTCTTCAATAAGGAATCCTTTTATAATTCCTGGTTTACAAAAAATAAATATAAACCCTCAATTAAACGAGTCATACACCTTTGACGCTTACATTGAAGGTGAATGTAATCGTTTAGCTCGCTCTGCAGGATTTGCTGTTTCACAAAACCCTGGAGGAACATCTTTCAATCCTCTATTTATATATGGATCAGGAGGACTTGGAAAAACTCACTTAGCCAATGCTATTGGTATTGAGGTGAAAAATAATCATCCTGAAAAAATTGTATTATATGTCTCTGCTGACAAATTCTTAACACAATTTGTTGACGCAATTAAGGACAACAAGAGAAATGACTTTGTTCACTTTTACCAATCTATTGATGTATTAATTATTGATGATGTACAATTCCTCTGTGGAAAAGAAAAAACACAAGATGTTTTCTTTCATATTTTTAATCATCTACACCAAAACAAGAAACAAGTTATCTTAACCTCCGACAAAGCTCCTGTCGATATTATTGGGATGGAACAAAGATTATTATCTCGTTTTAAATGGGGTCTTTCGGCTGATTTACAGTCACCTGACCTAGAAACAAGATTAGCTATCTTAAAAAAGAAAATTAAAAAAGATGGTATAGACATACCATATGAAGTAGTAGAATATATTGCTTACTCTATCACTACTAATGTTAGAGAATTGGAAGGTGCATTAATTTCATTATTAGCCCAATCCTCTTTAAATAGAAAGGAAATTACAATTGATCTAGCAAAAAATATGCTTGATAAATTTGTAAAAAATACTGTAAGAGAAGTTTCTATTGATTACATCCAAAAAGTTGTTTGTGATTATTTTGACATTCCTATTGAAACTATGAAATCAAAAACTAGGAAAAGAGAAATTGTACAATGTCGTCAATTAGCAATGTATTTTTCTAAGCAAATGACTAAAAACTCTTTAGCAATGATAGGAAAACACTGCGGTAACAAAGACCATGCTACTGTATTACATGCCTGTAAAACAGTCAACAACTTAGCAGACACTGATAAACGTTTTAAGGGATACATTTCTGATATTGAGAAAAAGTTAACGCTTTCATAAACTATGAAAATCCTAATGGTTTGTTTGGGAAATATTTGCCGTTCACCACTTGCAGAGGGAATACTCAGCTCTAAAGGAAAACATCTTAATCTAAAAGTAGACTCAGCTGGAACAGCCGCATATCACGTCGGGAAACAACCCGACATCAGATCCATTGATATTGCTAAAAAATATGATATTGACCTAAGCAAACAAAGAGCTAGACAGTTCAGTAGAGCCGATTTTGATGAATTTGATATCATCTACGCTATGGATACCAATAATTATGCTCACCTTATTAGCTTAGCTTCTTGTGAGACAGAACGGAATAAAATAATAATGATTTTGAACAAAATTAATCCAAATTCTTACCAGTCAGTTCCAGACCCATATTACGGCGGGAAAAACGGATTTCAAGAAGTGTATAACATGCTTGACAAAGCATGTGAAAAAATAATACAAAACATTGAATAAAGGCAAACTATATCTAATACCAACAGTTTTAAGTGACGACACACAAGAATCAGTTTTACCAACTATCATCACTAATCACATTAAGGAAATTAACGTTTTTATTGTTGAAAACATAAGAACAGCTAGAAGACATATTAAAAAAATATATAGAGAAAAAGATATTAATCACACAACTTTCTATTCATACGGGAAACATGATAAACTTAACTTAGAAGAGGATTTTCTACCACATATTTTAAATGGTGAAAATATCGGAATACTTTCAGAAGCTGGTTTACCATGTATTGCTGATCCTGGGTCAAAAATTGTAGCATATGCTCATGATTTCCATATTGATATAGTACCTTTAGTTGGCCCATCATCTATATTACTTGCGTTAATGAGCTCTGGCATGAATGGACAAAGTTTTGCATTTACAGGGTACTTGCCAATTGATAAAGGAGAACGCAAAAAAGTAATTCGTAATTTAGAAAATGCTGCAAAAAAGAATGGACAAACTCAAATTTTCATGGAGACTCCTTATAGAAACAATCAATTATTAGATACTTTAAAAGCACAATGCAATAACAAAACAAGATTATGTATTGCCACAAATATTACTTCAAAAAATGAATTTATTCAAACTAAAACTATTGAAGAATGGAAACAAACAAAATTAGACATACACAAACAACCAACTATATTTCTAATCTCTTAAACAAGAATTTTTATTCCCACAATTTAGCGTAAGTAATTTTCTATCTTTACCAAATGGATAGAATACAATATATAATTAAAAAACTTCCAAAACCCTTAAGAAATAAATACCTTATTATCTTTCTATTTTTTATTTTATGGATCATATTTATAGATGATTATAATTTAATTAATCAAAGTAAAATCAAGAATACAGTTGATGAATTAAAAAGTCAAAAAGAGTTCTATATTAATGAAATCAAATCAGATAGTACTGAATTATATCTACTACTAAATGATCCTGCTGAGCAGGAAAGATTTGCTAGAGAAAAGTTCTTAATGAAAAAAGAAAATGAAGATATATTTATTATAAGAGAAAAAGAAAATGAGTAAATTATTTTCAGCATTTAATGCTGTAACAAAAACAGATTGGACTGAGAAAATCACTACTGACCTTAAAGGAGCTAACTATAATGAAAAATTAGCTTCAAAAATCCAAGGAATTGAGATTTCTCCAATGTATCATGCTAATGATAATATTCCTATTTTCAATAGCTCTTTTCCTGAAGATTGGGAATGCTATCAACTTATTAATGCCAAAAACCCAAAAGAAGGAAATAAAAGAGCATTAGAAGCCTTACAAAATGATGTAAGTGGCTTGTGCTTTACTAATCCAAACAGCCTAGAAGTTTTACTAAAAGATATTGAAATAGAATACATAAGAATTGATTTTAAAGATTATGATGCCACATTTATAAATCAATGGGAGAAATACTCAAAAGGAAAAAAGATTAAAGGAGCTTTTCACGGAACAGAAAATACATCTCTATTAAGCACCATTTTTGGGGAAGGAAATTCAGCTAAAGAAGAGGTATCCTCAGCTTTTAAAAAAGGAATTAATAATAATAATAAACAATTTCAATTTCACTTTGAAATAAATAGCAACTATTTTTTAGAGATTGCAAAATTAAAAGCATTTAGAATACTCTGGGAACAAAAAACAGGAACTACTCCATTTATTTTCGCTTCAAGTTCGCAAAGTAATAAAGAACAAAAATATGCTTACAACAATATCCTTAGAAGCACTACAGAATGTATGTCAGCAATTTTTGGAGGAGCCGATGCAATTATGATTAATTCATACAATCATAGCTTTGAAATGGCAACAGAGTTTTCCGAAAGAATTGCAAGAAACCAGCAGACTATACTCAGGCAAGAAAGTTATTTAGATAAAGTAAGTGATCCTACAAAAGGTGCATATTATATTGATTATTTAGTAAATGAATTATTAAAAGATTATAACTTAGAAAACAATAAAGAAGAAGAAATTAACAACAAGCCAAGCTGGATAAGCCCTGAGAAAATTAAGATTAAAAGTCAATATACAAAACAAGATGTTAAAGAAGTTGAACACCAAAATTTTGTTGCTGGCATAGCACCAAATTTAAGGGGCCCTTATTCTACTATGTATGTCATGCGACCATGGACAATCAGACAATATGCAGGTTTTTCAACTGCAGAAGCATCAAATAATTTTTACAGAAAAAACTTAGCTGCTGGTCAAAAAGGACTTTCGGTAGCTTTTGATTTAGCAACTCATAGAGGATATGATTCCGACCATGAAAGAGTAGTAGGTGATGTGGGTATGGCAGGAGTTGCCATTGATTCTGTTGAAGATATGAAAATTCTATTCAATCATATTCCACTTGATAAAATGTCTGTCTCTATGACTATGAATGGAGCAGTTTTACCCATTTTAGCTTTTTATATTGTAGCAGCACAGGAACAGGGAATAAACTTAGAGAAACTTTCAGGAACTATTCAAAATGATATTCTAAAAGAATTTATGGTGCGTAATACCTATATCTATCCACCAAAACATTCTATGCGTATTATTTCTGATATATTTGAATATACTTCAAATAATATGCCAAAATTTAATAGTATTTCTATTTCAGGCTATCATATGCAGGAAGCAGGAGCAACAGCTGATATTGAGTTAGCTTACACTCTTGCTGATGGATTAGAATATATAAGAACAGGAATTGATTCAGGAATGGAAATTGATACGTTTGCTCCAAGATTATCTTTCTTTTGGGGAATAGGAATGAATCACTTTATGGAGATTGCAAAGATGAGAGCAGCAAGAATGCTTTGGGCAAAAATGGTAAAAGAATTCAATCCAAAGAATCCGAAATCATTAGCCTTACGTACACATTGCCAAACTAGTGGCTGGAGTTTAACAGAGCAAGATCCGTTTAATAATATTACTAGAACATGTGTTGAAGCAATGGCAGCTGTAATGGGTGGAACACAAAGCTTACACACCAATGCATTAGATGAGGCTATTGCATTACCAACTGATTTTTCAGCAAAAATTGCTAGAGACACTCAAATATATTTACAGAAAGAAACAGGAATTTGCAATACAGTTGACCCTTGGGGAGGCTCTTACTATGTTGAGAAATTAACACAGGAAATAGCTGAAAAATCTTGGAAACATATTCAGGAGATAGAAGAACTTGGTGGTATGACAAAAGCTATCGAGACAGGAATTCCAAAGATGAGAATCGAACAAGCTGCTGCAAGAAAACAAGCAAGAATTGATAGTGGTAAGGATATTATTGTTGGTGTAAATACAAATCGCTTATCCAAAGAAGATAAAGAGCTTGAAATATTGGAAGTTGACAATACTATTGTTAGAAAATTACAAATTGAAAGGCTATATAGCATAAAAGCAAGTAGAAATAGCGAAAAGGTGAAATCATCCTTAACCGCAATAATTTCAGCTTGTAAAAACAACTCTGGAAACTTATTGGAACTGGCAGTAACAGCAGCAAGAGAAAGGGCAACACTAGGAGAAATATCGGATGCTATGGAAACAGTGTTCGGAAGATATATTGCAAAAAATCAAACTATTTCAGGAGTATATAAAATGGAAATACAAAATAACGAAACCTTTAAAAAAGCCCTTGCCTTGTCGGATGAGTTTGCAATAAAGAAAGGAAGAAGACCAAGAATTATGATTGCCAAAATGGGACAAGACGGACACGACAGAGGAGCAAAAGTAATAGCAACTTCATTTGCTGACTTAGGTTTTGATGTTGATGTTGGACCTCTTTTTCAAACCCCAAAGGAAGCAGCTAAACAAGCAGTTGAAAATGACGTTCACATTCTAGGAATATCCTCATTAGCAGCAGGACACAAAACATTAGTTCCGCAAGTAATTGCAGCTCTAAAAGAATATGGTCGTGATGATATTTTAGTGATTGCAGGAGGTGTAATTCCCCAGCAAGATTATGATTACCTATACAATGCTGGAGTAAGTGGCGTGTTTGGCCCCGGTACAGTAATTGCAGAATCTGCAATAGATATTATAAATAAAATGATGTAAAAAGATTGAAAAAACTTCCTTTAAAAATTAATCAGGCTTTTTCAATTGAAATTTTTTAACTTTTGGCTTTGTAAAATCAAGACTTTGACAGCAATTAGGTAAAGCATTATGAGCACTCTCATTTGCCATTACATCATCAGCATTATAACCAAGATTTGAAATAATTTTTCTAATATTCTCAACTGAGTTCTTTTTCGTTTTAAAAGTAACCGTTAAAACTTGACTTTCTATATCCAAATTTACTGCAGTAACTCCTTTTGTAAACTGCATTTCTTCTTCAATCCTATCTTTACAACAATTAGCAACACATTCTGCTGAAGTTTTAATCTGTACTGTTTCTTTTTGTGCCCAAGCATTTATAGTTAAAATACTAAATACGGCAATGAATATTTTTTTCATGTTATTATTTATTTAATTATTATTTAATTTTAAATCTAAATCCTGCATATATCATTCGTCCATTTATTGGCGCATAAATTAATGACGCATCAAAAGCTGATGAAGATGAAGTTGGATTTTCAGAATCAATTATTGGGTTATCTTGAGTATAACCCAGTAAATTCTCTGCTCCTAGATATACATCAAATTTCCGGAACTTTTTAGTTATTTGAGCATTGTAAAGATAAAAAGATTCAGAATACTTTTTTGCTATATACTTATGTTCAGGAATCCTACTCTCACCTATATAGTTAGCCGTAACATCAAATATCCATTTATCAAAATTAGTAGCATAAGCAAGATTCAATAATGCCCTATCTTTTGGAGTAAGCGGAGTTTCTTTAGTTTCTCCACCTCCAGAATACGTACTTTTCACATCATTTATCTTATAGGCCATCTTTACATCAAAACGATCAAACAATTCATAAGCAAAATCCAATTGCATACTAGTTGCATAGGACTCTCCTTCTAAATTATAAAACGATAACTCATTTTGATTTTCAATATCAACCACAATTTGATTCTCAAAATCAGTACGGTAGGCATCTGCATTAATTGTACCTTCTCTTCCAAAGAGATAAAAACAATAGGTAATGTTCGCACCATAATTCCAAGCTATTTCAGGATTTAAATTGCCAACTGAAATTTCTCTATTAGATGCTAAAAATGAAGCATTTTCAACAAATACATTAGCTACACGAAAAGCCTTTCCTGCTGAAAAACGAATTGCCATTTTTTCTGTTGGATTGTATTTCATATTTAACCTTGGTAGATAATTTATTTCTTCAGAATTATTATAATAATCTGCACGCATTCCAGCTGTCAGATTAAAACTTTCACCCCATTTGTAAGAATACTCTGAAAAAACACCTGTCATCAAATCTACTCTTACGTTATCCGTAAAAGCAGTATCAATATGGCCTGAAAAACTTTCGGTATATCTATCCGCATAATAACTTGTTCCATATTTCAATTTATGGTTAGTACTGCCAATATAAGTTTGTCTGATAAGATTAAAATATGCACTTTCCTGTAAACCTTTATAATTATTTTCTCCAAAAATAGCTGTTTGATTATGCCTTCTGAAAGACGTTTGCAAACCTGCACTTTTACCAGGAGAGTTTGGCTGAATAGCTCCTGTTTTTGATGTAAATTCTAATAAGTCATTATGAATATTAACTACATATGGATTATTATCAACTCTTTCTTTAACAGTACCTCCTTCCCTATCTTCAGTTAGTGCTCTTGCCGTAAAGCCAATATGATAATTTTTATCCTTATATTCCCATCTATTAAGCACATTGACTTGAGTTACTTTTGGCAAATCTAAGAACCCATCCTTATTATTATCAAGCTCTTTATCAAAATAATCAACATGTGTAAAAAGATTACTCTTCCAAGCTCCCGATTTTTTAGCAAACAATAAATTATTTTCTAGTTTTCCATGACCATTAGTATAACCATTCCAAAATAATTTAGGAGCTGATTCTGGCTTATAATATTCTAAATTAATCTGCCCGGCAAAGGATTCAAAACCATTCACAACTGAACCACTTCCCTTTATAATCTGAATCGATTCTATCCAAGTACCTGGCACATAACTTAAACCATAAGCAGAGGAAATTCCTCTTATTAATGGCATGTTTTCTTGGGTTATCTGAGTATAAGTACCATCCAAACCTAACATTTGTATTTTTTTTGCTCCCGAGACAGCATCAGTAAAATTAACATCAACTGTAGCGTTAGTACTAAAACTTTCAGAAAGATTGCAACAGGCAGCCTTTTCTAGCTCTCCAGTTGAAAGTGTTTGCATGTTAATAGAGTTAACTGTAGAAAACTTAGTTGTATTGACCTTACCCTTTACTTTTACCTCTTTCATTTCAAGGGATGGAGTAAGGTATATCTGAAGTTGAGTATTAGCCTCTATAAGCTGAGTGTATTGTTGATAGCCCACAAAACTCACTACTATAGTTGAAGGAAATACAGTTGGTTCAACAATTGAGAAATTTCCATCTCCCTGAGTAGCCGCACCGATTGTAGTGCCTTCCCAATACACATTAGCTCCAGGAATTGGAAGTTCTGATCCATCCTTTACTATTTCAACTACCTTTCCAATTATTTGATTTTGTGCTTTTGTATTTAAACTTGCAATAAACACTATTGCAATAATTATTATCTTTTTCATTCTTATTTTATAAAATTAAAACTCTAGTTAAACAAGAGTTAATGTTATAGTAAAAATGATTGTATTTGAGCTAATGTAGGTTTGTTTAGTTTTGGTGGTGGTATACCACTAAAATAATGATTAACTTTTACAAAATATGATTTACTGTCATAAGAATTGAAAAAAGAAAATAAAATAGTTTTCTCAGAAAAATCAAGTTCAAAAACAGTTAATATAGTTTCAAAATCATAATGAATATTTTGGGTGCTACTTGCACAGGATTCATCATTAGTTTCAGGGCAACATGATTTTTGAATTTCAATCATACAACAAGTTACTTTCTCTTGCTCCTTATTACAAACCACTTCATGTTCCTCACTACAAGAAGGTACATCAATACCTAGATACACGCTTCCATCTTCATCACAATTCATTTTGGAAATATTCATTCCCATTGAAACAGACAGTATAAATACGGCCATCACAATAGAAAAAACTATTTTGAATATTTCTTTCAACTTCATGTTAATATTTTATAAATTTTGATTTGACACCATCTATATCAATAAAGTAAACTCCTTCATTCAACATACTAACATCAATAGCTTTTATATTATTGTTTGCTGATAAAATTAACTTACCATTTAAGTCAAATATTTCCACAAAAGTAGCATTTTTTGTAAAATGTAAGGTATTTAAAACCGGATTGGGAAAAATACGATTTCCATTTAAAACCAATTGACTTTCTTCAACATCTGAAATAATAGTTAAAGGCTCAATTTTAACAACCTTATTTAAAGCTGCATTAGCATACCAAAGCTTTCCATTAGGACCTATTACAGCACCCATAATCCCTGGCTCATTAGTTTGTATTCTTCCAATTTCAGTTGCAGGAATAGTATTTACATCATAAAAAACAATATCACCATTACTATGGTCAGTAACGACTAACTTATCGTCAATAATATCAATTCCTGCTGGCTGAACTAAACCTGTTATTACTACTTCCTCCCAAGTAAAACCAGTCATCTTTTGATATTCAGCTAGAGTTTCTTGCAGTAAAAATGAAGATGGTGCTGGAATAGCTGTTCCATTCGTAATATCTAATCGTAATACTCTTTGATTCCCTCCATCTACAAAATATAACCACTTTTTATCTTCATCTAATACTAAATGATTTACAATAGTATGATTAATTGCACTAAGCCCCATTCCTTGATATCTTATTAACTCTCCATCATCATGATCAGAATTACCAGGACCATGATCCTCTGCAAAATCATAACGAACTATATCATTACTATAATCATCATAAACCCAAAAAATATTATCTTTTTCAGAAGCAATTCCCATGGAGTATGGACTTGCATGTAACATATCTAAATGAGATCCATTAGTTCCAGGACCTGCATCTTTAGCATAAATTAAAGGATCTGACGACCATAATGTAGGACCAGTAAATTGATTTCCGCCATGATTAGCATCTAAAACAGATGTTGAAGTTGCAAAATTACCATTATCACTAAAGGCAATTGCTGAAGGTAAAGACATAAAGTGCCATGCATTTCCATCTTGTTCCCAAAGTGAACTTTGAGAAGTCATCGCAGGATTTGTCACTTTTACCGTACTACCTCCTGAGTTTTCAGTTCCTGTATTTATTACCCAAAGATCTCCATTAGGATGAAAATCTAAATCTCTTGGCTGATTAATTTGATTACTAGAGTTCACTATCACATCATATGTGAAAGTATTATTAACTAAAGTATAAGATGGAATAATGTTTGGAATAGGATCTTTAACATTAATTGTTTTTATCAAATTATCATTAGAAGGGACTGCATCTACTCCTTGACCATTAATATTGGAAATCCATAATTCAACAGAGTAAACTCCAGTTGCAGCAGGAATCCAAGCTGTAGGATGAGTTAAATCATATGATGTAAGCGCATAAATATTTAATCCTGATAAATTTTGAACAATAGTAGCCCCACCATTAACTGTATAGTTAAAATCTATAGAATTAATAGTACTAGAACCCAAATTCTTAATTTTTGCTTCTAAACTAATGTTTCCAGCTAAAATGTAGGATGGAGTTTTAATTTGCAACATTGCTCCATCAATTGCAGGAGGAGGGACTACGGAAAAAGTAAAAGTTTCACTAGCTGAACCTGCAGTGAAATTGTACATGGGCCAAGAACCAATATTAGTCACAAAATTAGCACCTCCATCACCATAACCATCACGTGATATAATATCATAACTAGCTCCATCCGTTAAGCACCAAGGACCTTCATAAATTACAGTATTATCAGCATATCCAGCAGAAGTATTATTGACTGCATTACATCCGACTCCAGTATTTCCCCCGCTAAAAATTGTTGCAATACTTCCGCATGTATTTCCTGTTAGAGCTAATTCCCAATAAATTTCTTCTCCCCAATTATCTGTACCTACATCAATAGTTACTTCAGTTTGCCCTGTTGGACATTGCGCAAAAGCAAAAAAGTATAGTATTGATAGCCCTACTGTGAAATATAACTTCTTCATTATTATAAAATTTAGTTCTTTACAAAAATATAACAATATCAATGTTATTTATCTATTTTAACCAATAAAAAAAATTAATTCTTATTCGTTCATCCTTTTAAAGACTGAAAATATAAAATTCTGGTACGTTCCATATGGGGTTAGATGGTTGTACTTAAAGGAGCGTATCATTCTGAAACTAACAGAAAAAAAAGCTTGAATATCCTGTTTAGCATAGTTGCAAATTTCCAATCCGCTACACTTATTTGGCCCCTGATCTGAGAAAGTAGCTAAAATAAAATAACCGCTAACAGCTGTATTCAGTAATTTACGATAATTTTCTTTGTCTTGCTGCTCCGTTAAGAAATGAAACACTGCTCTATCATGCCAAATGACATACTCTTTATTAGGAACAAATTCATTAATGTCAGCTACTATCCATTTTACTTTTTCAGCCAACTTACCTAATCGTTTTTTTGCTCTATCAATTGCATTTTTGGAAATATCTAAAACTGTAATATCAGTATACCCTAATACAAGTAAATTATCAACCAAAAATCCATCACCACCTCCAATATCAATAATTGCATCCTTCTTATTTAAAGCAACTTGATTAATTAATTCCAACGAAGTTGTAGGAACCTTTTGAAACCAACTTACTTCATTCATACCTTTAGTTGCGTATATATTTTCCCAATGTTCCTTACCCATACTTTATCAAGTTGTAGGACAGATAAAATCCGATAAAGGAATAGCTGTTTCTTTAATAGCACCAAAACCTCCCTCAATATTAATTACGTTGTTAATTCCTTGTTTTTTTAGCAATGAACCAGCAATAACCGATCGGTAACCTGCTGCACAGTGCACAAAATTTTCATTTATTGAAGTAAATTTATCGTGCTGCTTATCCAAGTTACCTAAAGGAGCCAATTGAGCACCGCTAATATGCTGACTATTGTATTCGCTCGCTTTACGTACATCAACAATATGAATAGCATTATCATTCTTATAAATACTTGCAAAATTTTCAGATGAAATAGATTTCATAGTGTCTAAATCATTTACATCCCAAGCATTAATACCACCCTGCAAATGTCCAAGTATATTATCAAAACCTACACGTGATAATCGAGTAGCTGTTTCTTGCAACCTATCCTTATCACATACCAATAAAATTGATGTATCAACAGTTTTAATAATGGCCCCTACCCAAGGAGCAAAAGCTCCATCAATTCCAATAAAAATAGAATTTGGAATAAAACCTTTTACAAATTCTTTTTGATGACGAACATCTAAAATAATTGTATTTTTATTTGATAAAATTTTTTTAAAATCCGATAAAGCAAGAGGCTTTAAAGCTCTTTTAATAACCATATCAACAGACGAAGGTCCTTGAATATTCAACCTGACATTTTGAGAAAAATAAGCTGGTGGAGGTAAAATACCATCCAATAATTCATCTATAAACTCTTGCTTATTCATATCAGAACGCAAAGCATAATTAGTCGCTTTCTCATGCCCAATTGTTCCTATTGTTTCCGTACTCATTTTTTTTCCACAAGCCGAACCAGCTCCATGCCCAGGATAAACAATTACATCATCAGATAATGAGATTATTTTTGTTCTCAAGCTATCAAATAAATTTTCTGCTAAATCTTGCTTAGTTAGTTCTGAATTCTGTGCTAAATCAGGCCTACCTACATCTCCTAAAAATAAGGTGTCTCCTGTAAAAATAGCTTTATTTTCTCCTTGTTCATCACTTAATAAATAACAAGAACTTTCCATAGTGTGCCCTGGTGTATGCAAGACTTTAATGCTTATATTTCCTATTTCAAATATTTGATTATCTTTAGCAATAATAGCTTCAAAATCAGTTTTTGCTGTAGGCCCAAATACAATTTGAGCACCTGTTTGTTTTGCCAAGCTAAGATGTCCGCCCACAAAATCTGCATGAAAATGCGTTTCAAAAACATATTTAATTTTAGCTCCTCTTTCTGACGCCATTTCAATATATGAATCCACTTCTCGTAAAGGATCAATTATAGCAGCCTGGCCATTACTTTCAATATAATAAGCACCCTGCGATAAACAATTCGTATAAATCTGTTTAACTTTCATTTTTATTTTTTCTGGGAAGCAACCATTTCCCAACCTCCTCCATTATGCACATCATTACAACCCTGTGCTTGCAAAAAATCTGTAGCTTGACCACTTCTTCCTCCAGAAAGACAACATAAAACTAAAGGCTGCATTGCTTTTAACTCCATGATTCTATCAACTACTTCATTTAAAGGAATATTTATAGAACCATTTACATTCCCTTCTAAAAATTCAGCTTCTGTTCTTACATCCACAATAGTGGTTGCCTTGTCATTAATTAATTCTTGTATATTCATTATTTATTTTTAAAAACTATTTTAAATTGATGTTCACTAATATAACTATAAGTAATTTTAAAAGTATATAACTCACAAATCCTCTGAACAATTGAAAGTCCAATACCTAGATTTTTTTTGCTATTCTCACTTCTAACAAACCTTTTAAATATGTCATTTTTAGAAAAAGAAAGTGGAAATCCACTATTAGAAATAATCAAAATATCACCACTTAAGTGAACACGCAAAACACCTCCACTTATATTATGTATAATAGCATTTTTAATTAGGTTGATTATTAAGGTTTCTGCCAAATAAGGATTCATGTAAACATGATTAATCTCTAACAAATCCAAATCTAAACTTAAATTCTTTTCTTGAATTGCAGCATCAAAAAGATGCAGCTTTTCTTTAATTAAATCATTTAAAGAAAAGGAAATACCCTGATTATAGAAACGATTATCAATTTTAGTAAGGAAAATAAGTGCTTGATTGATTTTTGAAAGTCGGTTGGTTGTTTCCAAAAGTAGCGCCAATTGCTCCATCTGTTCTTTAGAAAGATTATCTGCTTGCATTAGCTCATCTGCTTTGGAGCTAATAATTGCTAAAGGTGTTTGTAATTCATGTGATACATTTTCAGTGTATTCTTTTTGCGCTTCAAAGTCATTATAAATTTGAGTAGCCATTTTCTCAAATACTTCATTCAGTTTTTTTATTTCCTGCACCTCAGCAGTCTCAAGAGATAAAGTTTGTAATTTACTAAGCTCAAAATCTTCTAACTTACGGATAGTACTGTAGAAAACACTAAGTGCACTTTTAATAGAATGCCTATTTACAAAAAACATAATTATAAAAAAGAGCATAGCAAAACCTACATTCATAATTACAATTTTCTTAATAAGTGAATCGCTTTGACTTTGGTTTTGCAAAATACTTACATTGTAATATTGTTTGTCTAATAAATAAGAGAATTGTAATTTTCGATAAAGAATATAAGAATCATTTATGATTAAGACAGTATCAGAAAAAGAATAGTCTATTTCTTTATCAGTAATCTGAATAAATACTAACTTGGAAGTTAGATCAGAAATTTTATTTTTATCCGCATTATTAAAAAACTCCTTTTGCTGTTGTAATAATCGGTTTTGCAAATCCTCAGCAATAATGTTACGTACTGAAAAATACATAGTAACACTTCCTACAAGAAAGAAAATGACTGAAGCAGAAATAAAATTAAGAGAAGTTTTAGTTAATAATTTCATGATACTGTAAATTTATAACCTACACCGTAAACATTTTTGATATAATCATCTCCACCACTATTTGTAATTTTCTTTTTCAAATTTTTAATGTGTGTATAAACTAAATCATCAGTAAAACCGTAGTCTACATAGCTAGAAGTCATAAACTCTCCTAAAGTAGTTTTGGAAATCACTCTATTAGGATTAGAAAAAAAGTATAAAAGCAAACCAAACTCTTTACCTGTTAAATCAACAATTTTTCCATGAATTAATGTTCGCATTTCTTCAGGAAACAAAGTGATTTCATTAATGGTTAGCTGCTGATTATCCTCTAAATTAAATCTTCTTATCACTGACTTTAGACGAGCATTCAGTTCAGAAAAAAAGAAAGGTTTGGTAAGATAATCATCTGCTCCTAACTCTAAAGCTTGTACTTTTTTTTCTAAAACATCTTTGGCTGAAACAATAATTAAGCCAATTTCAATTTCAGTACTTTTTATTTCTTTTATCAAAGATATCCCATCTCCATCTGGCAAACCTAAATCTAAAAGTACTGCAGTAAATCTCTCTTGCCTCAAAAACTTCTTTGCAGTCTTTAAATTCTTAGCATGGAAAGGAAGAAATCCATTTTCTTTCAAAGAAGAAACAGTTGACTTCGCTAATTCTAATTCATCCTCAATTATTAATATTTTATGTTTTTTAAGCATTCCTAAACATATTCATAGTGATTGAAATAAAGATAAGCACAAATGATAAGCCGAAATACAAAAGGTTCTTTTTAAACTTCTGACCAACATCTTCCAAATTCTTTGCATAAACTAATCCCAAATGCCCAAATATTATAGCAAATAGCATAAGAATAGTATGTTCAACTGCCCAAAAACGAGCCGAGAAATAAGCATTAGCATTCTCTTGATTTATTAAAACTTCCAATTTATTAATATAAATAGCATACAGAAGAACACCTAAAATAAGCTCCAAATACAAAAATATAACTGCAATAATGGGTATATTTATATCATAAAATACAGAAAAATTAACTCTCCCTAAAACCCCAAAAAGAGAACGCAATACTATATAAATCGCCAATAAAATTAGTAAAATACTAATAACAATATGTGAAATAAGAATAGCTGAATACATGTTGTAAAAATACGAAAGAAAATGGTTTGTCTATTATTCCAACAAAAAGCCTTTATGGGGCTTTAAACTGTGTCGCAAGTCATTTACAAATTCTCTTTCTACAATCATAAAAGACACTGCAGTGAATTCAGTTTGTAGTTCTGTTCCAAATTCTATAACATCAACTTTCTCTCTTTTTGAATACTCCTTTAAATGGATAAGGTGATGTTCGGCAATTTTCAAGGCCCCTTCCCCACTAAAACTCCATACTAATTTAGCTTTCATTATATTACCAATTTGACAGTTTCGTAGCCAATAATTAACCAAAATATCCCTTTAACTAAAAAGAATAAAAATAAATATATAAATATTTTCCATCCACCTTCATTAACAACTCCCTTATAACCTTGCTCTTTATAAATTTGAGTATATTTACTAAAAAACTTTGATTTAAATAAATTTTTGATTGCCATAAGAATATTTTATTAAAACAATTAAGGACTCGCAAAAATAAGCAAGTCCTTAATTTTTACTTCAATTTTTAGAAATTAATTTCTCCTGTTGATTGATAAACATAGTTAAAGGTATAATATCCACCAATATCTCCACTTCCTGTATTTGGATTAAGGCTGTTATAAAAATAAATAATCTCCATTTTAGCATATTTATTATTATGAGTTCTGAACACTAGTACTCTTCCTGCTCTTGGAGAAAATAAGTGGGTGCTAAAACTATATGAAGCCCAACCTTGACCAGACACACCTAAATCATCTATCATAATATTATTAAGAATTGCCGAACCAGAACTATTATCTTGTAATAACCTATTAGTATCTACACTGTTTATTTCTGACATACTTCCAGTGGCAATATAAACAGCAGCATCACCCGTGCGACCAGGCTGATCATTATTAGCTTTATCACCACCATTTACAATAAGAGTAGTACCTCTAAAAGCAACATCCCAATCTTCATTAGTTACAATGCTTCCCTCAGAGAAACTAAACTTAATAAAATCTCCTGTTGCTGATGTATCAGCAATATTAAGCTCAAAATCACTTGCATCTAATTCTATAACATCAGCATTATGCCACCAAAGAATTTCCTCAGGACTACTCTTTTCACAAGCAGTAAATAAAAAAAGACTAAACAGAAAAAAGAAACTAGTGGATTTCATACTATTATTTGCAATCATTCCAATTTGGATTTGAAGCTATATCATTAGCAGATCCAGCTAAAATAAGCATCTCAGTTGACGGATCTAACACTAATCCTGTAGTATCATTTATATAATTTGCTATATGTGTCTGAAAATTATAGATATATGATTGATGACAAACACCGCAAGAATCTATTACTGCTACTCCATTTTCAATTCCATTACAATCGTATACGACAGAAGTAATACAACCAGAATTCCAATATACGTTTCCAGCATCTTCAGGCATTACAAGCATTGTTGTTCCTTCTAATGTAATGTTCGAAGTGTCGTCTAATAATATTACTTCATGACTTACATAATTATAAATATAAGCCTGTTGACAATCACCACAAGAATCTATTACTGCTACTCCATTTTCAATTCCATTACAATCTAAAACTGGTTCTGGATTTATAGCATCTTTTTTACATGCCGAAAATATCAATGTTAAGGCACAAATTGATACTACTAATTTTGTTTTCATTTTTTTTTTGGTTTTCATTTTTTTTTGTTGTTGTTATTATTATTAATTGATTTTATTTAAAATTGATTTTTACACTCATGTAATATAACCTACCTGTTATATTACTTATATACTCGGGATTTATAAATCCAAAAATGTTTTTCACCCCAATTTGAAAAGATCTAAGTAAGCTAATTTGATGCGTAATACCTACATCACATAAACTATACCCTTCTATAAATTTATCATATGCATCTAAAATGTCATTGCCATTAGAATCTGAAAGCGCATACTTACTTCTATAAGTAATCATAGCATTCAAGTCTGTTTTATTATTTAGATGATAGTTAAGTTTAATATTACCCATATGTCTGGATCTATTAAAAAGTCCAAAGTAATCATCTTTATTAAGCTTAGTGCTTGTTAATGTTTCTGTATCCAAAGCGTAATAATCACTATCATCTTTTTCAATATCCTTCACTACTTCTGTATCATATGCATAAAGCAATTGGTATCCAAATTTAATCTCCCAATTATCTGTTTTTTTATAACTAGCGTTAAATTCTAGCCCTTTGGTTTCAACTTGATTTACATTGAAATAACTGTAAATATTTGTATTGTTTTGATACTTAGCTACTAATTTCCATTCAATCAAATCATACACCTTATTATTAAATAAGTTAAAATCAAAAGAAAGATTATTTGCTGGATTATATTTTACACCAAAATTAATATTTAGTGAAGTTTCAGACTTTAATGGAGAGCTTAATTCTGAAAAAGGCACTACCTCCTGTACATTCTGCATAGCCTCTAGTCTATCAACAGCGACATCTCTTCCAAGTACTATATAACCAATAGTTGAGTTAGTAAAATCAAAATACTTTTGTCTAAAATCAGGTGTCTTAAAACCTGTACCCACTGAACCATTAATCTGAATCTTATTGGTAACAGAAAATCCTAAAGCTAATTTATTAGAAACAACTGGAGTATAATTAGTGTAATTATCATATCTACTACCTAATATAATATTCACTTTATTAAAAGCAGTTGCATCCAATTGTCCGTAAATAAACTTTAAATCTTGCTCTGGGTTATTTGAGAAATCTCTTCTGGATAACTCTTCTTTTGTTATACCAAATCCTACTATACTATTTAATCCTTTGTAAGTGAAATATGATTTCATCTCAGATTGCAATAATGTATGATCAAAATAATTATCTTCATATAACACTCCATCCTCAGTATTTAAAAACTCATCAGTTCTATAATTAGTTTTATAAATCTCTAGCTGTTGATAAAAATTAGAATTCATCAAATATTTTGCAGAAGTCCCAAAACTCCATTCTTTGATATTACTCTCTCCTTTTAATAAAGAACTTGAATCAGTAGCAATATTTATTTGTTCTTGTTTATAATAATGCCCATTTGCATTTAACAACAGTTTATCAGAAAGCTCATATCGTACATTAGACCTAAATGTGTAATTAGAATAAGGGTTAACAGTACTAAGCACATCAGAATCTATTAAATCATAACCGTCTGTTTTATAATAATCAAAAGAATTTGAAATCTGAAAAGTTCCCTCTTTGTATTTATAAATTAAACTCGAGTGAGTTGTATTATGAGAAGCATGTTTTAATGAGGTATTAATTATTGGACCATCATCAATCTGCTTCTTACTAATGAGATTGATAACACCTCCTAAAGCATTAGAGCCATATAGGCTTGAAGAAGGTCCTTTAACAACTTCAATGCTCTCTATATCTGATACAGAAATTCTATTTAAATCTAAGGCTCCAAATGACCTTCCAATAATTGGAAAACCATCAATAAGGATAGTGGTAAATGAGGCATCTAAACCTTGCATCTGCAATCCCTCAGTTCCTGTTTTTGTAGTAACACTTACAATACCCGTTTGCTTAGTAATTACATCATATAATTTACTTGCACTAAATTCTTGAATTTCTTTTTCGGAAATTATTGTTATAGGAATAGGTAATTCATCTATTGATTTTGATGTTTTTGTAGCAGAGATAGTTACTTCTTCTAACTTTCTGTCAAATACAATAGTATCCTTTTGATTCTGAGAAAAAGAAAAATAGGCAGAAAGCATAAAAAATATAATTACAAAGTTTTTCACTTCAAAAATTTATGTAAAAATAAGTTTGAAATCTGTAGGAAATCTGAATTTTTACTTCAAATTTAAAAAGAAAGAATAGTCTTTTTAATGATAGCAATACACTCCATTAATTGCTCTTCAGTAATTACCAAAGGAGGTGCAAAACGAATGATGTCACCATGAGTTGGCTTAGCTAGTAATCCGTTATCTCTTAATTTCAAACAAACATCCCATGCTTCTTTCCCACCTTTAGGTTTTATCACTATGGCATTGAGCAATCCTTTACCCCTAACGAGGGAAATCATATCGTTATCAAAATCTCGCAGTTCTTTTCTAAATATTTTTCCTAATCGATATGCATTTTCAGAAAGATTCTCATCAATTACTACTTCAAGTGCAGCTTGTGCTACTTTACAAGCAAGAGGATTACCTCCAAATGTAGAACCGTGCTCTCCAGGCTGGATACAAAGCATAATTTCATCATCAGCTAATACAGCAGATACAGGGAAAACTCCTCCAGAAATAGCTTTTCCAAGAATTAATAAATCTGGTCGGGCATCTTCATAATCACAAGCAAGCATCTTACCTGTCCGGGCAATACCAGTTTGAACTTCATCTGCAATAAATAAGACATTATATTTATCACACAATTTTCTAACACCTGCCAAATATCCTTCATCAGGAACAACTACTCCTGCCTCTCCTTGAATTGGTTCAACCATAAAAGCACAAACATTAAAATCTTTAAGCTCTTTTTCTAGTGCATCAAGATCATTATATGGAATCAAATCATATCCAGGCATAAAAGGACCAAAACCTTCATAAGAAGATGGGTCATCAGAGCTAGAAATTGCAGCGAGTGTTCTTCCCCAAAAATTTCCTTTGGCAAAAATAATTCTAGCTTTATTTTTTTCAATACCTTTTTTCATATAACCCCATTTTCGGGCTAATTTATTAGCAGTCTCTCCTCCTTCAACTCCAGTGTTCATTGGTAAAACCTTATCATAACCAAAAAGTTTAGTTACAAATTCTTCATACTGACCTAATACATCATTATGAAATGCTCTAGACGTAAGTGTTAAAGTATCAGCTTGAAGTTTAAGTGCAGCTACAATTTTAGGATGGCAATGGCCTTGATTTACTGCAGAGTAAGAAGACAAAAAATCATAATATTTTTCACCTTCTACATCCCATACAAAAACACCCACTCCTTTTGCCAAAACAACAGGTAATGGGTGATAATTATGCGCTCCATATTTGTCTTCTAATGCTATGTATTCTTCTGATGATTTCATTTCTTAAATTTTAGGAAGTGCAAATATAGTAGAATTAATTAGTAAATCTCTACTTTTGCCGAATGGGAAGACAAAAAAGAAGAGAGCCTATTTTAATAGAAAATATTGAAATAATTGATACTGCCAACAAAGGGAAATCAGTAGCTAAACATGAAGGTAGAGCCATTTTTGTTCAAGGCGGAGTGCCAGGAGATATTTGTGATATTACGGTTTTCAAAAGAAGAAAGAAATTTTGGGAAGCCCGAATTGATAAAATACACTACTATTCTAAAAGAAGAACAGAACCTAAATGCGAACATTTTGGCACTTGTGGTGGTTGTAAATGGCAAAATATGAAATACGCATCTCAGTTGGAGTTTAAACAAAATGAGGTACTCAACAACCTACAAAGAATTGGAGGAATAGAACTGTTACCTCATTCAGAAATATTAAGAAGTGAAAACGAATATTTTTACAGAAACAAAATGGAATTTACTTTTTCCAACAAAAGATGGTTAACATCAGAAGAAGTACAATCAAAAGCAGAAATAGAAGATAAAGATGCCCTTGGATTTCATGTTCCTGGCATGTTTGATAAAGTAATTAACCTTAACAATTGCCACTTACAAAAAGAACCCTCTAACGCTATTCGTTTATCGATAAAGCGATTTACTGACAAAAAAAAACTAACTTATTTCGACATTAGAAACCAAGAAGGGTTATTGAGAAACTTAATGATTAGGACTTCTTCCACCAATGATTTGATGGTATTAGTTCAGTTTTATGAAAATGACATAAAGAATATCAATCTATTAATGGAACACATCAAAAACTCTTTCCCTGAAATTACTTCATTACTTTATATTATAAACCAAAAAGCAAATAATACCATGTATGATCAAGATGTCATTTGCTATAATGGAGAAAATCATATCATGGAAGAGATGGATGGATTACATTTTAAAATTGGAGCGAAATCCTTTTTCCAAACCAATAGTGAACAAGCAAAAATATTATATCGAAAAACAAAAGAACTTGCCCAAATCACTGAAAATGATTTAGTGTATGATCTATATACCGGTACTGGAACCATTGCACAATATCTGGCTACATCAGCAAAAAAAGTTGTAGGTATTGATTCTATTGAAGAAGGAATAAAAGCAGCATATGAAAATGCTGATCGAAACAATATTAAAAACTGTACCTTTTACACTGGGGACATGAAAGAAATTTTCACAGATGATTTTATTATAAAAAATGGGACTCCTGATGTAATAATTACTGACCCACCAAGAGATGGAATGCACAAAAAAGTAGTGGAACAAATACTAAAAATTAGTGCTAAAAGAATTGTCTACGTAAGTTGTAACTCTGCAACACAAGCCCGCGACTTAGCATTAATGGATGAAAAATATAAAGTAATCCAAATTCAACCAGTTGATATGTTCCCACAAACTCATCATGTAGAAAATATTATCGTACTGGAATTAAAATAATATGCATCTAAATTACTAATTATTTTTATTTTTACAGAATGAGATTATACTTAACTTTAGCATCTATTTTAATTACGACTCATATTTTTGCACAAAAAGTACATTCAGTAGAGTTTGTTAGCCAGGCAGATGTTAAAGTATTTGTTGTAGAATATGAAAGCCAAACAGATTTAAGTGTGTTTAAGGTAGAATATTCCTCACTAGCAGGAAAGAATGATGGGAAATGGTTTTTTGTAGAATACGCCTCACAGGCTGATAAGAAAATATTTTTCACAGAATATTCTAGTCAGGCAGATTTACTGATTTATTTTACAAAATATGCTAGCCAAGCTAAATGGGAAAATAAAGAAAAAATGTATCTCTTATATTAAAAAAATCTAAAATTATGAAAAACCAAATTCTCATATATTTTTGTTTGATTCTCTTTCTCAACTCATGTATTAGAACTGAATGTGAAAATTGTACTAAGTTACTTGACACACAATTCTCTAATTCGCAATTAGACCTTATCGTGCAAGAGTTAGTAAATAACTCTTCTATTGACTCAGTTAATTATCAAAATTGGAATGAATTTATTACTGTTAACTTTCCTGATTTAAATTTCACTTTTGAAAAGTGCAGTAAATATGGGGGCATGGTTTCTGTTGATCCTTTAGGTGACACAAAGGATTTTAGACAAGTGTGGTATTCCGATGGATCTAGTGATGTACTTCCTCTTTATGATAGTGTTTTTGAAATTGGGACTATATTTTATGATTGCGAATAAATCTACTCAGAACTATTTCTTATTTACTTTACCTTACTGTTACAGGTCATAATCAAAGTATAAATATAGATGGAATATAGAAAGAGGAAACTTTAAGGATATATGAATAGAAAAAATTAACAATAAGGTTAAATTTCTATTTTAAAGTAGTTATGATATTACAAAAAAGAAGAATTAAAAATGAGATAGTAATGAAAAATATTTGGGAGAAATTAAAAGAACTATATGATCAGAATCCGACTCTTTTTGGAATTCTATTATTTATTGATTTGACAATACTCTATTTTATTATACAATATATTATTTTATAATGTTATTACGCATATACTCTGAAAACCCAAACCCTAAGGAAATTCAAAAAGTAGTAGAATGCCTAAAAAATGGTGGTGTTATTATTTATCCAACTGATACCGTTTATGGAATTGGTTGTGATGTAAATAATAAAAAAGCTATGGAAAGAGTATGCCGTATAAAAGGTTTAGACCTAAAAAAACATAACCTTTCCTTTGTGTGTTATGACTTAAGCCATATTGCTTTTTTTACAAAGCAATTAGCAACCTCAACATACAAATTAATGAAAAGAACATTACCCGGCCCCTACACCTTTATCTTGGAAGCTAGTAATTCAATTCCTAAGTTATTTAAAAACTCAAAAAAAGAAATTGGAATTCGTATTCCTGACAATAATATACCTAGGGAAATTGTAAAAGAATTAGGAAATCCAATAGTGACAACATCAGTAAAAGATAAAGATATGCTAATAGAATATAGCACAGACCCAGAACTGATTTACGAGCACTTTAAGAAGCTTGTAGACATTGTAATTGATGGAGGTCATGGAGAGAGTATTGCCTCTACTATTGTAGATTGCACTAAAAATAATCCTGAAATAATTCGTAAAGGAAAAGGAGATATTACTCCATTTCTTTAAGAATCTTTACAAGTTGAGGAAGCAATAACTGCTCTTCATTATTTACAATAATAAAATCAGCTAACTCTTCTTTTTCAGCTTGAGGCATTTGTTTTTTCATTCTGTCTATTATCTCATAATAAGAGTATCCATCTCGCTTATTTACTCTTTCAATTCTCAAGCTTTCTGGTGCACTTACACAAACAACTGCATCTAAGCCCAAGTGAGCACCTGATTCAAACAAAATAGCAGCTTCTTTAATTACTATAGATGTAGATTTCTCACTACACCAATCCTCAAATTTTTGTTTAACTATTGGGTGAACCAAAGAATTTAACTTTGCTAAAGCTTCATTATTTTTAAATACAATTTTTGCTAATGCTTCTTTTTGAAGAACTCCTTTTAAATACATATTTTCTCCGAAAGCCAATTTTACAGCAACCACTAAATTTACATCTTCAATCATACATTTTTTAGCCTGATCATCTGCATTAAAAATAGGGATGCCCATTTGCTTAAAAATCTTACTTACATATGTTTTTCCAACTCCTATACCACCAGTTAACCCTATTTTTTTCATTTTTTTATTTTACAAGAAAGATCTTGATAAATAGCCTCATACTGTGGGAGTATATTTGGTAAGTCAAAAGTTTTAGCATGTGCTAAAGCATTATTTTTAAACTCATTTAACTTATCAGTATCTTTTAATAAGTGAATAGTATCATTTGCCATTTTATTTAAATCACCTACATCAGACAAAAAACCTGTTTTATCATCAATATTAACTTCTGGCAATCCTCCACTATTAGTAGATATTACAGCCACCTTACTTGCCATCGCTTCAAGAGCAACTAGTCCAAAACTTTCTGTTTCAGAAGGCAACACAAATACATCAGCTATAGAAAGTATTTTTTCAATACCTTTTAATTTTCCTAAAAACTTTACTTGTCTATCAATTCCTAATTTTCGGCATAACTGCTCTGCCTTTAAGCGCTCAGGACCATCTCCAATCATTAATAATTTTGAGGGAACTTGTGCATTTACCTTTTCAAAAATCTTTACAACATCCTGCACTCTTTTGACTCTTCTAAAATTAGAGATATGCACAAGAATTGCTTCATCTTTTATTGCAAATTTATTACGCAATGATTTATTACACTCTTGATTATACAAACTCATATCAATAAAATTAGGAATTGCTTTTATCTCATTCTTAATATTAAAGTTTTCTAAGGTTTCAGCTTTTAAATTTTCAGAAACAGCTGTAACAGAATCCGATTGATTAATAGCGTATTCGATCACTGGTTTAAATGATTTATCCTTACCCAAGAGAGTTATATCTGTACCATGTAAAGTAGTTACAATAGGAATATGAATACCATAAGTTGCTAATATCTGTTTGGCATTTACTGCTGCTGAAGCATGAGGTATTGCATAATGAACATGTAATATATTGAGCTTCTCATGTAAAGCTACATCAACTAATTTACTTGTAAGATTTAGCTCATAAGGAGCATATTCAAACAAAGGGTAATTAGGGACGTTTACCTGATGAAAATATATATTTTCAGAATATAAATCCAATCGAAATGGCTGATCATAAGAAATAAAATGAACTTCATGACCTTTATCAGCTAGAGCAATACCTAATTCGGTAGCTACCACTCCACTTCCCCCATAAGTAGGGTAACAAACAATGCCTATTTTTAAATGTTTAGTCATTAATACTTTTAAAAATTATATCCATAATATTGGTGCGCACATTCATAGTTAACAATTTTTTATTTGTTGCATCAGGATGAATTCTATTGGATAAAAATACATAAACAATTTGAGTCTTTGGATCAGCCCAAACTAATGTTCCTGTAAAACCTGTATGACCAAAACCTCTCTTACTTGCATTTTCACTTGCAGGACCTCCCTTTTGATCAGCTAAAGCAGGCTTATCAAAACCAGCTCCTCTCCTATTTTTATTATCCGGAAATTGGCATTTAGTGAATTCCTTTACTACTTCTTTTGAGAAAAATCTTTCGCCAGCATATTCTCCATTTTGCAAATATAACTGCATCAATTTTCCTAAATCATTAGCATTAGAAAAAAGTCCTGCATGACCGCCAGAACCTCCTTGCATAGCCGCTCCCATATCATGCACATAACCTTTTAATAACTGACTCCTAAACAAAAAATCATTCTCTGTTGGAACTATTCTATCTTCCATAAGCCGAACTAAAGGTAAATAGCCTAAGTTCTCCATTCCTATTTTTGTGTAAAAATTATTAGAAGCAATTTTACTAATAGATGTTCCATACTTATCTTCAATAATTTGCTTTAACAAATAATATCCCAAATCAGAATATCTATATTCTTTCTTCTCTAATAGTTCTGAGGCTATAATTTGCTTTATTATACTATCAGGGTATGAATAATGAAGATAAATATCATCTGACACTTTAAAAGGAAATTTCTTACTGAATTCTTCACTGTAAAGAGTATCTCTTAGTTGCATTAAACCTGAAACGGAATCCTTAACTAAAGTTTGCTGGTAAAAAGGAATCCAAGGATAAAGGCCTGCTTGGTGCGCTAAAATTTCACGAATAATTAAATATTCTTTATTAGTTGAATCTAATTCCAAATATCTTCCTAATTCATCATCCAAATTTAAATCTCCTTCATCTACCATTTTCATTAAAATCGGAACAGTACTTGCAATTTTAGTGATGGATGCTATATCATATACATCAGAGTTTTTTACTACTATTTTTTTATCATAAGTATGATAACCATATGATTTGTTAAAGAATATTTTACCCTCTTTTGCTATAAGAACCTGACAACCAGGAATTGCTTTTTCAGAAATAGCATTTTCAGCAATACTATCTATTTGATAAAGAAATTCAGTGTTTAAACCTATTTCTTCAGCACTCACATAATTCATCCTTACTGCTTTTGTATTTATTCCTAAATTTATTTCATAATGTTTAGTTGTTACTGGTATTTTACCACTTATTCCTATTCCTCCAAAAATTGCTTGTGCAACTTGTTCTTGTGCAATCTTAGAATTTTGATATCCTAACAAAATAGCATCAAAATTATTAGTAAACAAAAAGGAATTTATACTATAAGGATTGGCAAAAATTGGCACAATTACTTTAGATTGCAAAGCAATTGATTGCAAAAGAATATCAGCTTTTTTATTAATTTCGTAAGCTTTCCAAGCATTTGCATTAGACTTATGCACACTGGCTATCACTAAATTATATTTTGATAATTTACTCAATAGAACTGCTTGCTGACCTATAGATGCTTTTTCAGAAATTGTAAAATGAGTAATAGAAGAATAATTACTTAACATATTTTGAAAATCAATGGATTCCCCTCCAATACCTACTGAAGCAATTCTTAAAGTATCTAAGCGTTTTAGTGGTACTATATTATCATAATTTTGCAATAATGTTATTGAAGATTTTACTAATTTTTTATCTAATAGCTTTGTTTCAACAGTAATAATCTCATCTTCTACTTTGCTTACATCAATAGCCTTATAATGATCCAATCCCATCCATTTTTTTGCCATTAATATCTTATGGCACCTAGCATCAATTTCGGTTTGTGAGATTTTATTTTCTTTAATTGCTCTCTTTATTTCCTCAATTGCTTTAGGTACATTTTCAGCAAAAAGTAACACATCATTTCCAGCTAATAATGCTTTTACATCAACCTCTCCTGGCTCATAAAACTGACTTACTCCCTGCATATTTAGTGCATCAGTAATTGTAAGACCAGTAAATCCCATTTCATTTTTCAGCAATCCATTAACAACATTAGGCGATAAGGATACTGATAAATCTTTAGTGTCATCCAATACTGGGATATTAATGTGAGCTACCATAATAGAACCCAAACCATTATTAATTAATTTTTTAAAGGGGACTAACTCAACTTTATCCAAACGATACCTCAAATGTTTAACAACAGGTAATGTTTTATGTGAATCAGCATCCGTATCTCCATGACCAGGGAAATGTTTAGCACAAGCTAACACATGATTATCTTGCATTCCGTTCATGTAAGCCATTCCCATTTGAGCCACTTTATAAGGATTCTCACCAAAAGAACGATTATTAATAATTGGATTTTTAGGATTAGAATTTACATCCACAACAGGAGCAAAATTAATGTGAACACCTAAAAGTTTACATTGTCGAGCAACCTCTACTCCCATTTCATAAATCAAAGCAGTATCCTCAATTGCTCCAAGAGTCATTTGCCAAGGAAAACGTAAAGCCGAATCTAGACGCATAGACACCCCCCACTCTGCATCAATTGCAATCATTAATGGAACTTTAGCATGCTGCTGCAAATAATTTGTAAAATGAGCTTGCCTTGACGGACCCCCTTGTAAAAACATTACTCCACCAATTTTATAATTCTTAACTAAATCAGTAATTTTTTGCTTATGCAATTCATCTTTATTAGAATAAGCTGCAACCATGAAAAGCTGAGCAATACGCTCATCAATAGAAAGAGTAGCTATTAAACTATCAGCCCATTGAGTAGAATCACTTAAAAAAACAGCTTTATTTTGTGCCTGTAAAACATTAGAAAGGCTAATAAAAATACTAGTAAAAATAATTAGAAATAATATTTTTCTCATAGACGGTAAAGGTAAAAATTGTTTGTTAGTTTTAAAACAATTCTCAATTTGAAAATCATTACTTATTAACGAAAATTATTAAAACCATTTTCTTTATTTTCGCATTATGCAAGCACCTAAACTACCTTCTTTCTTTAAAGCCCCTAACACAAAATACTTTTCTTTTAAACCAAGGTACTATAACGAAAGAAAAGAAAGAAGAGAGAAGCTTTTGAAAGAAGAAAAATCTACTTTAAAATTTAAAAGAAATAACATCAAATACACTTCACAAAAAGCGAGAAAATTTAGGATTATATTTCTGATTATTATTTTATCTTTGCTAGCTTACAAATTAATAATCACTTAAGCCTAAATAGCATTGGATATTATACAATTATTACCTGACCATGTGGCTAATCAAATTGCTGCAGGAGAAGTCATCCAAAGACCTGCTTCTGCTGTAAAAGAAATGCTGGAGAATGCATTAGATGCAGGAAGTAGTGAAATAAAGCTATATGTAAAAGATGCTGGCAAAACCTTACTTCAAGTAGTAGACAATGGCTGTGGCATGAGCGAAACAGATTTACGTATGTGTTTTGAACGACATGCTACTTCAAAAATAAAAAGTGCGGATGATTTGTTTATTATACAAACTATGGGATTTAGAGGTGAGGCAATGGCCTCAATTGCTGCAATAGCTCATGTAGAAGCAAATACAAAGTTAACCAAAAATGAATTAGGTTCACATTTAGTAATTGAAGGAAGTGAAATTAGAGAACATACTGATTGCTCCACAGCAAACGGAACTTCAATAAAAGTTAAAAACCTATTTTACAATGTCCCAGCAAGACGTAATTTCTTAAAATCAGATACAGTTGAAATGCGTCATATTACTGAAGAATTTACAAGAATAGCCTTGGCAAATCCGGAGATAAAAATGCAACTGTTTCATAATAACAATGAAATTTATCACCTTACAACAGGAAACTTTAGGCAAAGAATAGTAAATATTATTGGAGGAAAAAAAAATGAAACGTTAGTACCCATTGAAGAACAAACCTCACTGGTAAAATTGAACGGATTTATAGGAAAGCCAGAATCAGCTAAAAGAACTAGAGGTGAACAATACTTTTTTGTAAATGGTCGGTTTATTAAAAATCACTACTTACATAATGCTGTAAGCAAAGCTTTTGAGGATTTAATTCCAAGCAATTATTTCCCATCTTACTTTATTAACCTTCAAATAGATCCTAAACTGATTGACATTAATATTCACCCTACAAAAACAGAAATAAAGTTTGAGGATGAACAAGCAATTTATGCTATTATTAGGGCTTGTGCAAAACGATCATTAGGACAATATAATATAGCACCTACTTTGGATTTTTCGCAGGAACTTTCCTTGGATATTAGCCAAAGCATGAGTAATGAAACAATAAAGGAACCACAGATAAAAGTAGATAATTCTTACAATCCTTTTGGAAAAGCTGATGATTTTAGACTGAATGATCATTCTATTTTACAAGAAATACAAGTTAAAACTAAGTTTGAAGTAGAAAATATTACTAGTGATGTGATGCAAATTGGAAATAAATACATTGCTTTCACTAATGCGGAAGGCATGGTTTTGTTACACCAACGCAGAGCACATAAACGCATTTTATTTGAATATTTTAGTGGTGTGCTTTCCAAAAACAAGGGGCAATCTCAGCAGCTATTATTTCCAAAAGAAATACACCTTAACAAGAAAGATATAACAATTATCAAGCAATTGAAAGGAGATTTGTTAGCCGTAGGGTTTTCATTTAAAATTCGAAAGAATGACAGCATAGCTATACTTGGAATTCCTGCTGAATGCCAAGAAGAAAATTTACAGTTTGTAATAGAAAGTTTAATTGAACAACACAAGAATAATGAACAACTACAAACTGCCCAACATAATGGCCTAGCTAATAGCCTAGCTAATAGCCTAGCCATAAACAAACAGAAGAAACTCAGTACTCAAGAGATGCTTACTTTAAAAACTGAATTATTAAAATGCATTACCCCAAGTGTATGCCCTTTAGGAAAAGCTACCTTAATTAATTTACAAACTGCCGACTTAGAAAAATATTTTTAACATGTACAGACCATCAAGCTTTAGCCAATTACCCGAAATAGTTAAAAATTTACTTATCATTAATGGTTTGTTTTTTTTAGCAACCATTTCCTTAGAAAGTTACGGAATAAACTTTACAAAATGGTTTGCTCTTCATCAGTTTCAGTCTCAGGATTTTATGCCCCACCAGCTAATCACCCATTTGTTTATGCATGGAAATTTTACGCATTTACTCTTTAACATGTTTGCTCTTTGGATGTTTGGCAAAACATTAGAAAATGTATGGGGAGGAAAACGATTCTTAACCTATTACATGATAACAGGAATTGGGGCAGCCTTTGTTCATTTGGCTGTTAGTCAATATGAGATATTAAGCTTACAATCTCAAATTAGCCCAAATGAATTAAGTAATTTACTAGAAAATGGCGGAGGACTATTAGCGAACTTTCAGAACTATAGCTATCCATTAATGGGGAAACTAAACTTACTGATTAATGCTCCAACTGTAGGGGCTTCAGGAGCTGTATTTGGTATCCTATTGGCTTTTGGAATGCTTTTTCCCAACACTCTGCTTTATATTTATTTTGCGATTCCAATAAAAGCAAAATACTTTGTTATCATTTATGGAATAATGGAATTATACGCAGGAATAAGCAATAATCCTGCAGATAATGTTGCTCACTTTGCTCATTTGGGAGGAATGCTATTTGGCTTCATATTATTAAAATATTGGCAGAAAAATAATACTAAATTTTATTAATGGATAGTATTCTAAATAACCTGAAACAGGAGTTTAAACAAGGAACGATCTTAAATAAACTCATCTATATAAATGTTGGTGTATTTTTACTCTTCAGCATTTTAGGCGTATTCTCTTTTATGTTTCAGTTTAATTTATCGCCTATTTTAGACCAACTTTGTTTACCTGCTGAAAATAGCAAATTAATTAATCAACCCTGGTCACTCATTACTTATATGTTTCTACACAATGGCTTTTTGCATTTGTTATTTAATATGGTCTGGTTACATTTTGCAGGAAAGATATTTTTACAATACTTAAATCCTAAACAACTACTCAGTACCTATATACTTGGTGGTATTTCAGGAGGAATAATTTTTATTATTTCCTATAATTATATTCCTGCTTTAGCTATTTACACAAAAGAAGCACAAGCTTTAGGAGCATCAGCCGCAGTACTTGCTATTATTGCAGCTATTGCAACCTACATACCTAATTACAGCGTTCGCTTACCATTTATAGGAATTGTCAAATTAAAACACATAGCTATTTTCAGTGTTATGTTAGATTTATTAAGTATTCCTAAAGGAAATGCAGGAGGACATATTGCACATTTAGGAGGAGCACTATTTGGACACCTTTATATCAAGCAATTACAAAAAGAAAATGGTTTTTCAATTGGATTTACAAAATGGATAAATAATATAGCTAATTGGTTTAAGCCTAAAAATAAACTTAAAACAGTACATAAAAGAAAAAAAACAGATTCACAATATAATACTGAAAAGTCAGCACAACAAATAGCTGTAGATATAGTTTTAGAGAAAATATCAAAATCAGGATATGAAAGCTTAAGTAAAGTTGAAAAAGCAACTTTATTTAGTGCTAGTAAGAAATAAGATGAAAGGACTTACACTAATTAATAAAATCCTTTATCTGACAAATTCTATTTGCTTACTATTTTTACTTTTATCCTACTTATCTCCTTATATAAGTCCCACATTTTTCTGGCCTATTTCTTTTTTTGGTTTGCTGTTTCCTATTTTTTATATTGTAAATTTTTTATTTCTTATTTATTGGTTTATTGGTTTAAAAAAACAAATTTGGGCAAATATTATAATATTGTTAGTTGGCATACAATACATAGGTTTATTTTTCGGCACTCAGCCTAAAAAAACTGAAAATACTGACAGCATCAAAGTACTTACCTATAATGTTCGTCTTTTTAATCGCTATGGATGGATAGAAAAAGCTGATATTAAATCTGAAATAGTTTCTTTTTTTAAAACTGAAAATGCAGACATACTTTGCATACAAGAATTTTATACCTCAGATGAAATTCCAACTTTAAATCACCCACATAAACACATAGGTTTACAAAGCAAAAAAAATCAATGGCACATGGCTATTTACAGTAATTTCCCACAAATAAACAAATCGACTGTAAGCATAAAAGGGGAGCGCATGAACAATACTTGCATTTATTCCGACCTTATTATAGGTATTGATACATTACGAGTTTACAATATTCATTTAGCTTCTAATTGGTTTAAGAATAGTGATTATTCATTTTTGCAAAATCCTAAAAAAGAAACATTGAAAAAAGGTATACAAGGGATAGTTGAAAGGATGAAGAGTAGCTATAAAAAAAGAGCTGGAGAAGCCAAAGCAATTAAAGAACATATGAAAACTTCACCCTATCCTATTATTGTGTGTGGAGATTTTAACGATACTCCACTTTCCTACGCTTACAACACTATTAGTAAAAACTTAAAAGATGCTTTTAAAGAGTCAGGAAAAGGAATTGGACAAAGTTTTGTAAAAATACCTACCTTACGAATCGATTATATTTTGCATAATGAAAAATTTAAAAGCTATAATTATTTAAGACACAAGCAAAAGCTTTCCGACCATTACGCTATAAGCTGTAAAATAGAGATAAATAATTAATTACTTCTTAATCATTAAGAACTCAACCCTTGAAGGATACACTCTTTGCAACTGAATAAAGGAAGGTAAGTTCTCTATCTCAACATCTAATGATGAATTTTCGGCAGAAATAAGAGAAGCATCTACTTTTAATGTTAAAAAATCAGTTTGCAGCATACTATATTTATTTTTTGGAGCCCTAAGAGTTACTTGTACTTTCTGAGGAAATAACTTAATAGTATAACCCTTTTTAAGATTTACTACTTGGACATTGTATTCAATAAGCTGCTCCACAAAAGACTCTAACGTAATTATAACCTCAATATTTTTAATTTTACATTGCACCTCTTCAGGAATACTTAGTGATAAATTACTGTTATTGCTTTCACTAAGGTCTGTCAATAAAAGTTCTTTTGTATCAATAAAATCTATAGTATCTAATTGTTTTTTTTCTCCATAAATAATAACACTATCAGGAACTAAAATAATCGGATTTGCAAACCAAATATCAGACTGCAAACTAATAGTTTGATTAAGTTTAATAGCAACTTTCTTTCTGGCTTTATTTCTAAAGGATATAACTAACCTTTCTGGGCTTATGTCAATTAATTCCATTGAACTAGAAATAATTTCAACGATAGGTTTTCGCTTAGAGTTCATTATCCAAAACACCTCACTACCTCCTTTATTAGGCTTGGTGTTTGCCTTATCAATATCCAAACTTAGTTTGGAAAAACTAAATAGATTATAAAATAAAATAGAAAATCCAGGAGCTTTTACTCTAACCTCAACAAAATCAGCAGCTGGAATGGAAACTAATTTATCATCTGGAAAGTTACTATAAATAAGGGGTATTTTTAAGGTGGTTTCATGTTGCTTGGACAACATACTTAAAAACCAAAATGAGAAAGAAATAATGAGGAATAAAAAGTAAGTACTTAACTTTTTATTATTTGATGCTAACTTAAAAAAAATACTTATTCTGTTTTTTAAGCTCTCGATCATTATTATTTTTCTATACCTGACTCACCTGTCATTGAAACTGCAGTTTTAGCTACTTTTAAGTTAGTGCCCCCATGCACTTCGATAACAACAGCATCCTCCTTAACATCAGTAACTTTACCATAAATACCGCCTATGGTAACTACTGAATCTCCAGTTTTTAATGCTGAACGGTACTCACGCTCTTGCTTTTGTTTTTTTATTTGTGGACGAATCATAAAAAAATACATTACGGCAAATATCAAACCAAACATAATTAATGATGAAGTTCCCGTTCCTGCTGATTGTAATAATATCATACTTATTTTTTTTGAGGAATAATTACATTCCCATTTATAGTTATCACTTTAGTGTTTGGTATTGCATTACTCACAAAAGTAACGGTTTTATTTTGTTTTCCTGATTTTCCTGCGCTATTAAAAGTAACTTTAATCACAGCCTCTTCCCCATTTGCAATTGGATTTTTTGGCCACTCAGGAACTGTACAACCACAACTTCCTTTTGCAGCTGTAATGATTAGGTCTGCACCTCCAGTATTTTTTAAAATAAAGTCATGTGTAACTGATTCACCTTGTAGCATTTCACCAAAATCGTATCTAGTTTCTAGCATTTCAATATTAGGGGTTAATACTTTTTTAGCTATTCTATTTGCTGTAAGAGGACTATTCACTAAGTCGGTAGTTATTGTTTTCTCATCTGATGAAGAAACACAAGAAATTAAAGTTAAGGATAATAATAATGAGATAAGTTGCTTCATTTTATTTATTTGATTCAAAAGTAAGGTTTTTTAAACTAAACCTCTACCAATTTTTTTAATTTTACCTTCTCTAGTATAGGTTTTTACAACATTATCTAGCAAGCCATTCACAAATAGTTTGCTTTTTGCTGCACCATAATATTTTGAAATTTCAATATATTCATTCATAGAAACTTTTAGCGGTAAATCTTCCATTGAAAAAATTTCAGCAAAAGCCATTTTTAAGAATAATTGATCCATAATTGCGATACGATCTAATTCCCAATTTTTTGAAAATTTTACAATTATACTCTCATATTCTTTATTATTATTTATTGTATTACGAAATAATTTTAATGCAAATTTTTCATCTGAATCATCTTTAAATACTGAAACAGGATTAACAATTTTATTTAACTTAATCTGTCCCATAACAATAGCGGCAACGAATGGTAGGTCATCAGTCCAGTAAATACTTCTTTCTTCTAAAATATGATGTACTAACTCATTGTTAAGTATAATTTCATTTAAAGCATTGACAATAAATCTTTGATCAACATCAATTCCTTTTTCTTCAGAAGAAATATATTTAGTATATAAGTCAGACTTAAATAGTTCCGAGAATAACTTTCTTACAACATCATGATCATTCTTCAACCAAATACCTGAAACCCTACTTACCTTATGCATCAAAGAATTATCCTCGCGGATTAGTGCAATAATATCATTCTCAACAAATCTTCTATTAGGATTCAAATCGTTAGCAGATGGTAAGTGTTTTTTCTTACCTTCTTCATAAAAATTATCAGCATGCTTTACCAATTCAATTAATAAAGAAATAATGACTAATTTAAGCTCTACAACTTCATCAATATGTTTAAGCATTGCACGCTCAGCAACTGGCATGTTATCTTCCTTTATTGTAAAATAAGAATACAACGATTGCATAACTTTTAACCTGATATGTCTTCTACTTAGCATCTTAAATTACGCGTTTTTTATTATTAATTCTTTGTTCAGCTATCTCTAAAGCAGCAGTATGAGTTGTTATACTCTCTAATTCTGCCTTCTTTAAGATCTCTAAAGTTGTATCGTAAATGGCTCTTGTTTGGTTGATAGCATGTTCTCTATCATATCCATTAATTTCAGAATAAACATTAATTAACCCCCCAGCATTAATTAAAAAATCAGGAGCATAAACAATTCCTTTATTTGCACACAATTGCCCATCTCTTACTTCATCAGCTAACTGATTATTAGCTGCACCCGCTATTATTTCACATTTTAATCTACTTATAGAATCGGGATTCACTGTTGCACCTAAAGCACATGGAGCATAAATATCAATATCCAAATCATAAATAGCATCTCCCATTACAATTTCTGATCCATACTGTTGGGCAACCTCAGCCAATCTTGTTTCATTAATATCATTAATAATTACTTTTGCGCCATCATCCGTTAAATGTTTTACTAGGTTTTCGCCTACATGACCAACACCTTGTACAAGCACTATTTTACCATCTAAATTATCACTTCCCCATTTATACTTTGCAGATGCCTTCAGACCCATAAATACACCAAAAGCAGTAACAGGTGAAGGGTCACCACTTCCACCCATGCTTTCAGGAATTCCAGTTACATGCTTGGTTTCCATACGCACATATTTCATATCTTTAGTATTCATACCAACATCCTCAGCAGTAATATATTTACCTCCTAAGCTGTCGACATACTGACCAAATTTACGCATCAATGCTTCTGTTTTTTCAGTTTTTGAATCTCCAATAATTACTGCTTTACCACCTCCTAATTCCAAACCAGAAATAGCAGCTTTAAACGACATCCCTCTTGATAAACGCAATACGTCTTTAATAGCATCCTCTTCACAAGCATAATCCCACATACGTGTTCCCCCAAGAGCTGGTCCTAATGTTGTATCGTGAATAGCAATAATTGCTTTTAACCCTGTTGCCTTATCATTGCAGAAAATAACCTGTTCATGACCCATTAAACTCATTTCAGTCATCACCAATCCCTCATTTTTAACTTTTTTTTCTGATAATACCATTTCTTTCTCTTGAGTTAAATTAAATTATTTAATCAGATAAATCTACTTTAAAAATTAATTTCTCCTAATTTTTAAATCGGACGCGAATTTACTTATTATTTTTGGCTTTTTAAATAAAGTAACTCAACAATTAATGAAACACTTATTTTACCTCAATAAATTCTTTTGGAAATACCGAACGTTATTGGCAATAGGTACAGTTTTTATTATCATAGCCAACTTGTTTGCATTGTACCCTGCTGAATTTGTAAGAAAAGCCTTTGATGCTGTAATTCTCAGCATGAACAATGAAAACACATCTAGCACTAGTGACATACTTATTAAATATGGTAGCTTAATTGTTTTATTTGCCATACTCAAAGGAATTTTCATGTATTGCATGAGGCAAACAATTATTGTGATATCAAGAAAAATAGAGTATGATTTAAAAAATGAAATCTATCAACAATATCAAGCTTTAAGCATCTCTTTTTATAAAAAAAATAAAACTGGTGATCTGATGAATAGAATATCGGAAGATGTAAGTAGAGTGCGTATGTATTTAGGGCCTGCTCTTATGTACGCCATCAACATATCTATTTTGTTTTTACTAGTTATTAGCAAAATGCTAAGCATAAGTACTACTTTGACATTTTATGTAATTCTTCCTTTACCAATACTAGCTATTTCAGTTTATTTTGTGAGTAGCACAATGAATAAAAGAAGTGAGAAAGTACAAGCACAGCTCTCAGACATCACAACCATTGCACAAGAAACTTTTTCAGGAATAAAAATCATTAAATCTTTTAGTAATGAAAGTAATGCATTAGAGATATTTATGACTAGTTGCAAAAGCTACACCAAGCGACAATTAGAACTTGTAAAAATTGAAGCATTATTTTTTCCTTTGATAATTTCAATGATAGGAGTAAGTAGCGTACTAACGGTTTATATTGGAGGGCTAGAAAGCTTTAAAGGGAATATCAGCACAGGAAATATTGCTGAGTTTATTATTTATGTAAACATGTTGGCTTGGCCTGTCGCTTCAATTGGCTGGATTACATCATTAGTGCAAAGAGCAGCAGCTTCACAAGAAAGAATAAACGACTTTTCTGCTGCTTACTTCAGACATTGAGAACAAAACAACAGAACACACGCCCATTGAAGGGCGATATTGTGTTCAGTGAATGTTAATTTAAGTCTATACTGACACTAATATTCAGGCCCTGAAAAACCTAAGCTTTACACTAGAAGAAGGGCAAACACCTTGGTGTTTTCGGTAAAACAGGAAGCGGGAAATCAACTATTGCCAACCTAGTTTGCCGCTTGTACGACACCTCAACTGGAAGTATTAGCTTTGGGGTTACTAATATTAAAAACTTAAACCTAGATAGTTTAAGAACTGCCATAGGATATATTCCGCAGGACGGTTATTTATTCTCTGGAACAATAAGAGAAAATATTGCGTTTTCAAGCAACACTATTGACGACCAAAAGATAATTGAAGCCGCTAAAAAAGCAGATATTCTAGATGAAATAAATAATTTTAAAGATGGTTTGGACACTATAATAGGCGAAAGAGGTGTACAGCTATCTGGCGGACAAAGACAAAGGCTTGCCATTGCCAGAACTTTTTACAAAAACCCTACTCTATATATTTTTGATGATTGCCTATCCGCAATTGATGCAACGAAGGAACAAAGAATTTTAAAACAATTGAAATTAGAAAGTAAGGCAAAAAGCAGTATTATTATTTCGCACAGAATATCAACCCTGAAAGATGCTGATAAAATTATAGTACTTGACAATGGAGAGATAACAGAATCCGGTTCGCACAGTGAATTACTTAGCCAAAAAGGATTTTATTTCGAGATGCATCAAATACAGACAAATAAAGAATCGTAATTACTATTTAATATATTTTAATATATTTGGCTTTTAAAAAAATTACAGATGGCTGAAAACAGAGATATAGAAGAAATTTTTTCAAAATCGGTTCGTGCAGGAAGAAGAACTTATTTTTTTGATGTAAGATCGACAAGAGCAGAGGACTATTACATGACCGTTACTGAGAGTAAGCGTGATTTTAATGAGGACGGAACCCCTTTTTACAAGAAACATAAAATCTATCTGTACAAGGAAGATTTCGCAAAGTTCAAAGAAGCTTTAAATGAAGTAAGCGAATATATAATTAAAGAAAAAGGAGAGGAAGTAATAACAAACACACGAATGCAAAAAGAATGAAATTACTGAAAATATAGTAGAGAGCAAAAAAGAAGCTAAATTTAAGCCTGAAATAAAAGAAGAAAAATCATCAGATTTTACGGAAGTAAATTTTGATGATTTAGGAAAGGATTAATCCTAAAACCTAAAACAAATGAAGCCCTAACAATTTATTTTGTTGGGGTTTTTTAATATCTACTGTTTTTCTTAACAACTCGCCTATTTTGTTGATAATTAGACCTAAAAACAAGATGGATTATTAAACACTAGTATCCTACTTTTATACCTGTAAAAACAAGACTACAAATGGGAAGAATAATTGCAATTGCAAATCAGAAAGGCGGAGTTGGAAAAACAACTACTGCCATGAATTTAGCAGGATGTTTAGGAGTGCTAGAAAAAAAAGTACTCTTAATTGATGCTGACCCTCAAGCTAATGCTAGCTCGGGAGTAGGACACAACCCTAAAGAAATAGAAAAAGGAATATACGAATGTTTAACAGGGAAAGCTACGCCAAAGAATGTATAGTAGAAACTAAAAGCCCTAACCTGGATTTACTACCTGCTAATATTGACTTAGTAGGTGCCGAACTGGACTTAGTAGACCTAGAAGAAAGAGAATATCGATTGAAAAAGGTATTGGTTCCTATCCGTGATGAGTACGATTTTATCATTATTGATTGCGCACCATCATTAGGATTACTTACCCTTAATGCACTGGCAGCATCCGATTCGGTAATTATACCGATACAATGCGAATATTTTGCTTTAGAAGGTTTGGGGAAATTACTCAATACTATTAAAATTGTACAACAAAGACTTAACATTGATTTAATAATTGATGGCTTACTGCTTACCATGTACGATACGCGTTTGCGCCTATCCAACCAAGTGGTAGAGGAAGTAAAAACACACTTTCAAGAAATGGTATTCAAAACTATAATTCACAGGAATGTTCGCCTTGGCGAATCTCCATCTTACGGAGAAACCATAGTTATACATGACGCTTCAAGTAAAGGAGCCATCAACTACTTAAACCTAGCAAACGAATTATTAAAAAAATTAGAAACAGTTAGTGTAGAAACAGAATAAGATGACAAAAAAAAGAGGATCATTAGGAAGAGGTTTATCAGCCATTTTAGGAAATACTAGCATTGGAACAACAGCTCAAGCAAAACAAGAAAACAACCTTCTAGTAGGCAAAACACATGAAATTTTACTCATTGAAATAGAAACAAATCCTTTTCAGCCCAGAACAGAATTTAAGCAAGAAAAACTACATGAACTTGCTTCATCCATTGAGCAGTTAGGTATTATACAACCCATAACGGTTCGTAAACTAAAGGACAATAAGTACCAACTTATATCGGGAGAAAGAAGATTCAGAGCTTCAAAAATAGCAGGATTAGATAAAATACCTGCTTTCGTGCGTATTGCTAACGACCAAGAAATGCTAGAAATGGCTTTGGTCGAAAACATTCAAAGAGAAAACCTTAACCCTATTGAAATTGCACTAAGCTATCAAAGGCTTATTGAAGAAGTAAAACTTACCCAAGAACAGTGTAGCGAAAGAGTAGGTAAAAACAGATCAACCGTAACCAACTTTTTACGCCTTTTGAAACTCCCTTCAGAAATACAAAAAGGATTGAGTGATGGCAAAATTAGCACCGGACATGCCAGAGCCTTAATTACTGTAAAAAACAAAGTGAGTCAGCTTAATATATTTCATGACATAGTGGCAAATGGTTATTCTGTTCGTGAAGTGGAGCAACTAGTAAAGGATTTTGTAGATAATGATTATAAACGCACTTCCAAAAACAAAGTGACAAACACACCTCAACCCCTGCCTTTTCAGCATCAAAAAATGATGCATGACTTGTCACGCAACTTGGAAAAGGAAGTAGAATTGAAAAGAAATAAAAAAGGAAAAGGAAAACTGATTATTCCTTTTAACAATGATGAAGATTTAGCCAAAATTTTTGAATTTATTAATAAATAAATTGCAGCTAAAAAAACACATACTTATTGCCCTATTTTTAACATTTTCAGGAATTTGTGAAGCCCAAGAATCCTTGGTTAAAATTCCTAAACGAGCAGGAATGTATTCCGCAATTATTCCTGGTGCTGGGCAAGTGTACACTAAAAAATATTGGAAAGTACCCATCATCTATGCTGGGCTTATCACCTCCGCTTATTATTTTAAGGAAAATCATGATTTATATGACTTGTACAAAAGCACTTACCTGAATAGAATTGATGGCAATACTACTGATAATTTGGATTACAGCAATACCGACCTAATTACTTTAACAGAGTTTTACAGAAGAAACCGTGAAGTTTCGGCTTTGCTGTTTACCCTAACTTATATATTAAATATTGTTGATGCTTCAGTGAGTGCCCATTTATTTGAGTATGATGTGACTGAGGATATCTCATTGCACTTTCAACCCATCTATATGGCAAAAGAAAATGCAAATGGTTTGTCCTTATCAATTAAATTATAAATTTGCCCCATGAAGATTGCAATACTAGGAAATGGAAGAATGGGCAAGCGAATTAGCGAATTAGCCATTGAAAGAGGTTATACCATTGTCTGCAATTCATCATCAGAAAAACCAGCCACTAGCTTAAACTTAAGCACTGCTGATGTAGCCATTGATTTTAGCACCCCAACCACAGCATTTGAAAATATTAGCCATGCTATAAACAGTGGTATTCCTGTTGTTTCAGGAACAACTGGTTGGCTTAAAAACCTAAAAGAAATTGAAAATTTATGCCTCAAAAACAAGGTGCTTTTTTATACGCTTCCAATTTTAGCTTAGGAATGAATATCTTTTTTGAAATCAATAAGACATTAGCCAAGCTGATGAAAAATCAAAAATATGAAAGTAGTTTACATGAAATTCATCATACTAAAAAATTAGATTCCCCTAGTGGAACTGCTAAAACCTTAGGAGAACAAATGGATAATATTTTAGCAAACAATACACCAATAACTGCCGAAAGAATTGGAGATGTTTCAGGAACACACATCATAAAATACAGCAGTACAATGGATGAAATAGAAATAAAACATACCGCCAAAAACCGTGATGGCTTTGCAATAGGAGCCCTTATTGCAGGCAAGTGGATAATTGGTAAGCAAGGAGTTTTTAGTATGCAAGATGTTTTAGCACAATAAAAAAAATAAAAATCGTTAGATAGAATATGAAAAAATTAAAAGAAATATTAGGAAAATTCTTTACAATAGTAGCCTTTATAATATTTACCATAGCATGGTCTCTATTTGTTTATGTATTGGAAGGAGAATGGTTATATTTTATTCCTTTAATTGTGGGTGATATTTTGTTTTGGGAAACCTTAAACTATAAGTTCTGGAAGAAAAGAGAAAAGAAACCTAAAAAGAAAAAATCGGAAGTAAGAAGTTGGATAGATGCCATTGGTTTTGCAGTGATTGCTGCTACAATCCTTAGAACCTTCCTTATTGAGGCTTATACTATTCCTACTTCATCCATGGAAAAATCCATGCTAATTGGTGACTTTTTATTTGTAAGTAAAGTTGCTTATGGCCCTAGAGTACCTATGACACCTATTGCTTTTCCTTTGGTACACCACACTATGCCAATAGGTAACGGAAAGTCGTATACTGAAGCCGTAAAATTACCTTACCATAGAATGAAAGGTTTGGGCAGAAATTAAAAGAAATGATTGTGTAGTATTCAATTGGCCTGCCGAAACTTTAGGAAGACCAGTTGACAAGAAAGAAAACTATGTAAAAAGATGCGTAGGAGTTCCTGGAGATAAAATTGAACTCATTGATGCTCAGCTGATGGTAAATGATGCGCCTCAAGAAGAGCCAGAGGGAATGAAAAAGCAATGGCACTATAACGTTAGCACAAAAGGGACCGGCTTAAATCCTAATATATTATATGAAAAATATGATATTACTGAAGGAGGTTATGGTCGTAATAAAAACGAATACAACCTTACATTAACAAATGAAAGCCGTGATGCCATACAAAATTTTACGAATGTTACTTCTGTAAAAAGGCAATATGAAAAAGGTGGTATTTATGCTGATTATATTTTCCCACATGACAAAAACTTCAAATGGAATGTCGATAATTTTGGTCCTATCACTGTTCCCGCAGCAGGAGAAACAGTAAGTATTACAACTGAAAACTTATCCATTTATAAGGATATCATTGAGCGTTACGAAAACAATAAATTAGAAGTTGTAGCGGGTGAAATTTATATTAATGATAAAGTAGCTACTACTTATACTTTCGCTATGGATTATTTTTGGATGATGGGAGATAACAGACACAACTCGGCTGATAGTCGTTTTTGGGGATTTGTTCCTGAAAATCATATAGTAGGAAAGGCTCTTTTTGTATGGATGAGCTGGGATAAAAATGCTAAAGGACTTAAAAAAATCAGATGGAACCGATTGTTTAGTAGTGTTAAATAATCCGCTTTTACCAACTGCTTACTTAGCCCCTATTTCCTATTACGCAATTTTATTGCAAGACCCAAATTGCAGGATTGAACTTCACGAACATTTTATAAAACAAAGCATCCGTAACAGATGTGATATTTATGGTGCTAATGGGAAATTACGCCTTAGCATTCCTAAACAAAGAAAAGGAAGTAGCAAAACAATTATTGAAAACCTTAAAATTTCATACAGAAACAACTGGCAAAAGCAACACTGGAATGCGATAGAATCCGCTTACAACTCCTCCCCTTTTTTTGAATATTACAAGGATGAGTTAAAACCTTTTTTTGAAGAAAAAGAAGAATATCTTGTAAACTTCAATAGCAAGTTACAAAATGCAATACTTAGCATGCTACAGCAGGAAAATATAATAAAAAATACAACTGAATACTTGCATAAAGGTGATTTTTTTGATTTAAGAAATTATACTTGGAAACTCAAAAACCAAGAAAAATACGATCAAGTATTTATGGAAAAGCAAGGTTTTATTCCTAACCTTTCTATTTTGGATCTGCTCTTTAATTTGGGCCCTGAAAGCATAGATTATCTGCACAATATAGACCTTAGTATTGAGCTATAATATTGTACCCATAAATAAGTCTATTGCCTAACTACTCATATCTAATATCAATTTTCTATTTTTGACAAAATTTTATAAAATGGCAAACTTAGATTTCAACAAGAATGATGATAAGATGAGGTTACTCATCTCGGAGATGAAAAGAAAACATGCTATTGTTTCTTTAGGTGGAGGAAAACAAAAAATTGACAAGCAACATGCCAAAGGAAAACTTACAGCTCGTGAGCGAATTGATTACCTAAAAGATACTGACGCTAACTTTTTAGAAATTGGTGCTTTTGTTGGGGAAGGAATGTATGCGAAATATGGAGGTTGCCCTTCAGGTGGAGTGGTTGCAGGAATAACTTATGTAAAAGATAGGCAATGTATTGTTGTTGCCAATGATGCTACCGTAAAAGCAGGAGCTTGGTTCCCTATTACTGCCAAAAAGAATTTGCGGTTACAAGAAATTGCAATGGAAAACAGGCTGCCAATTATCTACTTGGTTGATAGTGCTGGAGTGTTCTTACCTATGCAAGATGAAATTTTTCCTGACAAAGAACACTTTGGAAGAATGTTTCGCAATAATGCTCGTATGAGTTCAATGGGAATTACTCAAATTTCTGCCGTTATGGGTGCTTGTGTTGCCGGAGGAGCTTACCTGCCAATAATGAGTGATGAAGCCCTTATTGTAGACAAAACAGGAAGTATATTCTTAGCAGGAAGTTACCTTGTAAAAGCCGCTATTGGCGAGAGTATTGATAACGAAACTTTAGGAGGTGCTACAACGCATTGCGAAATTTCTGGAGTTACGGATTACAAAGCCAAGGACGATAAAGACGCTTTGGATAAAATCCGAAATATAATGGATAAAATTGGCGATACCGAAAAGGCAGGTTTCAATAGGAAAAAAAGTGCTGAACCTAAGGAAGATCAAAGAGAAATTTATGGAATACTTCCAAGAGAAAGATCAAAACCTTATAACATGAAGGACATCATTGCTCGCCTAGTGGATGACTCCGATTTTGAAGAATATAAAGAAGGATATGGACAAACCATTATTTGCGGATATGCAAGAGTTGATGGCTGGGCAGTGGGCATTGTTGCCAATCAGAGAGAAATGATTAAAACCAAAAAAGGGGAAATGCAATTCGGTGGGGTTATCTATTCGGATTCTGCAGATAAATCAGCTCGTTTTATTGCCAATTGCAACCAAAAGAAAATACCATTGGTATTTCTACAGGATGTTACTGGCTTTATGGTAGGCTCACGTTCCGAACATGGTGGTATCATTAAGGATGGAGCCAAAATGGTAAATGCTATGGCAAATTCTGTAGTACCAAAATTCACTATTATTATTGGTAATTCCTATGGTGCAGGAAACTATGCCATGTGCGGTAAGGCTTACGACCCTAGGTTAATTGTAAGTTGGCCAACGGCTCAAATGGCTGTTATGGGTGGTGCACAAGCTGCTAAGGTTTTATTACAAATTGAAAAATCTTCCTTAAAAGCAAAAGGAGAAGAAATGGATGAAAAAGCAGAAAAGAAACTTTTAAAAACCATCACCGACAAATATGATGCACAAACCTCCCCTTACTATGGAGCTTCTCGACTTTGGATTGATGCTATAATTGATCCTTTGGAAACTCGTAAAGTAATTTCTATGGGAATTGAAGCGGCTAATAATGCTCCTATAAAAGAAGCGTATAATCCTGGGATTATACAGTCATAAAAAAAATGACATTCAGAACTAAGTGTGAAAACTTATAATTTATTATCAAATCATATTAAAAGTACTTCTTATATTTGCAGGCTTTAAAACAAGAACGAATGATTAATATTACTCTTCCTGATGGAAGTATCAAACAAGTAGAAAGTGGAACTTCCGCAATGGATATTGCTATGGGAATTTCTGAAGGGCTTGCACGAAATGTGCTATCGGCTAGTGTAAACGGAGAAGTTTGGGATGCAAACCGATCTATCACTAACGACTCTACCCTTAACCTGCATACTTGGAATGATAAACAAGGTAAGATAAGTTTTTGGCATTCTTCTGCTCACATTATGGCAGAAGCATTAGAAGCTCTTTACCCTGGAGTTAAGTTAGGAATTGGCCCTGCAATTGATAGCGGATTTTACTATGATATTGATTTAGGTGATCGCGTTCTTTCCTCTGATGAATTACCAAAAATTGAGCAGAAAATGAAGGAGTTAGCTTCTCAGAAAATGTCATTTGATAGAGAGGAGGTGTCAAAAGAAGAAGCTATTGCTTATTTCACTGAAAAAGGAGATGAGTACAAATTAGAATTATTAGATGGATTAGATGATGGAACAATTACTTTTTATACTCAAGGTAATTTCACTGATTTATGTAGAGGACCGCATATCCCGTCTACCGGAAAAATAAAAGCAATTAAACTATTAACTATTGCAGGAGCATACTGGAGAGGAGATGAAAATCGTAAACAACTTACCCGTATTTATGGAGTGTCCTTCCCAAAGCAAAAAGAACTTACCGCACACCTAGAATTATTGGAGGAAGCAAAAAAGCGTGACCACCGAAAACTAGGGAAGGAAATGGAATTATTTACTTTTTCCCAAAAAGTAGGGCAAGGTTTACCTTTATGGTTACCAAAAGGAGCACAACTGCGTGAAAAATTAGAAAATTTCCTGAAAAAAGCTCAAACAAAAGCAGGCTATTTACCTGTTATAACACCACATATAGGACACAAAGATTTATATGTATGTTCAGGACATTACGAAAAATATGGAGAGGATTCTTTCCAACCTATCAAAACTCCTAATGAAGGAGAGGAATTTTTCTTAAAACCTATGAACTGCCCTCACCATTGTGAGATTTATAAAGCAAAACAATATTCTTATCGCGATTTACCTGTTCGTTTTGCAGAATTTGGTACTGTTTATCGTTATGAGCAATCTGGAGAATTACATGGATTAACTAGAGTTAGAGGGTTTACTCAAGATGACGCTCATTTATTTGTTCGTCCTGATCAAGTAAAACAAGAATTCATGTCGGTAATTGACTTGGTATTATATGTTTTCAAAGCTTTAGGATTTGAGGAATACAAAGCACAAATCTCTTTGCGCGACACAGAAAATAAAACAAAATATATTGGTTCGGATGAAAACTGGGAAAAAGCAGAATCAGCAATTATTGAAGCAGCTGCTGAAAAGGGATTAGAAACAGTTATAGAATATGGAGAAGCCGCATTTTATGGTCCTAAGTTAGACTTTATGGTCAAAGATGCTTTAGGTAGAGAGTGGCAATTAGGAACTATTCAGGTAGACTACAATTTACCAGAGCGTTTTGAACTAGAATACACAGGTGCAGACAACCAAAAACACAGACCAGTAATGATTCACAGGGCTCCATTCGGTTCTATGGAACGATTTGTTGCTGTATTAATCGAGCATTGTGGAGGTAATTTCCCCCTTTGGTTAGCCCCTGACCAGTACATCATATTACCTATCAGTGAGAAATATCATGATTATGCTGAAAAAGTATCTCAAGTATTAAAAAATTACGATATTTGCGGCCCAATTGACCATAGGGCTGAAACTACCGGCAGAAAGATTAGAGATGCAGAAGTTTCAAAAGTTCCTTACATCATTATAGTTGGCGAAAGAGAGGAAAATGATGGAAGTGTCTCGGTTCGTAAACATGGAGGTGAGGATTTAGGAAGTATTTCGGTTGATGGATTAGTAACAAGAATAACAGAAGAAATAGATAATTTAATAACTTTTAATAACTAAAACGGTAACGCAATCGCAAAAAAGAGACCATTCAGAGGTAGAGTAATAGAGAAAAAACTACACCGAACTAACAGAGAAATAACAGCCGCATTCGTAAGAATGGTAGGCGAAGGAGGCGAACCAAATATTGTTTCGCTTGATGAGGCACTTAAAATTGCCAGAAACCTTAACTTAGATTTAGTAGAGATATCTCCGAAAGCTGAACCACCAGTTTGTAAAATAATTGATTACAAAAAGTTTATTTACGACCAGAAGAAGAAGCAAAAAGCAATCAAAAGTAAAGCACAAAAGGTTGTTATTAAAGAATTAAGATTTGGCCCAAATACTGGAGAACATGATTTTGATTTTAAATTAAAACATGCAAAAAGTTTTTTAGAAGATGGATCAAAAGTAAAAGCATTTGTATTCTTTAGAGGTAGATCAATCATCTTTAAAGACAAAGGACAAATCTTACTTTTAAGACTAGCACAAGCGCTAGAAGATATAGGTGTAGTTGAAACCATGCCAAAGCTTGACGGAAAGAAAATGATAATGATAATAGCACCAAAAAAGAAGAAATAAAATAAAGAGAAACAATGCCAAAAATGAAAACAAAGGCTGGAGCCAAGAAAAGATTCAAACTTACTGGCTCTGGTAAACTAAAAAGAAAGCATGCTTTCAAGTCACACATCTTAACTAAGAAAGAGACTAAACAAAAGCACAACTTAACTAAAACAGGATTTGTATCGAAATCTGACACAAAAAGTGTTAAGCTTCAGTTAGGTATCTAACAAAACAAATTAGGTTATTAACCAGGTATATAGTTCAAGTAAGGGCACAAAATTAAAAGCCACTATACACCAAAAAAAATTAAACTATGCCAAGATCGGTAAATTCAGTAGCTGCAAAAGCTAGAAGAGACAAAATTTTAAAAGCTGCCAAAGGATACTTTGGGAGAAGAAAAAATGTACATACAGTAGCAAAGAATGCTGTAGAGAAAGGAATGCAATATGCATACCGTGATAGAAAAAACAAGAAAAGAACTTTCCGTGCATTATGGATTGCAAGAATTAATGCAGGAACAAGATTACACGGAATGTCTTATTCACAGTTTATGGGTAAAATTCATGCTAACGGAATAGAGCTAAATAGAAAAGTTTTAGCTGATTTAGCAATGAATCACCCAGAGGCTTTCAAAGTAATTTTGGATAAAATAAAATAAATTTTTTAGTGGTGCTAGAAAAGAAAAGGCGAACATTTGTTCGCCTTTTTAATTACCTCTATTTTTTACCAAACTTTAACTCAAAACCAAATTAGGAAAGTTCCTCTTTAACTATTCTAGAAATTAGTGAACCAGCTGCCTTTCCATTCAATCTTCCCATTAAAGGCCCCATACATTTACCAATATCAGCAGGTGATGATGCCCCAACACTTTCAATAACTTCTTTAACAATCTGCCTTACCTGCTCATCTTCCATCTGAGATGGCAAGTAAGGTTCAAGGTAAGCTAGTTGATTTACTTCATCAACTACCAAGTCAGGTCTATTTTGCTCTTCAAAAATTGTAGCAGAGTCTTTCCTTTGCTTTACTAACTTAGTAATTATCTTTAAAGAAACTTCATCAGAAACTAATGAGCTACCATCTTTAGTTGCTTCTAACATAATAGCAGACTTTACCGCTCTAAGTGCAGCTAGTTTATCTACATTTCTAGCTTTCATAGCATCCTTTATATCGCTTGTAATTTGTTCTTGTACACTCATAATTTTTTATATTTTTTGTTTTGTAATTGCAATTGTTCTAAAGCTTCTACAGCAAAAGTATATTTAGGGTTAATCTCTATTGCTCGTTTATAATCTATTTCCGCTTGTTTTATATTTCCTAAAGTTTCAAAACAATTCCCTCTGGAATAATAAGCCTCAAAAAATTCAGAATTAGAATAAATAGCATCTGAAAAATTATTAGAAGCCACATCATATAATCCTAATTCCATGTGGATAAATCCAATATTATAATGTCCGCTACTGTGAGTAAAATTAACTTTATGCAATTCAGAATAGGCCTCCAAAGCAGCATTCCAATTCATAGTGCTTTGATAAAACAAAGCTTTATTATAAAGAGTCATCTCATCAGTAGAATCTAATTGCAAAGCATTATTGTAATACACTACTGCGCTAGTATCTCCCTTAACATGATACATTTGCCCTAACTGAACAAGTCCTTCCTTAAACTCAGGATTGACATTTACAGAATTTCTAAAACAATTAATAGCATTATCATCTTGCCCTAACTGCTTAAAAGCATATCCCATTAACATATGGGTTTTTGCTTGATTATATTCAATTTTTAATGAGTAATTAAAACAGTTTATAGCTTCTTTGTATTTCGCATAAGCTAACATCAACTCACCTAGTAAAGCTTGAGACTTATGATCCTTATCATCTAATACTATTGCTTTAGTTAAATGGTTTTTGACTAATGAAGGGTACTTAGCATTTGCATTTTTCCTTTTTGAAAGCTCAAAATAAATTTCTGCAACTAAATAATGAAAATCAGGATTTAGAGAATCAAGCTTCACACATTGAGTTAAATCAAAAAGAGCGGATTCTAGATTATTAAGTTCCTTATTGTAGTTAGCTCTATCTAATAATAGAATAGTGTTAGTAGGATCTTTTTGAATTGCTTCAGAAAGTAAAATAATTTCTGATTTTTTAGTGTTATTTTCCTTACCAACGCAAGCGCAAAGTAAAAGAACCGAAAAAAATGCAATTTTACGCATCATCAGTATTTATTCTTGAGTTAAAGCTTCTTTAATTTTTTTTTCAATTTCCTGAGCAAGCTCAGGGTTGTCAGCAATCATTTGCTTTACAGCATCACGCCCTTGACCAAGTTTTGTGTCACCATAACTAAACCAGGAACCTGATTTGTTAACAACATCTAAATCTACCGCTTTATCCAAAACCTCCCCAGAACGAGAAATTCCTTCACCAAACATAATATCAAATTCAACTTTTCTAAAAGGTGGAGCGACTTTATTCTTTACCACTTTTACTCTAGTTCTGTTACCAATAATATCTTCTCCATTCTTAATAGCACCAATTCTTCTTATATCTAAACGAATAGAAGAATAAAACTTGAGAGCATTACCACCAGTAGTTGTTTCAGGGTTTCCAAACATAACACCAATCTTCATTCTTATCTGGTTAATAAAGATAACTGTACATTGCGTTTTGCTAATTGTAGCAGTAAGCTTTCTAAGTGCTTGAGACATCAAACGAGCATGAAGTCCCATTTTGGAATCACCCATTTCTCCTTCAATTTCTGATTTTGGTGTAAGTGCCGCAACTGAATCAATTACTACTAAATCCACTGCCCCAGAACTAATTAAATGATCTGCAATCTCTAAAGCTTGCTCACCATTATCAGGCTGTGAAATATACAGATTATCAACATCAACACCCAAATTTTTTGCATATGCAGCATCAAAAGCATGTTCAGCATCAATAAAAGCAGCGATACCACCTTGCTTTTGCACCTCTGCAATTGCGTGGATAGTTAAAGTTGTTTTTCCTGAAGATTCAGGACCATAAATCTCAATTACTCGTCCTCTTGGATACCCACCTATACCAAGAGCTAAATCCAACCCAATTGAACCTGTCGGTATAGCCTCAATATCTTCGACTACCCTATCACCTAACTTCATTACCACACCTTTTCCGTAGGATTTTTCTAACTTACCTAAAGTAAGTTCTAATGCTTTTAATTTTGCACTTTGGTCTTTTTTACTCATAGTTATAAATTTTATACAAATTAGAGAAATTATCTAACAAACATCTAAAAAAATTAGACAGTTTTATTAACAAAATTAATTTTTTGAGTAATACTTGCAGATAGATGTAATACCACACCTTTCACACTCTGGCCTTCTTGCCTTACAAATGTACCTTCCATGTAATATCATCCAATGGTGAGCAATATTTAATTTCTCTTGTGGGAAAAATTTTAATAACTGTAATTCAGCTTGCAAAGGATTTTTAGCATTAGTGGTAATACCAATTCTATCGGCAACTCTAAACACATGAGTATCTACTGGCATAGCTGGAATATCAAAATAAACTGAACCTACTACATTAGCTGTCTTCCTTCCAACACCCGGTAATTTTTGTAAATCTTTAAGGTTAGAAGGAATTTCACTATTAAAATCTTGCACTAACATTATTGCCATACCAGACAAATACTTTGCTTTATTCCTTGGGTAAGTACAGGATTTAATTAAATCAAAAATTACATCTATTGAGGATTCAGACATAACTTTTGCTGTAGGCATCTCTCTAAATAAATCCTTTGTAATTATGTTAATTCGTTTGTCCGTGCATTGAGCCGAAAGCAATACAGCAACTGTAAGCTCAAAAGCATTCGAATAGTTAAGTTCAGTTTTTGCTATAGGCATATGCTCAGAAAAATGAGCTATAAATCGGTCAGTTCTTTCTTGTTTATTCACAAATCAAAAGTAAAAATAAAAGAGGCCTAATAACCTCTTTTACTAAACAAAACCACTTAGTTTAACGAAATTAGAATTTTATCTTTCAACTTTGTTCTAATTGCTTTCACTGAACTTGCATACGCAAGAATAATATCAATAGTTTCTTTTTTAGGCCCAATCTGGCTTTCAGAAAGGATGCTGTGTACTGATTTGTCAAATAAAGTGTATTGTTCTTTTAACAAATGATTCAACATTTTTAAAGTAGAGTTTTTTCTCATATAGGATTTTTTTAAGTTTCATTATACATCCTAACGCAATATACTGTTTTATATTATGTAGACTAAACGTTTACTTCAATTGTAAGTCAATATGCTGCTTAGCAGCTAACTTCCTAAGGTTTATTAAGGCATAACGCATTCTACCTAAAGCTGTATTGATACTTGAATCAGTTAAATCTGAAATTTCCTTAAATGATAAATCTTCAAAATATCTCATCTTTAACACTTCTTTTTGATCATCAGGTAACTGTTCAATTAATATTTTCAAATCGGAATGCACCTGACTTTGTATCATTATTTCTTCTTGATTTCTATTACCATCATCTATCACATCAAAAATATCAAATTCTGAATTAGGTCTAATTTTTCTCATTTTTGACTCCTTCCTAAAATGATCAATAACTAAATTATGAGATATACGCATCATCCAAGGTAAAAATTTGCCTTCCTCGTTATACTTACCTTTTTGTAAAGAATTAATTACTTTAATGAAGGTATCCTGAAAAATATCTTCCGTAATATCACGATTTTTAACTTTTGACATAATAAAAGCAAATACCCTACTTTTATGCCTACTTAATAAAATCTCAAATGATTTATTATCACCATTTAAAAAATTTTGTACTAATAATTTATCTGATAAATTGTCTAACAACATATACTTTATTTTAGTTAATAAGAATTTTAAAGTAAATGTGTGACTATAGGCGAGTATGTTGTTAATTAATTATATGAATTCAGGGTCAAATATAGTAAAACAATTTTAATTATCCAAATCTAATTTATTAGCTTTGCAAATTGTGTAAAAATTAGATGACTAAAAAAAAAATAAATACTTCCAATAAAATTGTGATTAAGGGCGCACGCGTGCACAACCTTAAAAACATCTCAATTAACATACCAAAAGACAAATTAATTGTTATTTCTGGGGTATCGGGTAGTGGTAAATCTTCATTAGCCTTTGATACTTTATTTGCCGAAGGGCAAAGAAGATACATTGAAAGTCTATCTTCATATGCCCGCCAGTTTCTAGGAAAATTACAGAAACCAGAAGTAGATGAAATACTTGGAATTTGCCCTGCGATTGCTATTGAGCAGAAAACAACCACCAATAACCCTAGGTCAACCATTGGGACAAGTACAGAAATATACGATTATCTAAAACTTCTTTTTGCTAGAATAGGAAAAACAATTTCACCAATTTCAGGAAAACAAGTAAAACGCCAACAAGTGTCTGATGTGGTTGACTTTATAACAAAACAGCAAAAAGAAGAAACCGTAATTATAACTGCCAACTACAAAGGGGAAGAGAATAACAGCATACTAACAAATTTAAGACAACAAGGTTTTTCTCGGATTATACACCAAGGAAAAGTAACTAAAATAAAAGATTTACTGAAGAATGAGGAAAAAGTACCAAGCAGTAATATACAAGTAGTAATTGATCGTGTAATTATTGACAATACTGATATTAAAGGGAGAATCGCTGACTCAGTACAAACTGCCTTTTTTGAAGGAAATGGAGAGTGTAATATCTTAATTAATCAGAAGAATCACCATTTCTCTAATAGATTTGAATTAGACGGAATACAATTTGAAAAACCGTCCACTCATTTATTTGCTTTCAATAACCCTTATGGAGCTTGCCAAAAGTGTGAAGGTTTTGGCTCCATTCTTGGAATTGATAAAAAGAAGGTGGTAATCAATGAAAACTTATCAGTATATCAAGGCGCAATAAGCTGTTGGGGTGGCGAAAAACTAAGCAAATGGAAAGAACGATTTATTATTCGTGCCTCAAAGTTTGATTTCCCGGTACATAGGCCATACAATGAGTTAACCGAGACAGAAAAAGATATTCTTTGGAACGGAAAGGGAAAGTGCAAAGGAATACAGCAGTTTTTTCAAAAATTAGAAAGTCAAAAATACAAAATACAAAACAGAGTACTAATTGCTAGGTATAGAGGGAAAACAGATTGTGATAAATGTAATGGATCCAGATTAAGAAAAGATGCCCTGTATGTAAAAGTTGCAGGAAAAAGCATAGCTGATATTGTAAAGATGAATATTGAACATGCACTTTCATTCTTTGAAAACATAAAACTTGACGCTAAAGATAATAAGATTGCTGCCAGACTAACACAAGAAATTATAAGCAGATTACACTATTTAAACGAAGTGGGCTTAAGTTATCTTACTCTAGATAGAAAGTCAAACACTTTATCAGGTGGTGAGTCGCAAAGAATAAACCTAGCCACTTCTATTGGAAGTTCATTAGTAGGAGCAATGTATATATTAGACGAACCCAGTATTGGATTACACTCAAAAGATACCGAAAGACTTATTAAAATATTGAAAGAATTAAGAGATATTGGTAATACAGTTATAGTGGTTGAGCATGATGAAGAAATAATGGAACAGGCAGACCAAATTATTGATATTGGCCCTGAAGCAGGAATTCACGGAGGAAAAATAATTTTCCAAGGAAAATTAAAAGATATTTATAAAGAGAATAAAAGTTTAACTACCCAATATCTTGCCGGGAAGCTAGTAATTCCCGTTCCTAAAAAAAGAAGAAGCACTAAAGATAAAGTTATTATTGATGGGATTAATAAACATAATCTAAATAATATAAGTGTAGAATTCCCTTTAAACGGACTCACCTTAGTTACAGGAATGAGTGGTTCTGGAAAGTCCACATTAATCAGAGATATACTAAAACCTGCTTTAAATACCCATTTCGGTAATTTTAGCAAGACAAATAAGAATTACGAAAACATAAAGGTCAGTAAAAAAAATCTAACTAGACTGGAATTTATTGACCAAAATCCTATCGGAAAATCATCAAGGTCGAACCCAGCAACATACATAAAAGTATATGATGATATTAGAAAACTATTTGCTAGGCAACCATTAGCTGAAAGCAGAAAGTATAAAATAGGATTCTTTTCCTTTAATGTTGATGGTGGAAGGTGCGAGCACTGTAAGGGAGAAGGAGAAATAACTGTAGAAATGCAGTTTATGGCAGATGTACATTTAGAATGTGAACACTGTAAAGGAAAACGTTTTCAAAAAGAAATATTAGAAATAACAGTTGGTGATAGAAATATATCAGATATCTTAAACTTATCTGTTTATGAAGCTATAGAGTTTTTTGAAAACAATAATGAAAAAAATATTGCACGAAAATTACAACCATTAAAAGATGTTGGATTGAGTTATATAAAACTTGGGCAATCCTCAAATACACTAAGTGGTGGGGAAGCTCAAAGAATAAAATTAGCTTCTTTTTTAGGTAAAGGAAATACACCTGAAAAAACATTATTCATCTTTGATGAGCCAACTACAGGGCTACATTTTCATGACATAAATAAACTTCTTAATTCCTTTTATGCACTCATTGAAAAAGGACACTCTATTGTTTGCATTGAACATAATTTAGATGTCATAAAATGCGCTGACTGGATAATTGACCTTGGACCTGAAGGTGGCGATAAAGGAGGTGATATTGTATTTACAGGAACACCAGAAGAAATAATAAATTGTAAAAAATCAATCACTGGTCACTTTCTTAAAAAGAAAATTTAATTTATCCCATGTAAAAAGAAAAGCCGAGTAAATACTCGGCTTTTTCATATTTAAAATATATAACAGTTTTTATAAAATCTATATTATTTCTTTTTAGATTTCTTATCCTTAGATGCTTGCTTCTCTTTAGCTTTCTTATCCTTAGCTGCCTGCTTCTCTTTAGCTTTCTTATCCTTAGCTGCCTGCTTCTCTTTAGCTTTCTTATCCTTAGATGCTTGCTTCTCATTAGCTTTCTTATCCTTAGAGGCTTGCTTAGCTTTGGCATCTTTATCAGCTTGCTTAACTTTAACATCCTTTAATTTAGCAGCCTGCTTGTCATTGGCAGCCTTAATATCTATATTTTTCTTACTAGTTTTAATTTTTTTAACCTTAGTAACTGGTTTTACTTTAAAACTTTTACTAGATTTAGATGACGTAACCGTTTTGGATTCTACTTCTTTAGCTGATTGTTTATTTACCTTTTGTAATTTTATACAACTACCACAATCAACTTTTGAATTTAATAACATTAATGTATTTTCCCAAACATAAGCATCCTGAGCTTTAGACATACCTTCTTTAGTGAAATATGAGATTAAAAATCTGTTACTATCAAAAACCATATAAATAGAAGTTTCATCTTGAAAGTATAATTCTCCATTATTTCTTGATGATTCTAAATAAACTAAATCAGCATTATCTTTAATAAATTTATGCACATACTTATATTCAACAATCAACTGACTTAAAGCAAGATTTTGATGAATATCATATGGCTGAATTGCAAGAGTAGAACTAACCTCTTCAGGTGTCATTCCTAAACTAATATTAAATATCTTGTCTATAGTTGTATAAACATTTTTTGTTACTTTATTCTGCCCAAAGACATTAAAACTACAAGTAACTAAAAGTACAACGATTAATTTTTTTATATTATTTTTCATTATTGTTTTGTTTTTATATTAGCTCCTGCTTTAGCTTTAATTTCAAAATTTATTGTATTATCAATATCTAACAAATCACATAGAGAGCAATCGTCTTTAACAATTTCATTTTCATTTACTCTTTTCACCTTAATACAAGGGTCGCCTACACAGTCCTTGCTTTTGTTCAATACATAATAATAATCTTCAGAATCACACGGGCAATATGAACATGATCCATCATCTTTAGTTGCTTGGGCATTATAATTAGTAGCTAATTTATCTGTACATCCTTTAGGTTCTGCCTTAATATTAGGGTCAGGAATACACTGTTCATTACATTGCTTTACTGAATCATAATCTGGATTTAGAACAAAAAGACAAGGACAGTAATCACATAATGTTCTGTCATCAATATCAGCATTCTCATTGTAATTTTTAGCTTCGCTATCCATACATCCTTTAACTATAGGTTTAGCAGCATATTTACAACTCCCATCATCTTCGGTGGCATCAACATTATAATTTAGGGCACTTCCTTTGGCATAATCTGGACGACCTAAATAATTATCATTCGTTCCATCATCCATACATCCATAACATAACAAATAATCATCCACTACAGCGGTACATTCTAAATTATCATTAAAACACAGTAAATCATTTGCAGAATTTTTTGAATTCTCATTAATAATATTTTCTAGCAATCCATTTTTAAAAAAGACTGTAAGCTCAAATTCCTTGTCCTCGTAAACCTGTTGGCCATTTTTTAAAGCAGACTTTGAAAATTGATTCTTAGCATTTATTTTTCTCTGCATTCTCCTGTAATGGTATACATGAATCTCACAGTTATCTTTATTGTGAAAAATTTCAAAAGGATAAATACCCAGTTTGCTTCTTACCTCATTTTTAGACATATACTTTGTTAGAGAAGCAACATTAGAAACAGTAGTAAAAGGCTTAATAATCTTTTCTTCATACTCACAAGACCCATCATCTTTTGTAGCATTAACATTGTAGTTACTTGCCTCATTATCGGTACAACCTTTTAATGCCCTTGGATATTTACAGCATTTTTTATCAGCCCCACCTTTTACTCCACTACAATCGTGAACAGCTGATTTATTATAATTAAGAGCTGAAACATCTAAACATCCTTGTACCTTGCAACCTGATAAAGATATTAATACTGCAAATAATATGGTTAATTGATAGTGAATTTTAATTTTCATGATATAATTTATAAGTGATTTTTAAATTAGCTTCTATAATCTATTGAGGGCCTTCGGAGCTACTAGGAGCTACAACCTTCTTTTCAGTTGGAGTTACAACTTTCTTTGGAGCTGCAACTTTCTTTGGAGCTGCAACTTTCTTTGGAGCTGCAACTTTCTTTGGAGCTGCAACTTTCTTTGGAGCTGCAACTTTCTTTGGAGCTGCAACTTTCTTTGGAGCTACAGCTTTATTTTTCTTTTTAACCTTCTTTTTAACCTTCTTTTTAACCTTCTTCTTATCTGTTTTAGCTTTTGATTTTCCTCCAAAAGAGTATGCTAATCCAAACTGCATTCCATTAAAATCATATTCGCCTGATTTGAGCATGTTGTAATTAAAGCCTAAAGATAAAGCAGATGTTAGTTGGTAACTTAAACCAACGTTAGCTCCAAATTCATTAGTTGAACCTTCTACAATATCTGTACTACCATCATCAACATCACCTATTGCATTTGCATCATAAGTTGAATCAGAAATCATGTAAATACCCATTCCTAAGTTTACAGAAAGTTTATTTGTAATTCCATAATTCAAATCAGCTTTTATAGGAATAACACCAAAACCCATTCCATAACCAACAGAACCTACTAAATCCATTTTTTCAGATAAATTTTGAGTGTAGTTTACTGCAATAATTGTTGATCCTGTAGTTTCAGATTTTTCAATCATTGCACCATTCCACATTGCATAGTCTAAGCTTGCACCAAATCCTTGAGCAAACATAGTAGAAGTTCCTAAAACTGAAACTAGTAATAATGTGTAAAAATTTTTCATAAGATATTTATTAAATTTTTGAATTTTATTTAATTCTGTGCAAACTAAAACATTATATTTTTTATAATTGATACATAATTGATACATTTACATGCTTTTGAAGTTTTTGTATCATAATTTATAATAAAAACCCCTATTATATTTTCAATTAATGATTTTAAAATACTAATTCAAAGTTACTTTTATATATCTACTTTAAATTAAAATCGATATAAAAATTATAACTACACTATTTATAATCCACATAATTCTGTAAAATAATAGTTGCGCTTACTTCATCAACCAGTGCTTTATTCTGCCTTCTCTTCTTCTTAATCCCACTAGCTAAAATACTCTGCTTGGCAATTTTAGATGTGAAACGTTCATCAATTTGATGTACAGGGATTTGTGGATATTTTTTCTGTAAGCGTTTAACAAATCCATTTACATGTCCGCTACTATCAGTATTAGTTCCATCTAAATTTTTAGGATCACCTACGACAAAACATTCAATGCTTTCTTTTTGCACCAATTCAGCGATAAAATCATCTAATAAATGAGTAAGTACAGTCGTTAAACCACCTGCAATAAGTTGCATAGCATCAGTAATAGCTATACCTGTTCGCTTAGTACCAAAATCAATACCAAGGGCTTTCCCCATTATTGCTTTACTACCTGGTATATTACTCCTTCAGGCAATACCTTTATAGAATAAGTCCCTGATTCATATTTCTTAATATCAAATGATGAAACACGCTTTTGATCTTTCATTTTTTCAATTAATCTACCTAGATTATCATATATTTCAACTTCATGATTTGTAAGATCATTAAAAGAAAGACTGAAACTACCCATAGTTGGATTTGGAAATAATTCAAAATCAATTTTACTTTCAATTACGCTAGTTGGAGCAATGTACATAGGAGGAAAAACAATATAATCAATCCAGGCACAATCTTGTCCATCAGCAACCCCACCATCCTTGTCATACTCCCATCCTAAATCATGATTCCCTAAATTAATAGGAAAAGACACAAAACTCCAGGCGTTATCAATACCTGACCACTCTCCTTGCTTGTTACCATCAATATAAAATTGTAAAAAATCATAATCTTGTTCTGATGAAACAAATTTGAAGAAAGATATGTCGCCGGCAGCAGTTACATCAATATTTATGTCAAGGTGTGAAACTTCGCCATCAGGAACATAACCAGATTTTGATGAATTAGTACCTTCATATATATTTACATTATCAATTATCCAAGGATATACAGGATCATTGACCCATGCATAGTTTGTAAAATCTCCTGTTTCATAATCCTCATTAATAATTCCTACTATAGCATTAAATGTATGACTATAATTATATACACCATCAGTTATGTTGTAAGGAAACTCAGCATAAGTACCAACTGGAGTAATTGCATCAACAGTAATATTAAATACAGTAGCTTGCTGCTGATTTGGATTAAGAGATATCACATTCGACGAAACTGTATTAATTGTAATGTATGGTGATAAACTAACTAGTACAGCTGATAAATTATCTACATCAGCATGACCTGAATTTTTTACATCTATTATAAGGTCTAAAGTTTCACCAGCATCTAATCTTCCGTTTCCATTTCCTAAAGCCGCATCATTAATTGTAAAGGTGGTGTGTTCTAATACAGGAGCATTTAACAAAACATTAATTGTTGAGCTCCAAGTGTTGCCTAAATTATCAATCATATCTAAAGTAAAGATAACTACATGTTGATCAGCTATGTCATTTGCAACCTGGAAGGTAAATACATTAGGAATACTTAAAGTTTGAGATGGATTAATTATAGTCATTACTGATGAATTATTAATTACTGTAACTGCTGGATCATTAGTTGACAAGGAAATATTAACTAAATTAGCATTTGCTGAACCTACATTTTGAACATCAACACTCATACTAATTAATTCATTGTAATCTACTAAAGAATTATTATTACCTGCAACATCATCGATTGTATTTGTTGCATAGATTACATATGGGCCATTAGGTGAAATAATTTGAATTGTACCTTGATATGGTTGTTTAAATTGTTTAGTAACCACTATATCAGCGACACCAACAACCGAGATAGATGGAAAAGATAAATTCACAATTCCATTAATATCAGCTAATTGAGCATCTAAAAGCACACCATTCATTGAAATAGCTACATACGCATTCTCTTCCGCATTAACTGACAAATTAGTTGTACCAACAGGAGAGGCAGAAACATGAGAAACAGAAAGTGTTGTAGGAACTCCAATATAAGGCATTAAAGATGGATCTCCCATTACATGGTATATTTCCCAATAATATTGTTCAGAACCACCTGCTTGGGTAACAGCTAAATTTCCGGAATGAATCATTTGCCCTGCAGTAATAAACCAATCTGCTTGCTGTTCACCATTTTCGTGCATTATACAATCAAAAAGCGCTAATCCTGTTCCTGCATATGTAGGATTTGCAGATATACTTCCATTACCAACAGCCCACCAAAAATCTTCATTCCAATAAGTATTGTTTGAACCGCCGATATAACCTACAGCACCTTTATTATTTGCTCTTAAAAGTCCCTCACCAAAACAAACAGGAACATCAAATTTATTAGACTGACAGCAATTACCCACCATAAAGCCATATTGATCATTATTTTGTAAGCCTGCAATATCAGAAGTAGAAAAACTAGGATCTGCCCAACCACTAGATCCACAATGAGCTGTATAATTTGCGAAACCAACACCAGCACTAACATCTGCAATAATAGCTGCTGAAGCTGCTGACATATCTGATGTGATTGGTGTACCAGAACCATACAAATAATTATAAACCGTTAATCCATGAGCTGTATTAAAATAATTATCTGTTCCATAATTAATTTGTCCATTCCCATAAGTAGGAGCCATAGATGCGTCGACACCAGCAACCAATACTATCTCATCTAAGAAAGAAGGATCAGAAAAAAGATATTTTTCATGAGTTAATGTTTTATTAACTTGCACTTCCACTTCTTCAGCAATAGTAGCTGAAAATCTTCCGTAATACATTTCCGGATAGAAATCACCATTTCCATCAAACTCACAAAAGTACATGTCTGACAAGTGATTACCATTATCAAAAGAAGGTATCTCCCCATCATCCCCTACAAATAAAACATACGTTGGAGAAATTCCATCTGAAGGATTATTATACATGTCTTTTAAAAAAGTATGAATGGAAGCTGTTGTATTACCAACAGCAGGATCATTCGTATAAGCCTCAACTACATGAAAACCTTTTTTAGATTTCCATTGTACTAATGGCTGTAATGCAGATTGAAAAGCAGGATCAGAAACAATTACATATTTAACAGGGTAAGTTGTGATAACATCCTTTTCCTGCATTGGCATATAATTCAAACAACTTTTATACAAATGTTCAAATTCAGGAGAATAATATCTTTTTTTGTTCTTAAGGTGTGCTGAAATATCAGTATTTTTAAATATTACTTTTACCTCTATTTTAGTAATTATCTTAAGCTCATTAGTAATAGGATTGTATTGAAAAGGAGCAATTGAAATTCTAGCTAATTGCTGCCCTCTCATTTTACCTAAATATTCAGTTGTAATTAATTTGTGTGTATAAAAATCATTCTTCGTATAATACTCCTCATTAAAGTAAAAAGGAACATCTTCAGCATTCTCTCCTTTTGAGATAGATGGTTGTGATGGGAAAATTAAACTATAAATTCCATAGTCGGATAAAGAAATTATTTTCTCTTCTTTATTTATAATTTTAACACTCACTTCTGAACCTAAAGGAATATTAATTAATTCCTCTAAAACAGGTAATTCAGCATTTCCTTTTAGTGCGTTTTCACCATAACCTGAAACGATTAATTTTACAAAATCTCCAGCATTGGTTTTTACATTCATAGTCTGAATATCAGAAAGATGATTTATAAAAGTAAATTCCGTGAGGGTTTTCTCTGTTATTGTAAGCTGATTACCAGTGTCAGTAAGTTTAATATCAGTTGCTGATACCGTTAGACTTAAAGCAATACTCATTACTAAAAATAGATTTGTAAATTTCATAATTAATTTTATTTTTTACAAAAATAAGCTATTTTAATTCTGATAACTAATCTCAGATCAATAAATCTTATGCATTCAAAGAATATTTAACAACCTTATAACTTTTATGTAGACCAATCAACCAAAAGGATGGGCTTTTTTAACAGTTACCCTTGTTTCCTAAATAAACAAATTATCGCTTACATATTGACTTGTAGTCACACCATTCACAAGCCTTAAAATCAACTGCTTGAGTGAAATCTTCATTCTTAATTTGACTTAGAATAAATTCCAATTGCTCTTCCACATCATCAATGACATTAGCATTAATGTTAATTACTTCCTTTTGCCTGTTTCCAGTTTTTTTACACACTTTAATTAGTCCTGATTTCAAGTTCTTAAATGCAAAATTCCCAGCAACCACCTCTACATCCATGTAGTGTTGGTTCATTTTTAAATACAAATAAGCATACATCAATAACTGAAAAGCTTTTGCTTTTTTATTATTAGAAGTAAGTTCATCATATTCTGCAAAGGAAACATCATTTTCTTCTACTTTTCCTGTCTTGTAATCTATAATTCTAAGGATATCTCCCTCAAAATCTACTCTATCCGCCTTTCCAATCAATTTAAAATTAAGCCCATCAACAAGTAAGTCATGCACCAAAAACTCCTCTTTACTTATTAACTTAATTTGCTTATTATTTACATTTGCTTCTTTAAGTAACTGCTTCTCTAAATTTAAAAAATCCTTTGTTAATTTTTGAGCAATCTGCAGACTTAAATAATTTTTACCCTCCTTCATTCCTTGCTTAGAAAGGGCAGCAATAAAATTACCCTCTATGTCTTTAAGAATTGCAGGGCTAATTTCCTTTATGATTTTTTCAGTAAGCACACCAATAGGATAATATTTTTCCAACGCATCATGAATAGCTGTACCCAAAATACTGGAATCAGCATACTCCTCTACCTGATCTTCTATCCTAATTTTAGCCAAATAATGATAGTAAAAGGACAAACTACAATTTGTGTACTTATTTAATGCAGACGGAGAGACTCCTTTCTCAGCCCAAGCCTCAATCTCCTTTTCTAATCCTTCATTTTTAATTGTAATAGATACTGTATTGCTAACCACCAAGTCATCTCCTTTATAAACTAATTCCTTAATCTCACCAGCATATTCAGACAATAGTTGAGTAATAAATCTACTTTTTTCACCGGAACCAAAATCATCCGTTACAGAATTATAAATAAGCGTAATATTTTTTGCCCTTTGCAATAATCGGTAGAAATGATAAGAAAATACTGCATCACTCTCGTTATAAGTAGGTAATTTAAAGTAGCGCTTCATATCATAGGGAATAAATGAATTGACCGACTTTCCTTTTGGTAATTTTCCTTCATTCACGCTTAACATAATTATATTTTTAAAATCAAGCGTTCTACTCTCCAGAATACCCATTAGCTGCACCCCCTTCAAAGGCTCTCCTTTAAAAGGAATACTTTCTTTGGCCACCAATTGCTGCATAATAATTTGCAAAGTTTTTAGTTCAATTGCAAAATTATTTTTTAAAATTAGATTTTTTAAAATTGCAAGTGAATTGTAAAATGCCGCTAATATTTCTGATTCAATAGAGCCTTTTTTACCCAATAAAGGTAATTTCAATTCCTCAATTAAATTATTAAAGGTCTGCAAAGCATCATCAACACTATTCCAAAGAAGAAATATAAGTTTTGCAGTTTTACTATTCTCAAAATATCCGTCAATATTATGCCGTGTAACAAACACAATATTACTTTTAGTAATAAAACGCATAAACGCAATTCTATCATTTATTTTAGTAATCTTTGAAAAATATGGATGCTCAATAATTGCAATAACATCTTTGAAATAAAATGCCTTCCGATTATACTTTACTGAATGAATTTGCAATTTAAAAATTGCTTCCACTAAAGAAAAGAGAGCGGTATTTTTAAGAGGACTACCCATGGTAACATTCAATTGTTTTATCTCAGAAGGCAAATTATATAATACCGGGAAAAGCAAAGCTTCATCTGCCAAAACAATAGCTGTATTGCTATTATCCAAATCTGATGAATCAAACCCTTTAACCACCTCAGCTGCAACCTTTGCTTGCGTAATATTTTTAGGACAAGCAATCACATTAAAACTTTCCTTTTTCTTATTAAAATAATCTCCTACTCCATTAAAATCAATTTCCGACCATTTCTCTCTTTGTTTCCTTAAAAAACCTCCGGCTTCATGCTGAGAATTATCATAATAGAAACTATCTGCATCCCAAAATACCCTTGCAATATCTTCTTTTTTTAGGTAATCAATAATTTCATGTTCTGACTTTGTAAGTGCATTTAAACCTACAAACCAAACTTTATTCCATTTCACCTGAGCATTAGAAATGTTTTTGGCTGCAAACTTATATGCCATTCCTTGGTAAGCTAATTTTTCTTCTAAAAGTAAATCATTAAACTGTTTATACCAATCCAACATGCCTTCAAAAAAACTAATATAATCGAGCTGCATATTAGAAAGATTATCTTCAGACAAACTCCAATTATCGACACCCCAATCTTCTAACTCCTTTACATTCTTTAAATTTGTATAGATAGATTTTGCATCTACCAAGTTTCTATCTATCTCATTAAAATCATGCAACAGAACGTTACTCCAACTTAAAAAATCGTCAAATGAATCAATTTTTTTAGGAGGAAAATTAAGATAAGATTGATATAATTTAAATTGCAAAGAGATATTATCTAAAACGGATAGGCCTGAAAGTTTTTCAGTAAATTCCTCAATAGAATAAAAATCAGGAAGGAAAATAGGATGTTTAATTTTTTGTGACAAATAGTGTTTTAAGAATACTACTGAACGCTTTGAAGGTAATACAACTGCAACCCCCTCCATACTAACAGGGTATTTACTAAGCAATCTATCTGCTATTTTATCTAAAAATGCCATTATAATACTTCAACTTTTATTTCATCATCAATATACACCAAAACACGCTTTGTATTTTCATATCCCATATCATTTAAAGCAGATGCATAATCAGTAATTTGTGATTCATGATCTGTACTCTTTACTCCAGTTTTATAATCTATTACTACTACTTCATCAGTATTTTTCGCAAATAACAACCTATCAGGAATGTAAGTTCTCCCATTTTCCATTAAAATTTCTTTTTCGGTTTTTACTGTCCAATTTTCATCAAAGTAAGGAACTATATTTTTATTTCCCAACAATTGATCAATCGTTATTTTTAACTTTTCAGCATCTTCTTTTGAACATCTACCCAACTTGTAAAAACCCTCAACAACCTTTTCCTGTTGATCCAAATAATGAATTTCCGAAAGCACTAAGTGTAATAGTTTTCCCCAATCCCTTTTTGCATTTGCTGACTCAATATCCCAAATTTCTTCAGAAGAATGCTTTAATGAAAGAACTTCTTTCCAATCTAATTTATTACGTTTTTTTACTAAAAAGGAATCTTCTATTTTCGTATTATATTCATGCATCATATCTGCATCTCCAATTTCAATTGGAAAATTATCATCATATGCATATAAAAAAGAATTGAGATCTTCTTTCTTCTTAAAATCATCAGAAGGTTTGTCAGGAAAATACTTTGAGAAAATATACAAACGCTCTTTAGGGCGTGTCATTGCAACATAGAGTTTATTTAAGCTATCCAATAAGCTCATTTCTTTCTCTTTCTGATATTCTGAACTAAAATAAGATTGCTCTAGTTGCTTATTCCCATTAATTAATGCAGATGGTAATTGTTTATTAAAACAAGTAGAAGTGTCTACCCAAATATCAGTTGTTTTTTTTCTATCCTCCCAATTAAAAGGAATCATAACAACATTAAAAGCCAAACCTTTTGACTTATGAATAGTCATGATCTGCACGGCATTAGTTCCTTCAGGAATTACAATTGATTCTTTACTCTTTCGTTCTTCCCACCACAATAAAAATTCAGAAAGACTACTTCCTTTTTTTTCAGTATAAGCCAACACTACATCCAAAAAGAATTGCAGATAAATATCTTCATCAAATCTAAATAAACGAATAAGCTGCTCCACCATTTCATACAAGGGCTCTTGTAATAATTTTTCAGCATTAATAAATATTTTAGCTTTCTTAAGTACGTTAATGAATCCTACTTCAGTTTTAACTTTTAAATTTAAGGTATGTAAATTTTCGTCCGATAAAATATGTAAAAATAGATATACTGAAATTACTGATTTAGAAATAGCATCTTTAGGATTTTGCAAATAACACAATAGAGCAATTAAGACATTAACTTTATCGGACTTACTAAGTAATAAACCTTCATTTGAAATTACTGGTATTTTTGCTAAAGAAAATGCCTCAGCTACCAAAGCAACTCTTTTTCTAGTATTACATAGTATAGTTACATCATTATAACTGTAGTTATTTTCATTTACAAGCTTATTAATTTCATCTACCATCTTTTCCAGAATTAACTGCTTAAAATCATGTTCTTTATCTCCAAAAAGCTCAATCCGCACATAACCTCCATCTTTTGAAAAGTCGCTTTTCTGCTGCTGATCATCATAAATATCAATAATATCATTAGAAAGCAATGATTTTGTATTTTCAAAAAACTGATTATTAAACTCTACAATATGTTTTCTACTTCTAAAATTATTCAATAAATTATCTGATTCAAAATGAAATTCTAATTTTTGTTCCCAATCCTTTTTAAAAAGCAAACCTTCTCCTTTATAAATTTTTGGCAGTTGAGAGAACTGCTCTACCTCCCCTCCTCTCCATCTGTAGATAGATTGTTTTCCATCTCCGACAACTAAGCTTTTCCCATAATCTAATGAGTCAGTAATTAAAGGCAATATATTTTGCCATTGCAAAAGGGACGTGTCCTGAAATTCATCAATTAAATAATGATTATATCGCTCCCCTAACCGTTCATAGATAAAAGAGGAAGGCTGATTGGTTACTAACTTATGTATCTTCTTATTGAACTCTGAAATTTGTTCAATATTATTTTCTTTTTTAAAGGTTCTTATCTCACCCATCAATTCGTTAAGAATAGCAATAGAATAAATATTTTTAAGTATTGCTTTTATAGAATTATACTCATTGAGCAAATTCATTATCTCTGTAAAAAATTGTTTCAAATTAGATTTTAGACTATCAACTAAATCTTTAATTTCAACCTTCTTCCCATCTGCATACCAAATATCATTCGCTATATTTCTAAGCATTGCATCAGAAGGAATCCATTTTTTATCTTGGCTATGACCTAAATTTTCAGTAAAATACTTGTAAAAAGTTCCTCTTAAAAAATGATCTTTTGTTAGCCCATTAACATCAAAAAATACGCATACTCTATCAGCTAAACTCTCAACTTTTAGTTTTATTCGCTCTTTATCTAATTGCAAATCCTTTTTCACTTGCATGCATTGCTTAACTGTCAGTATTTTCCCATCTGTAAAAGCAGCAACTTCTTCTTTTAACAATTGCATAGAAAACTCTTCCAAATCTCGCTCAATATTTGTACTCTTTCCATCCTCTGCTTTTTGCATTGCAAAGTTTACTAGCGCATTAGAAAAATCACCTCCTGAATCAGACATTTTACCTAAAAGCAAAGCCACAACAGGCTGAATGATCTTATAGGAATCCATTTCTAAATCAAAATTATTTGCCAAACCTAAATCGGAAGCAAAAGTTCTAACAATTTTATAGGTAAACTTATCAATGGTTGAGATTCCTAAATCAGCATAATGATGTAAAATATGCGTATGAACAACAGCTGCTCTTTTAAAAATTTCCTCTTTATCTAAATTAGTTTTTTCTAGCAACCAATCCAATACACCATCTTTATCTTCTTGTTTTGATAACTTATCCAAATATTCCAGCACCCTTTCCTTCATCTCAGTTGCTGCCTTGTTGGTAAAAGTAATGGCTAATATTTTCCTGTAATAATCAGCATATCCAAAACGTCCACCTTGTAATGCTAAAGCTATAAAGCTTAAGGAAAGCGTATAAGTTTTTCCACTACCAGCTGAAGATCGAAATACTTGAAAATTTTTATTCAAAAATGTAATAATTTATTAAAATAATAATAGAAAAAAATTAAGAAAAATAAGGCAGAAATAATAAAATATTACTAACATTATTTAATATTATTCTTTGTTATTAAAAAAAAATATAATTTTGTAAAAAATTATCAAAATGAATAAGCAAAAGCTTAGAGAAATTATTTTTGGCTACAGAACTAAAGCTGGTAAAAGGTTCGATGTCATTTTACTATTAGCAATTATCGTATCAGTGGTGGCTGTTATGCTAGACAGTGATAAAGAAATACACAAACAATATGGCTGGCTGCTTTTAATAGCTGAATGGGTTTTTACTTTATTATTTACTATTGAGTATGTATTACGAATATACTGCTCAACTGATAAAAAAAAATATACCCTATCATTTATGGGAATCATAGACTTATTATCTATAATTCCAACTTATTTAATAATATTCTATGCTCCAATCGTAGCTTTAATTGATATTCGTGTGCTTAGATTAATACGTATATTTAGAATATTTAAACTATCACCTTATCTTAGAAGTGGACATACAATGCAAATAGCATTAAGATCGTCTAGGCCTAAAATAATTGTATTTATTCTTTCAGTTTCATTAGTTGTAATAATTCTTGGGACTCTTATGTATATAGTTGAAGGCCAGCAAAATGGTTTTGACAATATCCCTAAATCTATTTATTGGGCAGTAGTCACCCTTACTACTGTTGGATATGGAGATGTAGTACCCATTACTACTCTAGGAAAAACAGTAGCTGTATTTATCATGTTGCTTGGTTATGCTATTATTGCTGTTCCTACTGGAATTGTATCTTCAGAAATGAGTAAAAATAGAACTGATAAAGAACAACTAGAAAACCAAGAAGAAATTTTAGAAAAGGAGGAAGAAATAATAGCTAAAGACAACGAAATTTTAAAAAAGCTTGAAGCTCTTGAAAAGAAAATAGATCAATTGAAATAATATCTATTTTAAAAAATAATGAATAGAAAAAAATTATTCCACAACTATTTTTCTTTCAACAGATCCATTATTATAAATATTTATAAAGGGTTTATTACTTGATGGAATTACATTTTTACCTAGAAAATCTACTGATTTAGTTAGTTTCATATCATTTAAATTAACACCTTCATTAACAGCACTTATTTGGGTTAACGTACCATACAAAAAGTGTACTTCACGCTCAGTAGATGCAGTATAAACAACTGAGAAATTTCCTAAATAAGGACCTCCATAAGTGATATCAGGTTCAATTTTATGTCCAAAAGTAGCTATATCTGAAATTATACCATTATATAAACTTTTACCATCACTTCCAATTACACTATAGAAGCATTCCTTATTCCCATTTCTGTTTTCCTCCCAAACACTAATAAAATAATTTAAATCTGTAGCAATTTCTGCTTTATCTTGTAAAGGACTTCCTGCTGACTCTACTTGAGAAAAATAAGATTTTTGCAAATCATCTGCGTTAACATTAGACTTATACAGCTCATTTACACCAGAACCCCCATTACGCCTTACAACCATAATACTATCGCCGAGTACTGCACCAACTGGTGAAGAAGTAGGACAGGAATTGAACACCCAATTTATATCATCTAAATCCTGAGCAGTTGTAAAAGTCAAGCCTTCATCAGTTGATTGAGCGATATAAGAGTTTCGTACATTATTCTCATTATTTCTAAATAACAAATACACACTATTTTCATTAGTAACCAAAGTAGACTGACAACAATCACAAGGCTCACCAGGAGCTAAAGCACTAACATCTGCTGCAGGGGAAAAACTCATTCCAAAATTAAAGGAGGTTTTTACTACTTGTTTCCAATCTGTCCAATTTGGCAAACATTCCATATAAGAAACAATAGGGTTTCCGTCCTCACGAACAGATATATTTGGCATTGCAAATTTGTGTGTATTTGAATTATCTGAAACTCTGATTGTATCAGAGAAAGTAAAGCCTCCATCAAAAGAACGCTTTAAATAAATAACATGATTGTTATGCAATAAAGATTCAAAAATAAGATAAATAGTATCTCCATTTGCAGCAATTTCAGGACCTATAAAACCAGTTGGCATCAAATCAGAATTTACCAAATCAAAAGCACTATCAAAATCAGTTCCATTCCATTTTCTAGCTTTTATTGCTTTTGGTGTAGATGGTTTTGACCAAATAACAAAAGGACTATTATTAGCAGCTAGTACTACTCTTGGTCTATCATAGCCTTCGGAAGGACCACTACTAATTATGTAAGTAGCACTTGGATTAAAGTATTGTCCAGATGAAAAAATGGGTAATAACAGAAAAAATATAAAAGGTTTCATAGTAATGATTTCTTGCGTAAATATATATTAAAGTTAACGTATAATAAAAATAGGGCCTTTATCTTGATGCTTCCAGCCTTCAAAATCTTGGAAATATACTTCATAAATATAGGTTCCCATAGGTAAATCATTTCCTGTTTTATAATGCTTACCATCCCAACCATTTTCATTTAAGAAACACTCTAAGTCAGCAATATTTTCAGTAGCATATACTAAATTAGAAAAACGATCATAAACATTAAAATAAAAAGTAGCCTCTCTAATCCCATGATGTGTTAAACAAAATAAATCATTAATTCCATCATAATCAGGTGTGAATGAATTTGGAATATACATCCAATAATCATCTGCAACCCATAGTTGTTTAAATGTAGTGTCGCTACAACCGACATCATCTGTAACAATTAAATTCAATTGATAAATTCCTATTGAATCTTTAAAAACATGATAAGGGCTTGAAGTATAATCATTAGGCGTATTATCTCCAAAATCCCAATTCCAAGCTACTATATTTCCTATCGAAATATCATTTAATTGTACAGAAGGATATAAAACAGACAAAGTATCGCTAGTGTTGCAAAAAGTGCGGTAGGTGATTCTAAAACTGTAACTAAAGCAGAACCATTAATACTACCACTGTTATTAGCATCTGAAAAATATGTCAATGTATATACTCCATCTTGTTTGGGTTTAATATAATAAGGATTATCACTTGTAGTGATAGCTTGACTGAGCTGACACCATTAATGGCATAAATAAAAGTATAGGGCAATAAGCCTGAAATAAAGGAAACCTTAACATCAGCCTGAGCTAAACTATTATCACAAACTACTTCATCTCCAGAAATAAATGCTGCTAGTGGAGGAATTAAACTAATTACTAATTTAACAGTATCATTATATGCTGAAACAAAGGAATTAACCTCAGTATTACCATTTAACATAGTAATACTATCATAATCCCAACTTACAAAAGAATACAAAGGATCGATATTAGGTGTTAATGTAATGTTCTCATTATTATAATAAATTGCACTAGTTGGGAAAATACTCGTATTTATACCATTAATATCAATAGTTGTTGTCGTTCCAGTTGGGAAAACATCATAGATAATTGTTGGTTTTTTATAAATATTTAATCTTACAGTATCAGAAGATGTAACATTAAAAGAAGCATTAGGAGATACATTACTAGGGAAAATTGTAACACTATTTGAACTCCAAGATGTAAAACCATACAAAGGATCAATAGTAGATGAAATATTTACAGGAGAATCAATATAATAATCTGCAGAAAATGGAAAGGCACTAATCACTTGACCATCTACAGTAATAGTAGAAGTAGTCGATAAATCATTAAGAGTATAAACTACTCTAAATCCTAATCTCTGATGTACAATTGAATTAATAAACAGGGTATCACAACCATCAATTTCAAATATTGGGTAGGAAAATAAACCTGTATCTGATGGGATTAAAAACCATACTATCTGCTGCCATAGATAGTATCATATGTATTATTAATTGTAAAGCTACCAGGTGTCATACTCATTTTCCATACAAAAATATCTTTCTTCCTGCCTGTTGCATCCAAAATAGTGCCATCAAAATCTGCTAAATCTTCAAAAAAACCTATAGCGTATACATTGCCAAAACCATCAGGACAAATATCACCTGTTCTATCATCATCATCTGTAGCAGAACCACCCATCTTTGCCCAAACCCAATCTCCATTGTTAGAAGCCCCATCTATCTGAGCTACCCAAGCAGATAAAGTAGTATCACCAGCAATCTGGGCATCAACTACTAATCCATTTGAAAATGTCATTTCTCCTCCTAGCAGTACCACAAACAAAAACTTGCTTATTAGCATCTACAGACATTTGATAAGGCTTATCTGTTCCTTGCACTCCTTGCTCTTTTTGCCCATTTCCAATCTCCTTGATTATTCATCTTTGCAACAAAAACATCTCTTTTTTGCTTATGACTTAAAGTATCTGTATTATTTGAAGCATTAGCCCCAGGAAATACCATAGGGTTACGATATTCTCCTGTAATATAAATATCATCACAAACATCAATAGCTATACTATTTGCTCTATCTGTTTTATTACTACCAAATCCTTCTGCCCACAGCCAATTACCATCCTTATCCATCTTAAAGATAAAAGCATCCCACTCACCATTAGAAGTAATAGAATAAGGCCCATAATTACCTGTCCCCTGAAATCCACCTACAACATAAATATTTGAGAATTGATCAATAGCCAATCTATTATCACGTGAACCCCTCTGATCTTTAATACCATCAAAATTATCTACCCAAACCAATTACCGCTAGGATCTAATTTACCAATGTAACCTTGTGGCTGACAATTTACCCAATTTGGATTATTCAATGTAAATCCTCCAATAAATTCGGCTTCATCACCTGAAAAGAAACCAGTTATATAAATAAATCCATCATCATCCACTTTCACATCATATGAATGATCATCTGAAGAATAAATACCACCACCACATGCAGGTGAAAAAGTATTATTATCATCAATTATAGATATAACGAATTCACAATTGCCATCTTTATCAATCTTAGTTAACATAGAATTGTCAGCCCCATTACTAGACGAATTTGTTACAGCACCTGGTGTGTTGTAGGGAAATTCAATATCTGCCCAAAATGTTCCGGTTAAAAACACATCACCTGCTGGAGTTACATGCATTCCTAAAGCTCTATCATCATAAGGACCTCCACCTCCTGAAATAGCCCATATAACAGTGCCAAACGAATCAAGTTTAGCAACAAACATATCTTTATTGTTATTTTGACTACCATTATAAACAAGATTAAAAGGTCCGAAATCAGCATTATTATTAAAAAACCCACTGATGTAAATAAAACCTAATGAATCTGCTCCTATTGAAATACCTTTGTCAGATTTTGAGCCCCCAAATGATTTCACCCAATCAGTTGTTTGAGAAAATACATTAACACTAAAGAAAATAAATAAAAAAATTAAAGTTTTGTTCATAAATATATGTTTAACGTATGATAAAAATAGGGCCTTTATCTTGATGCTTCCAGCCTTCAAAATCTTGGAAATATACTTCATAAATATAGGTTCCCATAGGCAAATCATTTCCTGTTTTATAATGCTTACCATCCCAACCATTTTCATTTAAGAAACACTCTAAGTCAGCAATATTTTCAGTAGCATATACTAAATTAGAAAAACGATCATAAACATTAAAATAAAAAGTAGCCTCTCTAATCCCATGATGTGTTAAACAAAATAAATCATTAATTCCATCATAATCAGGTGTGAATGAATTTGGAATATACATCCAATAATCATCCGCAACCCATAGTTGTTTAAATGTAGTGTCGCTACAACCGACATCATCTGTAACAATTAAATTCAATTGATAAATTCCTATTGAATCTTTAAAAACATGATAAGGGCTTGAAGTATAATCATTAGGCGTGTTATCTCCAAAATCCCAATTCCAAGCTACTATATTTCCTATCGAAATATCATTTAATTGTACAGAAGGATATAAAACTGACAAAGTATCGCTAGCTGTAGCGAAAAGTGCAGTAGGTGATTCTAAAACTGTAACTAAAGCAGAACCATTAATACTACCACTGTTATTAGCATCTGAAAAATATGTCAATGTATATACTCCATCTTGTTTGGGTTTAATATAATAAGGATTATCACTTGTAGTGATAGTTGACTGAGCTGACACCATTAATGGCATAAATAAAAGTATAGGGCAATAAGCCTGAAATAAAGGAAACCTTAACATCAGCCTGAGCTAAACTATTATCACAAACTACTTCATCTCCAGAAATAAATGCTGCTAGTGGAGGAATTAAACTAATTACTAATTTAACAGTATCGTTATATGCTGAAACAAAGGAATTAACCTCAGTATTACCATTTAACATAGTAATACTATCATAATCCCAACTTACAAAAGAATATAAAGGATCGATATTAGGTGTTAATGTAATGTTCTCATTATTATAATAAATTGCACTAGTTGGGAAAATACTCGTATTTACACCATTAATATCAATAGTTGTTGTCGTTCCAGTTGGGAAAATATCATAGATAATTGTTGGTTTTTTATAAATATTTAATCTTACAGTATCAGAAGATGTAACATTAAAAGAAGCATTAGGAGATACATTACTAGGGAAAATTGTAACACTATTTGAACTCCAAGATGTAAAACCATACAAAGGATCAATAGTAGATGAAATATTTACAGGAGAATCAATATAATAATCTGCAGAAAATGGAAAGGCACTAATCACTTGACCATCTACAGTAATACTAGAAGTAGTCGATAAATCATTAAGAGTATAAACTACTCTAAATCCTAATCTCTGATGTACAATTGAATTAATAAACAGGGTATCACAACCATCAATTTCAAATATTGGGTAGGAAAATAAACCTGTATCTGATGGGTTAAAAACCATACTATCAGCAGCATAGATAGTCTCATATGTATTATTAATTGTAAAGCTACCAGGTGTCATACTCATTTTCCATACAAAAATATCTTTCTTCCTGCCTGTTGCATCCAAAATAGTGCCATCAAAATCTGCTAAATCTTCAAAAAAACCTATAGCGTAAACATTCCCAAAACCATCAGGACAAATATCATTTGTTCTATCATCATCATCTGTATCAGAACCACCCATCTTTGCCCAAACCCAATCTCCATTGTTAGAAGCCCCATCTATCTGAGCTACCCAAGCAGATAAAGTAGTATCACCAGCAATCTGTGGAGGCGCAACCAATCCACTATTGAAAAGTCATTTCTCCTTTCGCCGTACCACAAAAAACACTTGCTTATTGACATCAACCGACATTTGATATGGTTTATCTGTCCCAGATCTTCTTGCTCTTTTTGCCCATTTCCACTCTCCTTGATTATTCATCTTTGCAACAAAAACATCTCTTTTTTGCTTATGACTTAAAGTATCCGTATTATTTGAAGCATTAGCCCCAGGAAATACCATAGGGTTACGATATTCTCCTGTAATATAAATATCATCACAGACATCAATAGCTATACTATTTGCTCTATCTGTTTTATTACTACCAAATCCTTCTGCCCACAGCCAATTACCATCTTTATCCATCTTAAAGATAAAAGCATCCCACTCACCATTAGAAGTAATAGAATAAGGCCCATAATTACCTGTCCCCTGAAATCCACCTACAACATAAATATTTGAGAATTGATCAATAGCCAATCTATTATCTCGTGAACCTCTCTGATCTTTAATACCATCAAAATTATCTACCCATAAGCCAATTACCGCTAGGATCTAATTTACCTATATACCCATAGGCTGACAATCCACATCCCAATCAGGATTTGTAATAGTAAACCCATCAAAATCTGCATCAAAACCAGAGAAAGAATCCTGTAACATAAATAAATCCATCATCATCTACTTTCACATCATATGAATGATCATCAGCATCATAAATTGGATAAGGACAGCCACCAGAAGTATTATTCCCTCCAAAACCAATTACCCATTCAGGATTTCCATCTGTATCAATTTTAGCAAGTAGAGAATTATCGTGATTATTTATTCCAGTAGTTGCAGTTATAGTGCCAGGAGCTCCATTAACACCCAATTTATAAGAACTCCAAAAGGTGCCAGTAATAAAGACATCTCCCCCTGGTGTAACATGCATTCCTAAAGCTCTGTCATCACAACAACCACCTGATTGATTACCACCTGGAATAGCCCACAACACATTTCCATTTGAATCCAGTTTAGCAATAAAATTTTCTTTATTAGTGCCTGGATTTCCATTAGAAAAAGTAATAGCCCAAATGTCGCTTCACTATTATAAAAACCACTTATATAAATAAAACCTAAGGAATCTGTACCTATACTTATTCCTTTGTCTGAATTTACACCTCCAAATGATTTTACCCAATCAGTAGTTTGAGATGTTAAATTTAAACTTAAAAAGACTAAAATAAACAATATTATTTTTTTCATTTTATTAGTAAATTACATTAACATTACCTGACTTAACAAATAAATTACCATCTTCCCCATATACCTCTATTTTATAATAGTATGTACCCTGCTGAACCTTACTATTGTTAAATGCTCCATCCCAATGCTTTTCTATTGAATTACTTTCAAATAACTCCTCACCCCACCTGTCAAATATCTTTAAATTAAAAATAACAATATGTTCTCCAGTAACAACAAATAACTCATTATGTTCATCATCATTTGGAGTAAACGAATTTGGAATAAAAAGCTGGGTAATTGGGACAAGATTAACTACAGCAACATTAGACAGAGCAATACACCCATTTCCATCTGTTACCTGCACATAAAAATTTCCTGAATCAGTAATTTCAAGAACTTCTTCATTACTGATTAACATATTATCTGTACTATACCATTCATAAAAAGCATAATTACCTACAGTTAATTCTACTTCTTCATTTTCATAAATGGTTATTTCTGATGGCGAAATAATAGCTTCTGGCATTGGAAAAACTGTAAGGTTTACTACTCCGCCTAAAATATCTGCTTCACAACCATTAATGTCACTTACTAAGACTATTTCATAATCCCCTTCATCGCTAGTAATCAATGTAAAATCTGATGTGTTAATATTAAAAATTGATTCATTTACTGAACCATTTGAATATATTAAATCCCAAGGCAATAATCCATTGAATTCAAACGTAATATTTAATATTGATCCATCATCACATATTTCACCCCCTCCGGATATTTGAGAGATTGGAGTAATATCTTGTATGATAGTAACTTGATCGTTTGCAATACATCCATTTACATCAGTAACAATCAAATCAATTACTCCATCACTAACGGTAATATTAGAAGCTGAAGATCCGTCACTCCACTGATAGTAATAAGGAAAATTTCCACCTGAAAGAATAGGATCAATAAGAAAGGTAGATCTACATGGAATCGTTTGATCTATTCCTAATGATAAAATCGGAACATCATTTACAATAATATTTTGATCTTTAGTGTCAGAACATCCATTAGCATCAGTTATATCATAGGTGATAATATTTGAACCCAATAAACTTACATCAGGAGTAAAGATCCCAGTACTAACTCCATTACCAAAATAAGTTCCTCCCGATGGAGTTGCTGAATTTAAATTTATCGCATTAGCATCACTACATACTTCACTAAATGCAGGAAAATTAATAATAGGATCAGCATTAATATTAATAATTAAATTAGCCGTATCATCAGGACAGGTAACTGTTGCTCCAGGCACTGGGATTCCAGGAACAATATAAGAAAAAATACCACTAGAATATAATGAAGGGTCAAAAATATTACCACCAAAATTTGTCCATAGATCATCATACCAAGCACCCCCTGGGTTAGGTGAACCAATTAATTGATTTTCCATAATAAATATAGGATCACTATTACAAAAATCTACAGTATTATCAAGACCAGCATCACCAGCAAGACAACAACTTGTTGACCCTAAACCTCCTGTTAAAGAAAAATCAATATTACATGATGCATTTGAAAAATTAGTAATTAATAAAATATAATATTCTCCAATTACTGCATTTGCAATGTCACAAACCTCAATAGGAGCTGGAGAGTAACTACAGTCTTCTGTATTTACAGCTGTTAGATTATCACACATCGTTGTAGGATCTGTGAAAGGACCCCAACAAATAAAATCAATATCTAATAATGGTGTACTTTGCATAGTTATTGATAGATTGCCTGGTTGATCAATCTGCAAAAAATAGAATGCAGGATTGGGTTGTGTCAATAAACACCCATAATCAGGGCCTATTGGTGCGGTTGTATTAGTAGATGCTGGAAAACCAATAGGAGTACTTGTACAAAATGGTTGTGAATTTATACAGTCACTTGATTGAGAATACATTAAAATACAACTAAATATTGTAATAAATAATAATAATTTTTTTTTCATTTTTTTCAATAAATTATACTTACAGTCCCTGATAATTCCACAATTATATTATCATCTCCAAGAACCTTAACATTATAATAATACGCTCCTTCTTGAACTTTTTTATTAGCAAAAGTTCCATCCCAACTTTTATCAATTGATTCACTCATAAACATCAACTCTCCCCATCTATTAAAGATCTGAATATTAAATGTTTTTACATTTATCACCTAATTATTACAAACAATTCATTATGATCATCACCATTAGGAGTAAATGTATTTGGAATAAATAAATTAGTATAAGGTTGAGTATTCACAATAGCATATCTGAAACATCATCACAACCATTGAAATCTATTACTTCAACATAAAAATTCCAGAATCAGAAACGGTTAATGTAGAGAAAGTATCTAAATCTAAGCCTTCATCACTATACCAATGGTACATTGCATAATCACCAACCTCTAACTCAATAGTTTCATCCTCATAAATAAAAGATTCAGAAGGAGAGATATTGCCACTGGTAAAGGATGAACTATGACCTTGTGCAGTTCCAACAATATTTGCAAGACAATCATTAATATCAGAAGCAGAAACAACATCATAAATACCTTCATTAGAAGTAGTAACTAAATAATTAGAATAGTAATACCTTGAATTGTTTGAGTTACTTAAACCATTTGTAAATTCTAAATCCCAAGGCAATAAACCATTAAAATTAAAATTCATATCAGTAAAGTCCATTATCACAAATTGAACCACCACCACTTAAAGTAACGTTCCTGGAATATCTTCTGTAATCATCTATATCATCCGAAGCTGAGCAATTCCAAAAATCTGAAACAGTAAGTGAATAAATTCCCTCCGAAAAGCTAAACTTGAATTTATTGATCCATCATTCCATGCATAAGAGTAAGGTGGAGTACCTCCAACTATATTGGGAATAAGAGTTGTAGTTGTATTACATGCAATAGCATAATCTAAACCTAAATCAATACTAGGAGGAGGATCATAAGTAATTGAAATACTTGAAGTATCTCCACACCCAAATAAATCCGTAATTATTAAATCATAATTACCCTCACCTAGAGTCTGTGAGCTAAGAGTTGAACCATTACTCCAAGAATAAACATATGGAGCTGTTCCCCCTAAAACATTAGGAATAAGTAGGTAAGATGAATTACAAGCAATAATAGTGTCAACACCTAAATCAACATTTGGAAAATCTCCTTCAATAACTCTCAAAGTATCAGAAAGTATAGCACATCCTGAAATATCTGCAGAAACAACATAAATTCCTTCACCAACAGTTATACTTGAATCAGTACTAATAACTAAAGAAGTAGAATCAAACCACTGATAAGTAGCGCCTACTCCTCCATTTGCAGTTAGTGTAACAGTTGAATTGCAAGGAATACTCATAACTGCCGAATCTATACCTAAATCATCTATAATTGATAATGGAGGAGAATAAAAACTTCCTGCTTCCAGCCAAACATAAGAACTTAAACCACCATCAGTACCATCAGCAATTGCCAAGCGAATATGATATATTTCTCCACATTGAACTAATGCACTTGCAGTAAGTACAGTAGTAAACCCATCAGCATCAGCAATTGTACTTAAGCCATTCTGATTATCGACAAAATACTGTGGATTCATAATTGCAGGAGGGAAAGCACTTGGATCGTTACAAACGGATGAAATAGTAATAGGTAAAGGTGGGACTGTGTTAGGTACAACTGCAAGATTAATCGAACCAAATGGATTAGGTGTTGGTGGTACTGTTAATACAATAGGTGGTGCATAATATGGACCTGAAATTCCAGGGCCTGACAGAAAAAAACCAAATACATCATTATACTGACTATTCTCAAATGCAAAATATTCTTGAGATCCAAAAGCATATTTAAAATTTAAAGAATCAGATGTAGGAATAAAATCAAATTCTAAAATAGCAATATCATTTACTGAACTTACAGTGAAAGATTGCCCAATCATTCCCGGAACAGATTGCGCAACATTTAGTAAATCAGGATCAGTAACACCAGGAACTGGCATAGTAACTCCTACTCCTAAATTTATTGGATCTAGATTATAAATATCACCTGTACTCATTACAATACCACTATCAATTCCTAAACTAGTATTAACTGCATTAAACCAACCAATTTGAGCAGGAGCTCCCTGATAATTAGGAGACAGATAAGGTGTTGGTGGAAATCCAGTTGGCCCAAGAAGAGGTACAAGAGTAACACCACCACCTAATAATTGATTGTTAATTAAATAATTAATATTATCATAAGGAGGATTGTTATCTATTACTATTTGCGATTTTAACATAAAAGAAGAAGAAATCAATACTAGAAGTATATTTAATTTATTCATATTTTATTTTATAATCAATTTAAAGATTACTTTTTCTTTCTGTTCCACTTCAATTTCTATAAAGTAAATACCACTTGCTTTATTTTCTCTTTTTAGGATATGTTTATCTGTATCTATAACATTATACTCCTCTATTAATTTACCAAACACATCTACTAACTTAATACTTGCCTGTTTTACCTGTTTCCCAAAATCAACTGTCGTCTCTTCTCTAAATGGATTAGGATAAATACTTAAAGCTATCCCAGAAGATAATTGACCAGCACCTGTTGATATATTATCAAAAATGTTTGACTCTACAGTACATCCGTTCCCATCAGTTACAACAACATAATAAACACCATAATTAGCAACAATATATGTTACACTAGTACCTATTGAAACAAATGGATTAGACTGTTCTCTCCAAGAGTATGAGAATGGTGCTGTACCTCCTAATGGAATCCCTGAAGTTAACACATATGAACTCTCCGTAATATTCACACTTAATGCTTCTGGCTCTGTTACACTATAAGTAAACTCACGCTCACAACCATTACCATCTGTAACTGTTAGTGTATCAACACCTACAGTTAAATTACTCGCTAATGCAGATGTTTGACCTGAATTCCAAGTATAACTATAAGGAGGTATTGTTCCAGAAGATGAAGCCAATATACTACCCGTACTTTCCCCAAAACAATCTACGTGCTCTATTGTAACAGTATTCGTTATTGCTGAATACTCTACAACCTCTAAAGTATCACTTACACTACAGCCAAGCGTATTATTATAATTAGCTAATAAAACATAAATACCTGCCACTAAACTATCTACCTGAACACCTGATCCAATAACAACTCCTGAATTATTTATATTCTCCCAACTGTAACTGTAACCCGGATTCAAGTTAGGATTTAAAATAGTTAACACCCCTGTTGAAGAAGCATTACAAATAGTATCCGTTAAAATAGATATAGAAGCTACAGTGTAAGTGTCATAATCAACTACCTGCTGATTTACACCCCCAGCAATAACAGAGGAAGGACAATTATTAATATCTGTTAAAGCAACTGTATAATCCCCTGAGCAAACATTTGATATATAATTATTTGCTGTAATAGAATGAGAGGTAATAAATCCTGTCTGATTATCTGTAAGTAAAGCAGTATATAAGGCAACTCCTCCTGACAAACTATCAATCAATATAGTACCATCACAAGCACCTAAGCAGCTTTCTGAAGTACTCACGGAAATATTAAAGGTTAGGCTAGAAGGCTCAGATAAAACAATACTTCTGTTTACCATACAGTTATTTGTATCTCTAATGGTTACTGAATAAACTCCTGAATATAAATTATTAATTGTAGCTGTAGTAGCAGAAGAACCTCCAAACCATTGATAAGCATAAGGTGCATGGCCTCCAGAAGCGGTTACCTGTGCACCACCATCATTATAACCAAAACAACTTACTTCATTACTATCCAAACCACCACTAGAATATTGATGTAAAGAGGCAACACTTGCATCCATACTCTCTAAATAAACACGTAAGGTATCAGTACTTGCACTAGCGATACATCCCTTCGTATCTGTAACAGTAATGGTATAAGAACTATCAGATGAATTATAATTATCTGCCAATAAAGCACTAGCAGTAGTAGTTGTTTGTGGTAAATTTAAATTGTCATCCCAAACATAAGTATAGCCTGGAGTCCCTCCATAGGCAAAAGCAGATAAACTAGCGGTATTAACACCAACACAATAAGGTAATATTGTTTGAGTATCGTCTATCTCAATCATTAATTCTGTAGGCTCATGAGTAAATACTGTATCACTTGCACTACACCCTTTTGCATCTGTAACTACAACTATATGTAAACCTGGAGTTAGTGTATTAATCGTATCACCTACCCACTGTCCATTATCCCAATCAAAAACATAAGGCAATGTACCTCCTACTGCTGTTGCTGCTGCTAAACCATCATTAGCACCATAACAATCTATCTGATCCAACTCAAATGCCTCCATACTCAAAGGCTCTGGCTCTGAAATATAAATACTATCAACAACCTCACAACCTAAAATATCTCTAGTAGTTACAAAATAACTACCCTGTAATAGACCTACTGCTATATCTAAATTAACACCAACAGTCTGCTGACCTTGACTCCAAAAATAAGTGTACACACTAGAAAATCCTCCAACTGAACTAATAGTAGCAATACCATCAGCATCGCCATAACAACTAACGTTCTGAATATTAGTTAAATCAGATTCTATCAAAGGGTTCTCAGAAATATAAATACTATCAACAACCTCACAACCCCAATCATCTGATAAAGTAACTGAATGATAACCAGAAGTTAAACCATCAGCAATAGATGAAGTCTCTCCATTATCCCATAAATAAGCATAATTAACCTGACCACCAGTAGCATATAAAATAGCCTTACCTACACTATCACTATAACAAGCTATACCCTCAACAAGAACCAAACTATCTATACTTAAAGCATTAGAAGGCTCTGGAACATTAAAAGTATAATCAACAAAACATCCCCTAACATCATAAATATGTAATACATAAATACCTGCAAATAAATCAAATAAAGTATCGCGCTCGCTTGTGCTTGTTCCAGAAAACCTGCTATCCAAAGTATCCCCCTGAGAATCTAACCAATAATAAGCATAAGGACCCCAACCACCTCCAGCATCTCCAACCAACATACCCGTATTATCCCCCTTACAAGGAACACCAAATATCTGAGCAGAAGCCTGCAAGGCAACCTGAGGCTCAATAATATTAACACTAGTAAATGTGTCACAACCATTTGCATCCTCAACAGATAAATAATAACTACCTGCAATCAAACCAATAGCAGTATCGTTATCACTAAAACTAACAGGATTACCACTCTCATACCAAGAATAAATATAACCAGGTGTACCTCCAGCAGAAGAACCAACAACAAAGCCAGAACTACCACCATAACAAACAGCAACTTCTGAAGAAGCTAAAGCCTGTAAAGGAAATCCAGGAGCCGAAATAGTTACTGGGATAGTAATTTCACAAAATGCATTATCACTCACCTTGACATCATAAGTACCAGTCCCTAATCCGAAAAAGGAAGTATCAAGAGGATATGCACTAGCATTTAAAACACCGTCTAAGTAAAAGCTATATGGAGTTAACTGAACACTATTAACATCAATAGCAATATAGCCATCATGATAATCCCAACAATTTACATCAGTACTTGAAATAGTAAAATCTATAGGAGTTAATGTATCTGAAGTCAGCGTAACTACACATTCTGATTCAGTAGTAACATAATAAAATTGAGTACCTTGGGACAAAGATGAGCTTGGTAATGAATAAGACGTAGCGGGGAAGAAAACATTATCAAGGAGATAATAAGGACCACCTAAATTTGTAGACCCCATTAAACGATACTTAGTTGTGAGAGATGCTCCAAAAGGATGCTCCCATTCAAAATAAAGAGAACCATTACTTTCGGCAACACAACTTAATAATGTTGGAGGTAAAGAATCTCCTGCACTTGATAAAACTATTAAAGAATCAGAATAAAAAGTACAACCTGCAATTGTTGCTCCTACAACATAAGTTCCTGCACCAACAAAAACAATAGAATCTGTGCTAAAAACGACTGAATTAGAATCGAACCATTCATAAGTTGCACTGTCACCCGCATTTACCGTTAACATTATATTTGCATCACATTCAATTAACATTGTAGTTGAGTCTATACCTAAGTCGTCAACAACACTAACAACAGGAGAAGAAAAACTTCCTGCCTCCAACCAAACATAAGAACTTAAACCAGGATCTGAACCATCCGCAATAGCAAGTTTAATATGATATGTCGCCCCACATTGAACAGTAGAAGTAGCTGTAAGTACAGTAGTAAACCCATCAGCATCAGCAATTGTACTTAATCCATTCTGATTATCAACAAAATACTGTGGATTCATAACAGCAGGAGGGAAAGCAGCTGGATTGTTACAAACGGATGAAATAGTAATAGGTAAAGGTGGGACAGTGTTAGGCACAACTGCAAGATTAATCGAACCATTAGGAAAAGCTAAAGGAGAAGACCAAGGGCCTACTATACCAGGACCAGAAAGAAAAAAACCAAATACATCATTATACTGTGTATTCTCAAATCCAAAATATTCTTGAGAACCAAAAGCATACTTAAACTCGAGTAGATTTGATGAAGCCACAAAATCAAATTCTAAAATAGCTACATCATTAATTGAGGAAACCGTAAAGGTTTGTCCAATCATTCCTGGAACAGAGTTAGCAACAGCCAATAAATCAGGATCAGTAACAGTATTAGCAATAAAAGGAAAACCTCCCCCATTTATAGGATCCAAAGCATAAACATCGCCTGTAGATAGTACAATACCCTCAGAGATATTCAAGTTAGTATTAATAGCATCAAACCAACCTATTTGAGCAGAATCTCCTTGGAAAGAATGATTAGAAGCTACAACCCCACCACCTAGCAATACATTATCAACTAGAGAAACAGGACTATTAAAAGGGGGTGTATTATCAATTACAATCTGAGACTGCACGTTAAAAAAACAAAACACACAAATGATAAGTAGTAGTAAATTTTTCATAATCCAACAAAAATACAAAAAAATAAAGTGACCTACACTAAGAATAAATTGAAAATCTTACTAACTCAAAGTGTCAGATTCTTGCAAATTATACATTTTGGAATAAGCACCACCACTTTTCAATAAGTATTCATGAGTACCCTCTTCTAATACTGATCCATTTTTTAGATGCAATATTTTATCGGCCTTAACAATAGTAGATAATCTGTGAGCAATAACAATAGTTGTTCGGTCTTTAGATAGTTTTTCTAAAGCATTTTGCAACAATTTCTCTGTTGCGGTATCAATTGATGAAGTAGCTTCATCCAAAATTAATATTTTAGGATTACGCACATACACTCTTAAAAAGGCAATTAACTGTCTTTGACCTGATGAAAGAGTAACACCCCTCTCTCCTACCACATAATCGTAAGATTTTGGTAGAGCTTCAATAAAGCCATGTACCCCAATTTTCTTTGCAGCCTCAATAATTTTATTTCTAGTAATATTAGAATCAAACAAAGTAATATTATTCAGAATAGAGTCAGAAAACAAGAATACCTCCTGTTGCACAAGAGCAATATTTTGTCTTAGATTTGACAATTGAATAGTATTAATATTTACACCATCAATAGCAATTATACCTTTTTGAGTTTCATAAAAGCGATTAAGTACGGAAATAATAGAAGTTTTACCTGCACCTGTTCTACCAACCAAAGCCAACATTTTTCCCGCCTTAATTTCGAAACTTAATCCCTTTAGCACCCATTCATCTTGCTTGTAATAAAAATCAACATCCTTAAAAGAAATAGCTCCCTCCATACTTTCAATTTTATTTTTGCCTGAGTCATCAATTTTTTCATCCTTATCAAGCACTTTAAAAACACGCTCGGAGCCTACAATTCCCATCTGTAAAATATTAAACCTATCAGCAAGTTGTCTAATAGGACGAAACATCATGTGGATAAACAGAATAAATGCAATTAACTCCCCTACTGTAATATCTTTTCCTGAGAGAATACCTTGTCCACCATACCAAACAATTAAACCTATGGACATAGCTGAAAGCACCTCAACAATTGGAAAAAAAACTGCGTAATAGAAAATGGATCGTAAGTGTGCATCTCTATGAGACTGGTTAATCGTTTTGAATTTTTTATATTCAGCCTGCTCCCTATTAAAAATTTGTACGATATTCATTCCTACAATATGTTCCTGAACAAAAGTATTAAGCTGAGAAACTTGCTCACGAACATCCTGAAAAGAAGCTTTAATATTTCGCTTGAACCAAGAAGTAGCCACTAACAAGATAGGAATCGTTAGCATAGCAATAATTGCTAAGCGCCAATCGGTATAAAACATCATAATCACTACTACTACCAATTTTAACAATTCTGCAATAATAACTAAAAGGCCTTGGGAGAAAATATCAGCAATCGTTTCAATGTCTGAAACAGCACGCGTAACCAAAGTACCTATAGGAGTATTATCAAAATACTTCATTTTGAGAGATAAAATATGCTTAAAAATTTTAGCTCGTAAATCTTGAATAACGTGCTGCCCTATCCAAGTGGAAAGATAAATGTAAAAAAATTGTATGAAGGCCTCAACAAACAGTAATCCCAGCAACAAGACAGTAATATCAAACAGCTTTTCATTATTGGGAATAAGGATATAATTATCAATAGCATAGTTAATTAGCATAGGACGTGCAGGCCCCAAAACAGAAAGTAGAACAGCTGCAATAGCTGCAATGGTAAATTGCATTTGATAGGGTTTGGCAAAAGCAAGAACTCGTTTTAACAATACAAAGTCAATTACATTACCCGTGTTGGATTTTGATTTATTAGTCTTAGTTTTTGACATTTACAGAAAAATATCTTTTGGATACTCAATTTTACTTAAAAAAAGTGCATTTGCAGGAACTGAAGTACCTGCCATACACCTATCATTTTGAGCAATTATTTTTCTTACTTGTTCAGCTTTAATTTTACCAATACCTACATCAAGTAAAGTACCTACTATTGCCCTAACCATATTGCGTAAAAACCTATCAGCTTTAATAGTAAAAATAAGCTCTCCATCGTACCATTGACAACTTGCCGACATTACATTACAATTATTAGTAAATGTTTGAGTATTAGCTTTAGAAAAAGAAGTAAAATCCTGTCTTCCTAAAAGAGACTGACACGCTAAGTTCATTTGAATAATATCTAAAGGCTTATGTACAAAATAAGCAGTTTTTTTAAACGGACTTTTCTTCTGAACAATATTGTAATTGTAAATTCTGCTCATAGCATCAAAACGAGAAGATGCGTCATCCTTTACATTAAAAAAAGAATGAACTGCAATATCATTAGGCAAAAAGCTATTGAGCTTTATAATTGTAGTGTGAAAATCAAATTCTTCATCACAATCAAAATGAGCAAACATTTGTTTAGCATGTACCCCTGCATCAGTACGACCTGCACCTACCACCTCAATTTTAGTATTTAAAATAATACTTAGAGCCTTGTTTATTTCTGCTTGCACTGTATTGGCATTGGGTTGTACTTGCCAACCATGATAATTAGTGCCCACGTAAGAAAGTTCAATGAAAAATCTCATGTTTGCAAAAGTAATAATTTTGCTATTTACTTTTTTAGTTTTCTCTGATTTAATGTGAAATAATATTTAAGTGTTTATAAATTTACATTACAACAAGAAAACAACTAAAAGACATATCATTATTTGAGTTTAATACTGAGTTAGATAAGCACAGGCATCATAAAAAGAATTAGTTTTGCTGCTACTAAAATATAAATTATGAGATTACTCGCTAAAGGATCTAAGATGTATAGTATTTTATTTAACAAATGCCCAAAGTGTCATATTGGTAACTTTTGGACCACTAATAATCCGCTTAAAAATATGCTTTTAAACACTAAGTACACATGTCAAACATGTGAAAATTGCTCTTTAGTATATGAATTAGAAATAGGATTCTGGTATGGCTCAATGTATGTTAGTTATGCCATTAGCGTGGCAGTAATGATGCTATTTTGGACCTTAACATCCGTTTTTTTTCCACTAATTAATATTTTCAGTGAGATATTAATTATAGTTATTGCAATTCTACTAGCATCACCTCTAAATTATCATATTTCTAGATTAGTTTGGATTAATTTTTTTATTAAATATACTCCAGATGACACTTATTAATTATCACTATATTTGCTAAATTAAAAAAACTAAGATGAAAAAACTAATACTTACATTATTATTCTTGCCAATAATTTTACTTATCACAACATTTGATACTAATGCTCAGACGCAGGTTGATTTCCATACAAACTATGGAGATTTCAGAATACAGCTTTACGATTCGCTTGTTCCAATTACTTCTTCTAACTTTATTAATCTTGTGAGTACAGAATTTTATGATGGGGCATTATTTCATAGAGTAATAGATAATTTCATGATTCAAGGAGGTGACGTATCACCTGTACCTTCTGTTATAGCTGATGAATTTAACAGTTCATTAAGTAATATTCAAAAGACTATATCTATGGCCAATTCAGGACCTAATACAGGAACATCTCAATTCTTTATAAATCTTACTAATAATACTTATTTAGATTTTGACAAAGCTCCATTAACATCAAAACATCCTGTTTTTGGTATTACAATCAGTGGCTTTGATGTTGTTCAAGATATTGGTAATGTTCAGACTAACTCTAATGATATGCCATATGATGATGTGATAATGGATAGTGTACGTATTGTAAATCTACTTCTATCTAATAATAATATATCATTAGAAAAAGAAACTAACAATAGATTAATTAGAGTTATAGATTTACTTGGTCAAGAAACAACCTACAAAAGAAATTCACCACTATTTTACATCTATGATGACGGAACTGTAGAGAAAAGAATAGTTACAGAGTAAATAAAATATATAAATATCTTTTCTATTTCTGTATTTAGAATACTATAGACTTATAAAGGGACAAGCTGAAACCTCATAAAAAAATAGACTGTAAACACCACTAAAAAGCTCATTACAGAGCTATTTCTTATTTATTTGCATGTGATCCATCACAATTCCCAGTAGAATCCTTTGTCTTACCACATTGACATTTATTCTTTTTACTAGACGTAAATTTTATTAAGTTTTTTAGATTTGGAGAAGTTGTGCGAGTTAAGAAATTCATAGTATTAATTTTTGTCAAAAATAAGAAAATTAAAATTAAAAAATAACCATAAGTATATGATTTTAAGTAATTTATATTTAGAATAAATAAAAATAAATCCTGATTATCATTCATTAATAAATAATTCTTAAATTAGCAGAAATAAATTAATAGATCAACAAATAACTAAAGATTATGAAAAATATGTGGAATAAAATCCCTGAAGAGCAACAAGGTCAGCTAATGTTTTTATCATTTTTTTTATTAGCTATTTGGTGTATATGGTCTATTTCGAGTAAAATGTAAAATAAAACAAAGGATTAAGAAAAACTAAGATCATGGATATTACGCTAGAATGGGAAGGCATATCAGGAATTATTAAAATACTCCTGAGTTTTAGTATTCCTTTGATTATTGGATTTATTATTGGAAGAAAAAAGAAAAAAATGATAAAAAAACTACTACTCATATTATTTTGCTTACCTATGATTGGGTTTGGACAAAATAAAGTAGACTTAAAATCTGAATCAGAAATAGAAAATTATTTAAATTCATCTAACATTGATTTTTTAGAAGGCATATGGTATTTTACGTTAGGTGATATTGGTAAAAAACTGGCTATAATTAAACATAAATATCAATATAGAGGAACAGTTATGGATGATAATAATGATATAAATGGATTTAAGATGCTGAATATTACAACTACACATATAGACAATATATTTATTATTGAAATTTTTGACAAGATAGGTGATATAATTAAGAAGATAGGAACTACTGAAGGTATAATGAAAGAGCCTGGATTAATTGAACTAAATTTTAAATCTAAAGAAATAAAGATTCATAAAGTATTTCCTGAAAAATAAATAATCACGGCTTAATTAACTAAAGCTAAACAACCAAAAAGCTAAAGTATTTTTAAGAGAGTTTTTTATTTTACATACTATTCCAAAAAAAGTAACGTTCACATTTGCAAATTAATTTACAAAACTTAAATTTGCATTCGCTAAAAATTATAAGATGACTGAAACAGTACAGACCGATTTAAAAGAATTAAACGAAAAAATAAACAAGGAAAGCGCAATAATTGACATGCTTATGCTAGAACTCAACAAAGTAATAGTTGGGCAGAAACACATGAGCGAACGACTTTTGGTTGCACTGCTCTCTAATGGACACATACTATTAGAAGGAGTTCCTGGACTAGCAAAAACGCTAGCTATAAGTACACTTGCCAAAACAATTGATGCAAAATTTAGTCGATTACAATTTACACCAGATTTACTACCTGCAGATATTATTGGAACACAAATATACAGTCCTAAAAATGAAACTTTCTCAGTAAAAAAAGGACCTATATTCGCCAACTTTGTTCTTGCGGATGAGATAAACCGTGCTCCTGCCAAGGTACAATCAGCACTACTTGAAGCTATGCAGGAAAGACAAGTAACTATTGGTGGAGAATCCTACCTACTAGACAAACCTTTTCTAGTAATGGCAACACAAAATCCTGTTGAGCAGGAAGGAACCTACCCATTACCTGAAGCGCAAGTGGACAGATTTATGCTAAAAGTAGTAATTGACTACCCTAAGAAGGAAGAAGAAAAAATAATTATTCGCCATAATTTGGCAAAAACTTTCCCTACTGCTAATACAGTACTTAAAACAGATGCTATAATTCGTGCTCGAGATTTAGTAAAGGAAGTATATATGGACGAAAAGATTGAGCAATACATTATTGATATTGTATTTGCTACAAGATTCCCTGAACAATACGGATTAGCAAAATTCAAGGACATGATTTCTTTTGGAGGCTCTCCAAGAGCAAGTATTAACTTAGCAGCTGCAAGTAAGGCTTATGCTTTTATAAAACGCAGAGGGTATGTAATTCCTGAGGATGTGCGTGCACTTTGTCATGATGTGTTACGCCATAGAATTGGACTTACCTATGAAGCTGAAGCTGAAAATATTACTTCAGAAGATATTATTACTGAAATTTTAAATGCTGTAGAGATTCCCTAAGATAAACAAAAAACTAATTTATTCTTAGCTAATAATCAGCGAATATTAAGAAGTAATCAATAATTAAAAAAAGTAAACAGATTGAGCACCTCAGCACTTCTAAAAAAAGTCCGTAAGATTGAGATAAAAACCAAGGGACTCTCCAACCATATTTTTGCAGGAGAATACCATACGGCTTTTAAAGGGAAAGGTATGGCCTTTTCAGAAGTACGTGAATACCAACCAGGAGATGACATACGATCCATTGACTGGAATGTAACTGCTCGTTATAACTCTCCATTTGTAAAAGTATTTGAAGAAGAGCGAGAGATGACAGTCATGCTACTAATTGATGTATCTGCATCAGGTAATTTCGGAACTCAGGAACAATTTAAAAGAGAACTAGCTACTGAATTAGCTGCTATCCTAGCCTTTTCAGCTATTAAAAATAATGACAAAGTAGGAGTTATTTTCTTTACAGACAAGATAGAACAATTTATCCCTCCTAAAAAAGGAAAAAGTCATATTTTAAGAATTATTCGAGAAGTATTGGCTTTTGAACCTACAGGAAAAGGTACTGATATTGCAGGTGCTTTAGAATATTTTTCAGCTGTAATTAAAAAACGAAGTATTTGCTTTATTCTGTCTGATTTTATGAGTAAAGAATTTGAAAGACCCTTAAAAATAGCAAGCAAAAAACACGATTTAGTAGCGCTAAGGATATACGATACAAGAGAAGAAACTTTACCTAATATTGGTCTTGTCCCTATGCAAGATTCTGAAACAGAAAAAATACAATTTGTAGATACTTCAAGCAAAAAAGTTCGTGATAATTTTGCAAAAAATAGAGCCCTAAAAACTGAGAAATTACGCAAACTATTGCCCGCTAGTGGTGTGGACTTAATTGACATAACCACAGGAACAGATTATGTAAAACCTCTGATTAATTTTTTTAAAACTAGAGGAAAAAGAAGATGAAAAAATTAACCCTATTTTTATTTATTAGCAATTTCGCTTTCGCACAGACGTCTCTATTAGACACCAACTCTATTCTAATTGGAGAGCAAATAAATTTTACAATTAGCAATACTATTAGTAAAACAGAAGTTTGGCCTACTTTTGAAGAGTTTTTAGTGAAAGGAGTTGAGATTATTGAGGAGGGGAAACTAGATACAAGCGAAAATTTAATTTCACAAAACTTCATCATCACCGCTTGGGATAGCGGAAGTTACTACATCCCTCCTATTTCCTTTTCAGCAAACAGCAAAACTGAAGGATTACTCTTAAATGTGCAAACTGTAATTTTAGAAGAAGGTGCAGAACTAAAAGACATAAAACAACCGATGCTAGCACCTATTGGTTGGAGCGATATTTGGCCTTGGTTACTAGCTTTTATTGTATTGGCCCTAGCTATCTTCTTGCTTAAAAAATATGTGTTCAATAAAAAAGAGAAAGAGAGGATTGAAAAGCCAAAAGTGATTACCCCTGCTGACATTACTGCCCTACAACAGTTAACAAAATTGGATAAAGCACAGCTTTGGCAAGGGGGAGGTGTAAAAGAATATCATTCTGAACTTTCAGAAATTATTAGGAGATATACTGAAAATAGATTCAACTTTATTGCCCTTGAATTAGCTACAGATGAGATAATAAGCGAACTAAAAAGCAAAGTAAACAACGAGCAGTTAGCGAGTATAACCATCCTATTACAAAGAGCCGATTTAGCAAAATTTGCCAAAAGCAAACCTAATGAGGATGATAATAAAGAAAGTATGCAATTGGCTAAACATTTTGTTGAACAAACAAAAGAAAAGAAATAATGGCTAATTATACTTTTGTAAATAGTGAATTTTTCTTCCTTTTGGTTCTTCCTTTAGTATTACTAGTATGGTATATATTAAAACATAAAAGTATTAGCAGTGCTATTTTATTTTCAGGGACAGAGGGAATAGATACTAGGCCTACAATAAAACAACAATTACGCCATCTTCCTACTCTTTTCAAAATTGGAGCAGCTACGCTCATGATTATTGCTTTAGCTCGCCCACAATCGTCTACCAATTGGGAAGAAAGTACCACTGAAGGAATTGATATCGTTTTAACTATGGATATTTCAGGAAGTATGTTAGCTCAAGACTTAAAACCTGATAGATTGGAAGCTTCAAAAAATGTAGCTATGGACTTTATTAGTAGAAGAAAAAATGATAGAGTTGGCTTAGTTATTTTTGCAGGAGAAAGCTTTACTCAATGCCCACTAACAACCGATCATAATGTACTTATTAATTTATTTAAGGACGTAAAAAGCGGTATGGTAGATGATGGAACAGCTATTGGAATGGGGTTAGCTACTGCCGTTAATCGACTCAAAGATTCCGAATCAATTTCAAAAGTAATTATTTTACTTACTGATGGAGTAAATAATAGTGGAATGGTGCCACCTCTTACTGCTGCCGAAATTGCTCAAAAATTTGGCATTAGAGTATATACTATTGGCGTGGGGACTGAGGGGTTTGCTCCCTACCCTTTTCAAACTCCATTTGGGATACAATACCAAGAAGTTGAAGTAAAAATTGATGAGAAAACTTTGCAAGATATCGCAACACTAACAGATGGAAAATACTTTAGAGCTACCAATAATAATTCTTTAAAAGAAATTTACAAAGACATTGACGCTTTAGAGAAATCAAAAATTGAAGTTACTGAATTTCATAAGCGCTCAGAGGAGTTTTTACCTTTTGCTATTATGGGCTTTAGGTTTATTATTTCTTGGATTTATTTTACAAATTACTTATTTAAAACAGATTCCTTAAATGTTAAGATACGAACATATCGAATATTTGAATTTTCTATTTGGAATTCCTGTTTTAATACTTGCTATGCTACTTTATAACAGATGGAAGAAAAATGCCTTAACTCTTTTTGGAGAAAGCAAACTAGTAAAAGAACTCATGCATTCGTTTTCCAAACGAAGAATACAAATAAAAAATATTATTACACTTATTATTTTTATAGCACTTATTATTGGAATTGCCAACCCGCAAGTGGGTACAAAAATGGAAGAAGTAAAAAGAGAGGGTGTGGATTTAATGATAGCTATTGACCTTTCCAACTCTATGATGGCAGAAGATATCAAACCAAATAGACTGGAAAGAGCTAAGCTTGCTATTTCTCAATTAATTAATAAACTTAAAGGGGATAGAATTGGATTAATTGTTTTTGCAGGGGATGCTTACGTGCAATTACCTATCACTACCGACTATTCAGCCGCCAAATTATTTTTATCCACTGTAAATACAAATATAGTACCTACTCAAGGAACTGAAATTGCAAAGGCTATCGATTTGAGTGCACAATCCTTTGATATGGAAAATGCACAAAATAAAGCTATTATCATTATTACAGATGGTGAAAGCCATGATGAAAAAGCGATTGAAAGTGCTGAAAAGAGCAATGAGCTAGGTATTTTTGTACATACCTTAGGAATGGGGCTCAGTAAAGGAGGACCTATCCCTATTTATAACAAATACGGAAACCGAACGGGATACAGAAAAGATAGAGATGGGAATACGGTAGTCAGTAAGCTAAACGAAAATTTATTACAGCAAATTGCCAATGCTGGAAAAGGAACTTATGTACGTGCCAACAACTCCAAAGCAGGACTATCCACACTATTTGCTGAAATCAATAAAATGGAGAAAAAAGAAATTGGTACTATGGTATTTACTGAGTACAAAGACAGATTTCAATTGTTTATTGGCCTAGCATTACTGCTATTAATAATTGACTTAATGCTTTTAGGAAGAAAAAATAAATGGAGTAACCGTATAAATTTTTATAAAGACTAATGAAAAACACACTCTTCATATTATCTTTTTTAATGAGTTTTAACGCCTTTGCTCAGAATAAAAAATCATTCCTAAGAGATGGAAATGAACTGTATGCTGACAGCAGTTATAATGAGGCAGAAATGCAATATCGAAAATCATTAGAAAAAGACCAAGATTATTTTAATGCTTCTTTTAATTTAGCGGATGCAGTTTACAAACAAGAACGCTATGAAGAATCTTCTGCACTTTTTGATGCATTAAAGGATAATGCTCCTACTGAAAATGATTTAGCAAAAGTGTATCATAACTTAGGTAATTCACTAGTTAAAGAACAAAAAATAGAGGAGGCTATTGATGCTTATAAAAGTGCTTTACGGATTAATCCTAAGGATAAAGACACAAGACATAACTTAGCAATTACATATAAGGAGCAGCAAAAAGAACAAGAAAACAAAGAGGAAGATAACAAAGAACAAGAAAACAAAGAGGAAGAAAACAAAGAGGAAGAAAATAAAGAGGAAGAAAACAAAGAGGAAGAAAAAGAGAATAAGGAGCAAGAAAATAAAGAACAACAAGAAAACGAAAGTAAGCCACAGGAAAAGAATGAAGAAATGAGCAAAGAAGCGGCCGAAAAAATGTTAGAAGCAATACAACAAAAAGAAAAAGAGTTACAAGAAGAATTACAGAAGAAAAAAGTAAAGGGAAAAAGAGTAAAAGTATTAAAGGATTGGTAAATTGAAAAAATTAAGCATTATATTATTCTTTTTTTGCAGTGCTTTATTACAAGCACAGCAACTAAAGGTATCAGCTGACAAAAACCCAGCTATAGTCGGAGAGCAAATTGTTATTCAATATAAAATTAACGAAGAAGCGGATAACTTTATATCTCCAAATTTTAAAGGATTAAAAGTATTGAGTGGACCTAACCCTTCCACGCAAAGTAGTTATAGTTTTGTTAACGGAAAAAGTCAAAACAGTAGTTCTACTACTTATTCCTTTTATATAAAAGCAGTAAAAGAAGGCATATACAGTATAAGTCCAGCTAGCATTACCATTAAAGGTAAAAAGATACAAAGTAAGGCATACTCACTAAAAGTAGTAAAAGGAAGTGAAAAAAATAAAGCCCAACAAAAAGAGCTAGGAGATAACTTATTTATTAAAGTTGAAGTAAGTAAAAGAAATATTATAGTTGGAGAACAAATTCTTGTCACATACAAATTATTTACTAGAATTGATTTGCAGAATACTGAACTATCTTCATTGCCAGCTTTAAACGGATTTTGGGCAAAGGATCTGGAGACTTCAAGTCGATTTAAACGAGATGTGATTGATGGTATTGCTTATAATGTAGCAACTATAAAAAAATCAGTACTAACTGCACAAAAATCAGGTGAACTAGTTATTGATCCTATGGAAATCAAGTGCAGTATACGTATTCAAAAGCAAAGAAATAATCGTGATCCTTTTGCTAACTTTTTTGGAGGAAGCTACAATGTTCAAGAAGAATTTATCAGTTCCAAACCAATTATTGTTAAAGTAAATGAATTATCCACTCCACCCAATAATTTTAAAGGTGCAGTTGGCGACATGAAAATCGAATCTTCAGTTGACAAGACAAGCATAAATGCCAATGATGCCATTGTACCTACAAATTAACAATTACAGGTACAGGAAATATAGAATTAATAGAACCCTTAAAGATTAAATTTCCTGAAGACTTTGAAGTCTATGACCCAAAAATCATAGACAGAATATTTGAAGGAGGAAGAAAAAGAAGCATCAAAACCTTTGAGTATCTGTTAATTCCAAGGTATAAAGGGAATTACAGCATTCCTTCTGCAAGACTTATAATTTACAATACAAAAAAGAAACAATACGAAACTAAAAAATCGAGTAAGCACGATTTAACAATATTAGCAAGCAAAAACAATGAACAAGAATCAGGAATAGTAAACAAGCAAAACGTTAGAAGGGAGCAGAAAGACATTCACTATATTTTTACTAAAAGTAACCTAAAAGTAATAAAAGAAAAAATAATACATCCCAAAGTCTTTTACTCTATTTTCTTATTGCCAATACTTTTACTTATCTTTTTATGGATTTACAATAAAATAGTTGGCAAAACTGACACGTCAGGCATTGAATGGAAAAACAGAAAAGCAAACAAAATAGCATTAAAAAGACTAAAAACTGCACAAATATGCATAAATTCTAATGATTTTGATTCATTTTTTGAAGAAATAGAAAAATCACTTTGGGGTTATTTTGCTGATAAATTCAAAGTTGAAAGTGCTGACTTATCCAAAGAAACAGTAAGTACTTTTTTCAAATCTACTAATATTGATAACAATATTGAAATCAAGTTTATTAATTTGTTAGATGAATGTGAATTTGCACGTTATGCTCCTGAAAGCAATAAAAATGCACAAATGGATACAGTACTTACAAAAGCAAAAAATATAATTATTGAAGTTGAAACTGCCTTAAAATGAAAAGATTAATTTTTATCCTAAGCTTATTTATTTACTCACAAAATTTTGCTAGTGAGCAGGTGTTTGAGCTAGGAAATAAACAATATGTAAATGAAAATTATTCAGCAGCCATTTCACTTTACGACAGCATATTAATATCAGGGATGGAAAGCAGTGAACTATACTACAACTTAGGCAATTGTCATTACAAAACAAATGATTGGGCTAATGCAATTTGGCATTATGAAAAAAGCTTGCAACTTAACAATAATGAAAAAACAAAACATAACTTGGAGTTAGTAAAGCTTAAGATTATTGATCGTATTGAACCTCTACCTCAACTTTTTTACAAAAAATGGTGGATTGATTTAACACAGACTTTAAGCACTCAAGTTTGGCAAATTCTAACACTCTTTGGTATAGGGTTGATTTTTATATTGCAATTAATTAGTCAATTCACATCACTAAAAACCAAGCGAATTAAAAAAATATTTTCTGTCATAACATTAATTATTTTGTTTGTTACTCAAACTTCTTATTATAATCATTTTACTAAAAAGGAAGCCATTATTTTTTATGAAACAATCACAGTAAATAGTGCTCCAACTAGAAATAGTACTAATTTATTTACATTACATAAAGGAAGTAAGGTTGAAATTGTAGATACTATTGATAATTGGATTAACATTAAAATTGCTAATGGAAATAGGGGTTGGATTACACGAAATTCTATCAAGGAATTATAGATATTTAATTCATGCATTTTGAACACATAAGATCATACTTTATCAAAATTATGCAAGCATAGTAATTTTTCATATATTTGTTGTCTAAACTATCTGATAGTCATCTATTTAGAATGGTTATAGATAAATTGCTAATCAATTAATAATCAAGGAATGAAAGGGAAATCAACAATATTTTTTATACTAATATTTACGTACACATTTTCATTTGCCCAAAGTGACACTTGTGATATAAGTATTCCTGAAATTTGCGCTAGCGCTCCTTTACAAACTTATGCTGCCAGCACAAGTGGAACAGCATGGGCTCCATTCGGAACCTACTTTACTTGCCCATCTGTAGGACAACTCACTATGAACCCTTCTTTTTTCTTTTTTGAAATTGGAGCTACTGGTGATTTCTCCATGACTATTGATCCTATTGATCCTTTTACTGGAGCGTTACTGATTGCGCCTAGTGACTTAGACTATATCTGCTGGGGACCTTTTAGCTCAGCAAATGCTTGTGCGCAATTACAAGGTCCAAATCAATTTTCTTGTAGTGGTTCAAATGCTGCTTCAGAAACTGTTACAATTCCAGGAGCAATAGCTGGAGAATTCTATATTTTATTAGTTTCTAATTATGCACAAGTAGGCAATACTCCTCCTGATGCTAATATTCAATTTACAGCTAGCACCTCTGTTTCAGGAACAAACCCTCTTGGGGGCGGAGGCTTTGCAGGGGCAGATGCACAAATTACAGCATGTAGCTCTGATTTACCATTTAATCTTACTGATCAGTTAAATGGTTTTCCTGATGACTGGGGATATTGGGTTGAATCAATTTCCGGAAATATAGTTGATACCATTTTTGATCCGGCTAATGACATAGGAGGAACCTATATGTACATTATTCCTCAAGGAAATTCTTGCGGAGGAGATACCGCTCTACTAGAAGTGAATATTTTTAACGCATCAAGTATTTCAATAACATCAACTCCAAATTCATGTTCTAATGACGCAAGTATCAATCTTACAGCTTCTCCACCTGGAGGTATTTTTAGTGGTACTGATGTTTTAGGCAATATTTTTACTCCATCATCTAGTAATGTTGGTGTAAATATTATTTCGTATGAATATACCGCTGTTGGCTGTACACCAATTATTGTTACTCAAAATTTAACAATAAATGAATCACCTTTAGTACTTGCAAACGATATATCCACTACAAATCCATTGTGTTTTGGAGATTGTGATGGAACCTCTACAATTACAGCATCTTCAGGTATTGGTCCTTATACTTATAATTGGTTTGGACAAAATCCTACAGCTCTTTGTGCTGGAGTTTTTAATTATACTGTCACTGACGATAATAATTGCACCTATTCAGATAACATAACTATATTTGACCCTGCAAATGATTTAGGAGTTCTCACTAATTATGATATTAGTTGTTATGGAGAAGATGATGGTGAGATTTCAATAACAATGTTCGGAGGAACTACTCCTCCTGGAACAGTATCAGATCCTGATCCTGATGGGGACGGGATTCCATATTGCCTCTCATCAACAGCTGTTGGTATGATTAATTCTGGAGGAGGAATTAATCAAGATGCAACCATTGAAGAGGTAATTTTAATTGGAGATGTGGTTACAATTAATAATAATACTGCTGGAGTTATTGATTATTATGAAGATTACACAACAACTATGTATGCAGATATCACTGTTGGACAATCTTATACAATTAATCTTATTTTAGGTGACTTTTCATTACCAGCTCAAGACTATCCTTCTGGTGCAAAAGTTTTTATTGACTACAATATTGATGGTGACTTTAATGATGCAGGAGAAGAAATTGGTATGCTTAATGCAACTGGTTTTTCACCTAATGTTGGATCAATTAATTTTACAGTTCCGGCAACTGGAGCTTTTGGAGCAACAAGAATGAGGGTTGTATCTCAGGATGTAATCCTAACCTCAACTAATTCAATCGGTCCTTGTGATTATTCCGATCCATCTATTTCAAATGGACAAGATGCCCCTTGGTTTGGAGCAACAGAAGACTATTCAATCGTCCTAAACTCACCAGTAGTTAATGCTACTTTTTTATGGAACAATGGACAAACTACTAGCTCTGTAGACAATTTAAGTCCAGGAACATACACCGTAACAATCACTCCTAATAGTAGTAGTTGTGCTGTACAAGATTCAGCGACTATTTCAGAACCAGATGAAATTACTTTCTCACCAACAATTACTCCAATTAGTTGTAACAGCTTTACAGATGGACAAATATCACTAAATCCTTCAGGTGGGAATGGAGGGATATACTCTACTGACTGGGGGATCAATAATCCTTCAGCTCTTGGAGCTGGTAGTTATTTGGTTACGGTATCAGATCCTTCAACAATTACTACAACAAACCTAATTGCTTGCGAAAGTGACACGTTAATTACATTAATTGAGCCTGAATACTTCAGCGTTGACTTTACAATATCGTCTAATGAAATATGCTTAAATGACCCATTAACTTTAGATTTTAACTTTAACCAAGGAGGGGTTTCTAACTTCATGATTAATTACACTGAAAATTCGATCCCTATGTCGGCAGGACCTTTCACTTCGGGAACACAACAAATAAGTGTTACTCCAAATATAGGAAATAACACATACATAGTTACAAGTATATCTGACGCTTCAGGTTGCATAAATCAAAATATAATTAATTCGCAAAGTGTTTATGTTAACCCTCTACCTGATATTAATGTTACTGTTGCTCCTAACCCAATTTGCGTTGGTGATAATGCAACTTTACAGTTTTCTTCTACAAATGGCACACCACCTTACGTAGTTGATTATTTTAATGGAGGTATAGCTGCATCAGAAAATGTTCCTGCTGCTGGCTCAAGTGTTTTAGTAAGCCCAACAACAACAACAGTTTATAAATTAAGCCTTGCAACTGACAGCAAAGGATGTAATTCAACCTTATCAGACAGTACGACTTTAGTAGTCTATGAAATTCCTGAATTAAATACTTCTTATCCAACTGAATTTTGTGAAGGGAAAGCAATAGAAATCGATCTTGATTTTAATGTAGGTTATCCTCCTTTTATCATTGATTATATGTTTAACGGTACACCAACTTCCACAACCGTAAATAATCAGCAAGGCACCCTGTCATTTGTCTCTACAAATCCAACTAATATAATCATTAATACAATTACATCAAATAATTGCACAAATTTAATCAATGAATCTATTGCAATCACTACCAACCCCTTACCTATTGCTGATATTAGTGGGGATTATGAGCTATGTGATAATGGTGAGGAAGCTGATATATTAATAGTTACAACTGAAGGCACTCCTTTTTACAACATAGTTTACACTAATGGAATAAACATTGATAGCATTACATATGCTAGTGGTAATCAAACATTCAAAACCAATACATCAGGAGTGTATTCTTTAATTAGCGTGACAGATTCTAAAGGATGTGAATCTATAGATATGAATGGATTTGCAACCGTAATTATTAATCCCTTGCCAGATGTATCTATTTCTGTATACCCAACTAATACAGAAATTACTGACCCTCTAATTTATTTTGAAGACAGAAGTAGTAATTACACATCAGCAATATGGAATTTTGATGATGGGCAAACACAAGCCTCAAACTTTAATACAATTAATCATATTTATAGTGATACAGGAACTTATCAAGTGTCTTTAACAAGCATCTCGATAGATGGCTGTGAAAACACAGCTTATCAAACAATTATTATTTCACCAACATTAACTATTTATATTCCGAATTCTTTTTCCCCAAACAATGACTTAGATAATGATTATTTCATGCCTATAACAGACGGTGTTCAAGACTTTGAAATGAGTATCTATGAAAGGTCGGGTCAAAGAATATTTAGAACAACTGAATACTCCAATGAATACTGCACAACAGGCTGTGATGCAGCTTGGGACGGAACAGTAAATAATGGTAAATATGGAGCAATGGGCGTTTATATTTATAGTATAATAATTACTGATATTAATGGTAAAATAAGAAATTTTGAAGGTTCAATTACTTTAATAAATTAATTTTATATTTTAAAATAGTATGAATAAATTAGTATTTATATTACTTTTTTTTCCATTCGTTGGATTTGGACAAATTCTTGACACTATTACCATCTGTAATGGAGATAGTTCTTATATTTTCAATAATTGGGAAGAACAAACAGGAAATTATATTAATGGTGTTGATATTACTACATTAATAGTTAATCCAACACCTACTATTACAGGTAGTTTCATCCTAAATGGTAACGCCACACAACCAATAACTAACACCTATCAGTTAACTCAAGCTACAGGTAATCAATCTGGATCTGCATGGAATTCAGTTACATTAAATCTAACACAACCATTTAGTTTTGATGTTGATGTATTTCTTGGATATAATAATAGTGGCGCAGATGGTATGGCTTTTTTGTTACAACAAGTAAGCACAATTGTAGGTACATCTGGAGGTGGTCTTGGCTATCAAGGAATTTCTCCATCATTGGCTGTTGAGTTTGATACATGGCAAAATAGTTCAGATCCATCTTATGATCATTTAGCAGTACAAAAGAATGGTGATTTAAATCACAATGGAGCAAATAATTTAGTTCCATTTATAGGTTTCCCTCCAGGAAACAGTAATATTGAAGATGGATTATGGCATAATGTTGTTTTCTCATGGAACCCTAACACATATAATTTTAAAGTTGTCTATGATGGCGTTACACTTGTTAACTATACTAATAATATTGTGGCTAGTATTTTTAGCAATAATCCTAATGTTTATTGGGGATTTACAGCTGCAACAGGTGGAGCAAATAACATACAGAAGTTTAGAGTAAATTCACTTGGAGTACAATTATCCGATGAAACTATCTGTTATTCAGACACTATTCAAATTGACCCTCAAGTTAATACTTCTCTCTACTCATACCTTTGGACCCCTAACTACGAGATTAGTAATGACACTATCCCTTCTCCTTTATTTTATCCTGATACTACTACTACATATTATTTAGAGATTACAAATACGTATGGATGTTCACAAACTGATTCACTGACAATTTATGTAGATAACTCTGCTTCTAATATTACATTTCCATTCCCCTCACAATTCTGCCTTGGACTAAGTCCAATAAATTTAAATTCTGCAACACCAATTGGCGGAAATTATTTAGTTAACAATAGCGCATCAACTATTTTTAATCCTAATGCAAACGATATTGGGGTCAATACAGTAACATATTCTTATACAAATTCAAATGGATGCTCTAATTCTTTTACAAATAATATAAGTGTTTATGATTCTCCAATTGCTTTATGCATACCTACAAATGTTTCTTGCAATGGTTTTACTGATGGAAGCGCAACACTTTCAATATCAGGAGGAACACCTAACTACACATCTAATTGGGGAGGAAATGATCCTACTGCGTTAAGTGCAGGAACTTATGGGTATACTGTAACAGATGTAAACTCATGTATCTTTTCTGATAGTGTAATTATTTATGAACCTGAAATTTTTACAGCCTCTATCAATACAACAACCGTAAGTTGTAATGGAGGTAACAATGGAACTGCAAATATCCAATTACAAGGATCTTCCACTCCTCCTGGAACTGTTTCTAATTTAAACTACTGTATATCTACACCAGGATCAAATATCAATTCTACAATTGATAATATTCAATTAACAGGAGATAATGTAAGTATAAATAATAATACTTCAGGAATATGTGACCAATATGAAGATTACACTAATTTGTACGCTGATGTTACAGAAGGTCAGTCCTACACTATTGATGTTAACTTAGGAGATTGCTCAAATACTAATTCTACTTCTGGCGGAAAAGTATATATTGATTGGAATATAGATGGGGATTTTAATGATCCAGGAGAAGAGGTCGGTGTTATTGCATATGGAATTGCTAGCTCAACATCTATTCTTATAACAGTTCCTTTCTCTGGTGCTTATGGAGCTACACGAATGAGGGTTGTTTCTCAATATCAAGCATCTAGTAATACAAATTCTATTTCTTCATGTGATGCTGGTATATGGGCTCCATCTTACATTGAACCTTGGTTTGGTGCTACAGAAGATTATTCAATTGTAATATCAGCTGCTAATATAACAGCAACATATAATTGGTCAAACGGATTAACCTCAGATAGTATTAGTGGACTCTCTGCGGGAAATTACTCAGTAGATATTACTAATGGAAATGGATGCACTCTAACGAACTCAATTACTATTAATGAGCCAGCTATCATTTCAGGAACAGACAATGTAGGGTCGTACTGCGACTCATATATCTGGCCGATAAATGGAATCATTTATAATACTAGTAATAATACTGCAACAACTTCTTTAACTGCTAATAATGGCTGTGATAGTATAGTTACTCTAAACTTAATAATTACTAATAGTACAACAACAATAGATCCTCAAACAGCATGTAATTCTTACACTTGGATTGATGGGAATACTTATACTGCATCTAATAACTCAGCAACATTTACAAGCACCAATTCAGCTGGTTGTGATAATGTAGCAACCTTAAATCTTACAATTAATAATACCACTAATTCTATAGACCCTCAAACAGCTTGTGATTCTTATACTTGGATTGATGGAAATACATATACGACATCTAATAACTCAGCAATATTTATAAGCACCAATTCAGCTGGTTGTGATAATGTAGCAACCTTAAATCTTACAATTAATAATACCACTAATTCTATAGACCCTCAAACAGCTTGTGATTCTTATACTTGGATTGATGGAAATACATATACGTCATCTAATAACTCAGCAATATTTACAAGCACCAATTCAGCTGGTTGTGATAATGTAGCAACCTTAAATCTTACAATTCTTAACTCAACAGCAAATACAACTAATGATGTTGCTTGTGATTCTTATACTTGGTTAGTAGATGGCAATACATATACAACAAGTGGTATTTACACAGATACAAATACTAATTCTGCAGGATGTACGAATATTGAAACCCTTAATTTAGTGGTTGGCTATACAGATGAAATTGATGTAATAATAGCTGAAAATAATATTAGTTGTTTTGGTTATAATGATGGATCAATAAATTTAATTCCTAATGGAGGAACACCTCCTTTTCAATATTCATGGGATAATGGGTCTGTTAACCAAAATATAAATGCATTATCTCCAGGAAATTATAGCTTTACACTAACTGACTCTAATGGATGTAAATTAGATAGTATTGTCACTATAAACGAAGCTAATCAAATATTCTTAGATTTTATTGCTACTAGTCCAATTTGTAGATATGATGAATCGACGCTTTCAATAAATATTTCAAACTCATCATCTAATGTTTATACAATGTTATTGCAAGACTCTATTCTAAAATCATTCGTAATAGATACAAACGGATTGCTAATACCAGAAGGAATTCCAATTACACTTAGCCCAAACTTCAGCGAAGAAGTTTATATAGTTTCTCTTACTGATACTGAAGGGTGCACGGGAACCTATAATGATGATGTTCATATTGAAGTAAAACAACCGCCTCAACTAGAACTTAATGAAGAAGATATATGCATAGGAAGCCAATCATTTACACTTAATAATGCAACACCAAATGGAGGATCTTACTCAATTAATGATGAGCTGACCAACTATTTTGATGTTGAAAATTTAGGTTCCGGAGAATATAATATTGGATATAATTATACAGACCCAATATCTTCCTGTTCTAACCAAATAAATGAGATAATTACTATCCTTGAATCCCCTAAAGCAGAAATGCTTTTTAGCCCTCAACCAACAGATATAGACAATCCTAATATCTACTTCAGAGATAATAGTAATGAAACGGTTCTTTACTCAGAGTGGAATTTAGGCGATGGTACAATTGTAAATGATGAGACAAATTTCTGGCATACATATCAAGATACAGGAACTTACACTATTAAATATTATATTACAAATATATATGAATGCACGGATTCCGTTATTAAAGACCTTATTATAAACCCTATTTATATAACTTTTATCCCAGATGCCTTCACACCAAATGGTGATGGAGATAATGATTATTTCTACCCATCAATTATTGGAGGGAATGAATATAATATGAAGATATATAATAGGTGGGGGCAAATTATTTATAATACAGATAATGGAAGATGGGATGGCACTATAGACGACAAAGCAGCACCAGATGGTCTATATTCCTATTCTATTTTAGTTAATGACTTTAAAGATAAACCCTTCATCTATACAGGAATTGTCACTCTTATAAAATAGATAATGAAATTATTAAAAATATTTTTAATATTAGCTAATTCAATTTTATTCTCTGTTGAAGCATTTTCTTCTCATGCAGCAGGAATGGATATTACTTATAAGTTTATTGGGGTTCCAGGTGGTATTTCTGGTAGTCAGATTACAATTAACGTTGGTGGTGGAAATACAAATTGGCATTCTGAAATTTCTTGGGATATTTTAGATCCCTCATCTGGAACAATAATTGCCTCTGGAGGAGCTCCTTTCTCAGGCACAATATGTATTCCTAATGTTAATTTAGGGGATTTAGAGTTTAGAACCTATGACAGCTGGGGTGACGGATGGAATGGTAGCACTTATTCTATTAGTGGGAATAGCACATTAAGTGGCGTAATATCAGGAACATTAAATACAGGCTATGGCCCTGGAATTAATACTTTTAACATCATAGGTGGTTCTGCTTGCACAACAACTGAAATACTTCAATATGAGATAACTTTAAACTTTTATTACGATTGTGAAAATGCAAATCCTCCCCCTCCAAATGATTTTGAGCTTAGATGGTATAATTGGTCAACATCCAGCAACTTCTTATACAACACTATAAATCTCAGCCAAATAGGAAATTCTACAAGCGTAACACCTGTTTGTAATAGTATAACTGATCCATGTTCTTACGGCTTAGATTATGCTTATGAAAAATATACTTACACAGGTATTATTACATTCCCCAATAGAGGATCATGGAAAATATGGAACCAACCTCTAAATGCTAGAAACAATACCACATATGGCCCTACAATTAATAGTGACGCTTTGTGCGTTATAGCAAACATAAATAATACAACATACCTTAGCAGTTCTCCTGTCTTTTCTTCAGATCCCGTTAGTTTTTTATGCTCTGGAGGGGATTGTTTTTATAATGGTGCAACAGATCCAGATCTTGACGATTTAAGTTACAGCCTAACTCAGCCAAAAGTTAATCAAGGAGCATCAGATAATATGAATTACCAAAATGGTACTTATTTGCAACCTTTTCCTTCAGGAACATCTACTTGCGATCCATTAACAGGAGACTTATGTATCAATACAACTAGCACAGGAACATCTGTAGCTGCCATTAAAGTAAATGAATCCAGAAATGGATTTAATACAGGATTTGTAACAAGAGATATACAAGTTTGGGCAAGAAATTGCAATGGTGCAGCTAATTCTATAATTACTACACTTTCTAATGCAGGAACTATTATAGATAATACTAACAATAGTTTTTCTTTTTGTGTTGACGGAAGCTCTCAATTAAACTTTTCTTTACAAGCTGCTTCTAGTGTTAATATAGAAATGCTTAGTTCGTTATTACCCAATGGCGCAACATTTTCTGTTAATCCATCAAATCCTCTAAGTTCAACTAATGTTACAGGAACTTTTAATTGGATACCTACAGCTGCTGATATAACAGGATCACCTTATACATTTAATATAAATATAAATGATGATGAATGCCCTATACCTAATTCTCAAAGTGAAACTTATCTAATTTACCTAAACGATTTTAGCATTAGTGACAACTCAACTCCCTTAACCTCATGTTTGAATCCAGATGGTACTTGCACTATCATTCCAAATACCTCTTCTAACTTAGGCTATACTTACGAATGGAATACTATACCAATTCAAACTTCGGCAACAGCTATAGGTTTAAATGCAGGTTCATATATCTGTATAGTAACTGATACAGCTACAGGATGTATTACGAATAGCTCTCCAATAATTGTTACTTCGTCAATCATTCTTCCTAATGTAACAGCCACGGCAACATCTAATACCATTTGTGAAAATGACCCCACTACTCTATCTGGAGGCGGCACAGCTGGAGTAACGTATATTTGGGATAATGGAATCACTAACGGAATTAGTTTTAACCCAAATTTAACTACAACTTATACTGTGACTGGAATTGACTCTAATGGATGTACTAGTAGTGATCTGACAACCATTACAGTAATTCCTAACACTACATCTAGTGATGTTCTGACAGTTTGTGATTCATACACATGGCTTGATGGAGTAAATTATATGAATTCAAATAATTCAGCAACATGGATTACTACAAATACTGCAACGGGATGTGATAACATAGCAACATTAGATCTTACAATAAATAATTCTACATCAAATACAACTAACCAAATAACATGTGACTCATACACCTGGGTAGCTAATAATCAAACTTTCACAGTAAGCGGAACTTATATAGATCTAAGCACAAATGCATCAGGCTGCTCTCATACTGAAACACTGAATCTTACAATAAATAACTTCACAACAAATACATCAAATTTAATTGAATGTGACACATATACTTGGGCTATAAATGGAATCACTTATACTGCAGATGGCACGTACATAGATGTAAGTGTAGATTCTGTAACTGGATGCCCACATACTGAAACACTAAATCTTTCAATAAATAACTCCACATCAAATACAATAACTTTAATTGAATGTGATTCATATACTTGGGCTGTAAATGGAATCACTTATACTGCAAGTGGCACTTATACCGATGTAAGTTCAAATATATCAGGCTGTCCTCATACTGAAACACTAAATCTTACCATTCTTAACTCAACAGAAAATACAACTAACCAAACGTCATGTGACACATACACTTGGGCAGTTAATAATCAAACTTATACCATAACTGGAAGCTATACAGAAATAAGTACTAATACAGTAGGATGTACACATACTGAAACCCTTAATTTAGTGGTTGGCTATACAGATGAAATTGATGTAATAATAGCTGAAAATAATATTAGTTGTTTTGGTTATAATGATGGATCAATAAATTTAATTCCTAATGGAGGAACACCTCCTTTTCAATATTCATGGGATAATGGGTCTGTTAACCAAAATATAAATGCATTATCTCCAGGAAATTATAGCTTTACACTAACTGACTCTAATGGATGTAAATTAGATAGTATTGTCACTATAAACGAAGCTAATCAAATATTCTTAGATTTTATTGCTACTAGTCCAATTTGTAGATATGATGAATCGACGCTTTCAATAAATATTTCAAACTCATCATCTAATGTTTATACAATGTTATTGCAAGACTCTATTCTAAAATCATTCGTAATAGATACAAACGGATTGCTAATACCAGAAGGAATTCCAATTACACTTAGCCCAAACTTCAGCGAAGAAGTTTATATAGTTTCTCTTACTGATACTGAAGGGTGCACGGGAACCTATAATGATGATGTCTATATTGAAGTAAAACAACTACCTCAACTAGAACTTAATGAAGAAGATATATGCATAGGAAACCAATCATTTACACTTAATAATGCAACACCAAATGGAGGATTTTACTCAATTAATGATGAGCTGACCAACTATTTTGATGTTGAAAATTTAGGTCCCGGAGAATATAATATTGGATATAATTATACAGACCCAATATCTTCCTGTTCTAACCAAATAAATGATGTAATAACTATAAGTGAATTCCCTAAAGCAGGAATGCTTTTCAGCCCTCAACCAACAGATATAGACAATCCTAATATCTACTTCAGAGATAATAGTAATGAAACGGTTCTTTACTCAGAGTGGAATTTAGGCGATGGTACAATTGTAAATGATGAGACAAATTTCTGGCATACATATCAAGATACAGGAACTCATAACATTAAATATCATATCACAAATAATTTTGGATGTACAGATTCTATTACTGGGAAAATAATTATAAATCCTATTTATTCAGCATTTATACCGAACTCCTTTACACCAAACAATGATGGAGATAATGATTATTTCTATCCATTAATTATTGGAGGATACATTTATACAATGAAAATATATAACAGGTGGGGAGAAATTATTTATAATGAAGATAATGGGCAATGGGATGGTAAAGTCAATAATAATTTAGTGCCAAATGAAATATATTCCTATTCTATTTTAATTAATGACTTTAAAGATAAACCCTTCATCTATACAGGAATTGTCACTCTTATAAAATAGATGAAAAATATAGTTCTGATTTCTGATACTCACCATACTTTAGATGAGCGTTTTTTTCCGCATTTTAAAAAAGCTGATGAGATATGGCATGCTGGAGATATTGGCTCACTTTCTGTTACTGACACATTAAAATCCTTTGCTCCAATTCGTGTTGTTTATGGAAATATTGATGATAACAATATACGATCTGAATTCAAGGCAAACCTCTATTTTAAATGTGAAAAGGTAAATGTTATGATGACTCATATTGGTGGATATCCAAATAGATATGATAAAAAAATATTACCTATAATTAAACAAGCTAATCCTGATTTATTTATTTGTGGACATTCACACATCTTAAAGGTGATGTACGATAAAAAACACCAACTACTACATATGAACCCTGGAGCAATAGGTGATTATGGGATACATACTGTTAAAACAATACTTTGCTTTAGTGTTGATGAAAGCGAAATAAAAAATTTAAGAGTAATAGAGTTTCCTAGAAGCAAAATACAACTCTAGAAATTAACGAATTCTATCAGCAGACCTTACCAGTTTTTCATCTTTCTTAATAAAAAAATTAGCAGCAATTAAAGCAATAAATGGTATAATTAAAAGTATCATTCCAATACCAATTAATTCTTCATTCCTGTGTAAAAATATGATTAAGAAAAAAGCAATAGTAATCATTAATCGTGCAATAGAAGCAATTAGTTGTTGTACTTTCCTATTCTTGAATTGAAATATAGCAACTAAAGACAACCCAGCTGACAAGAATACAAATAAGCGTGCATCAGCAAAATGCTCCTTTAACAAATAATTTGTAGTTTCATTTTGTAATACAGGAAATGTATACACAATAGTAACAGAACAAATAGCTGAGAAAAAAAAGAAAAGGGATTGAACTCTTTGAATCATAGTTGTAAATTTAAAGTACAAAACTAATTAAAATTGTAGAATTTGTACATTTATTAAAAAATTTGTATCATTGCATAACTTATCTAAGTAAGACCCCCTTAAAACACATCTTTAAATTCACATCTATAACCGAATTAAAGATTATTATACTAAAAAATATTTATGTACAAATTAGAAGAATTAAATGCAAAAAAAGTTGCTGATTTAAAAGTAATTGCAACAGAATTAGACCTCAAAAAATTTGAGAAATTAAAGAAAGAAGATTTGGCTTATGCCATTTTAGATCATCAGGCAGAAAATAAACAACCTCAATCTATACCAGTAATTAAGAAAAACCAAAGAACAAGAACAAATAGTGCAGAAAAAAAAGAACCAAAAAAGCCTGTACATACTGAACTAAAAACTAAAGTTCCACAGCCAAATCAAAAGCAAAATATTAAAACAGAAAAATCCCAACCTATTCCAAATGGAAATGACCAAAAAATTGCGCCTAAAAAGCCAGTTCATATCCATCAGAAAAATAATGAGGAACGAAATGCACTAAATAAACCTGTGCATAATCATCCAAAAAATAATGATCAAAAAGCACCTAAAAAGCCGATTCATAACCATCAAAAAAATAATGAGGAACGAAATGTACCAAAGAAGCCTGTGCATAATCATCCAAAAAAAGAAAATGAGCAAGGCAATTCTCATCCAAAACATAACAACAATAAAAACCAAGCAAACAGCAGCAACACCCCCCCATCTAAATATGACTATAACTTTGATGGCATAATTAATACAGAAGGAGTAATTGAAATTATGCCTGATGGATATGGTTTTATGCGTTCAAGTGATTACCACTATTTATCATCTCCAGACGATGTTTATGTTTCACATTCACAAATTAAGTTATTTGGTTTAAAAACAGGTGACACTATCAAAGGAACAGTTCGTCCACCAAAAACGGGTGAAAAATACTTTCCTTTAATACAAGTTGAAAGCATCAATGGTCGTGACCCAGGAATTGTTAGAGATAGAATTCCTTTCCATCATTTAACTCCACTCTTCCCTTATGAAAAGTTTAATCTTTTAGGAAAAGGACATAACAATGTGTCTATTAGAATGTTAGACATCTTCACTCCAATAGGAAAAGGACAAAGAGGTTTAATTGTAGCACAACCCAAAACAGGTAAAACAGTATTATTAAAAGATATTGCTAATGCAATTGCTGATAATCATCCTGAGGTTTATATGATTATATTACTGATTGATGAGCGCCCTGAAGAAGTTACAGATATGGAAAGAAGTGTAAATGCTGAAGTAATTGCTTCTACATTTGATGAACCAGCAAGTAGACATGTCAAAGTAGCTGATATTGTACTAGAGAAAGCCAAAAGGATGGTAGAGTGTGGACATGATGTAGTTATTCTGTTAGATTCAATTACTCGACTGGCAAGAGCATACAATACAGTACAACCTGCTTCAGGTAAGATATTAAGTGGAGGAGTTGACGCAAATGCACTTCACAAACCAAAGCGTTTCTTTGGTGCAGCTCGTAAGATTGAAAAAGGTGGATCGTTAACTATTTTAGCAACTGCTCTTACGGAAACTGGAAGCAAAATGGATGAAGTGATCTTTGAAGAATTTAAAGGAACTGGTAACATGGAATTGCAATTAGATAGAAAAATTGCTAATAGAAGAATTTATCCTGCAGTTGATTTAGTATCTTCTTCTACTAGGCGCGAGGATTTACTGCTAGACAAAGAGCATATACAAAGAATTTGGGTACTCAGAAATTACTTAGCTGATATGAATCCTATTGAAGCAATTGAATTTATGAAAGATAGATTACAAAAAACAAAAGACAATACAGAGTTCTTGGTAACAATGAATGGGTAACTTCCCACTAAAAAGTAAAAAAATTATAATATATCCCTACCAAATTGGTGGGGATTTTTTCTTCGACTAAATAAAATTAATTACTATTAAACTAAAAATCAACTAAAAATCAACTAAAAAATACACCATAAATAACACTCCCACTTCCAGTCATACTAGCATAGATAGCATTTTCAGCATACAACTTTTCTTTAATTTTATTAAGTTGTGGATACTTTACAAAAGCAGCAACTTCAAAGTCATTTTTTACTATTTCTTTCCAATTTTCAATAGGTTGATTTATTAAATCTAACAGAGAATTTGTAGTTTGATTTGGAATAACACCTTCATAAGCCTCAGCAGTAGAAATATGTAATTCAGGGAAAATAAACTTCAATCTATAAGGTGATAAGTCAAAATTAATTCTCATCATTTCCTCTCCTATTCCTGTTATATATTTTGGTAAATTTTCAATAAAAAAAGGACAATCAGCTCCTAATTGCAAAGCGTATTCTTCTAATTCTATAATACTTAATTCCAGATCAAAAAGTTCATTCAGAGCTTTTAATGCAAAAGCACCATCAGCCGAACCTCCTCCTAAACCAGCCCCAATAGGAATTTGCTTGTACAAATGCATAGTTACATTACCAATTTCAAAATCTGAACGCAAGAGTTCAAAAGCTTTAACACAAAGATTACTATTTCCCGGAATTTCAATTCCTGAACTAGAGAAAAAAAAATCCTCAGAAGGAAGAATTTCTAACATATCAAACAATTCATGTACGGGGTAAAAAACAGAAGATATTTTATGATAACCATCAGCTTGTTTTTCAAGCACGTTTAGGCCAATATTTATTTTAGCGTTTGGGTATACTATCATGATAACTCTTAGTTTTCAACAACAAAAATAATCAACTCAAATTTTATAGGCCTCCACAAATCATTTTATTTAACTTTGTTCTCCTTTATAAATAAAACTACAATGGATTATTTAGCATTTGAAAAACCAATTGAAGAACTGATTATTAAGCTTGAAAAAGCCAAAGAACTAGGAAAAGATGACTCTATTGATGTTAGCAAAACCGTTTCTGATATTGAGTCACAAATTGAAAGTACACGGAAAGAAATCTATGGAAGTTTAACTTCATGGGAAAAAGTGCAATTATCACGACACCCTCAAAGACCTTATACTTTGGATTATATTGAAGCTCTATCGGATGGTGATTTCATAGAATTACATGGAGACAGAGGAGTGAAAGATGACAAAGCTATGGTTGGTGGTTGGGGTACAATTGGCAAGCAATCTGTTATGTTTATTGGGCAACAAAAAGGAAGAAATACTAAACAAAGACAGTTCCGTAATTTTGGAATGGCAAATCCTGAAGGATACCGAAAAGCATTAAGGCTTATGAAAATGGCTGAAAAATTTAGTAAACCTGTTGTTTGTTTAATAGACACTCCTGGTGCTTTCCCTGGACTAGAAGCAGAAGAAAGAGGACAAGGAGAAGCTATTGCACGTAACATTTTTGAAATGACAAAATTAGAAGTTCCAATTATTGTAGTAATAATTGGTGAAGGAGCATCAGGTGGTGCTTTAGGAATAGGAGTTGGCGACAAAATACTAATGCTAAATAATGCTTGGTATTCAGTTATCTCTCCTGAAAACTGTTCTACTATCCTATGGGGAAATTGGGATCACAAGGAAACTGCAGCTGATGCCTTAAAACTAACTGCAACTAACATGAAGGGAATTGGTTTGGTTGACGAAATTATTAAAGAACCATTAGGAGGAGCTCATACTTTTCCAGAAGAAACCTTTAAAATAGTTAAAAAATCAATTGTCAAAGCAATTAAGGAATTTATTGATATTGAAAAAAATACTCTAGTAAATAACCGAATGGAAAAATTCTCCAACATGGGAGTAGTAAACGAATAATTAGATGGCGAAAAAAATAGGACAAAGAACATTAAAAGCAACCACAACTGCAAAGATTGATGGGAAACTGCAACCTCAAGCAATTGAATTAGAACAAGCTGTCTTAGGAGCTTTAATGATTGATAACGAATCCTTATCAGATGCAATTGACTCACTTCAAGCGGAGTATTTTTATAAAGCTGAACATCAAAGAATATTTGAAGCTATTGTAAACCTATTTAATCATACACAACCGGTTGACATACTTACTGTTTCAGAAGAGTTGAAACGAATGGAAGAATTAGAATTTATAGGAGGTCTTTCCTATATTTCAGAGTTGACAAATAATGTCGCCTCTTCATCTAACACAGAGTTTCATGCACGTATCATTGCCGAAAAGTTTATTAAGCGTTCGCTAATCAGTATTTCTAATAATATTATTGGTGATGCTTTTAACGATTCTGTAGATATCTTTGATTTATTAAATACTGCAGAAGAAAAACTGTTTACAGTTACTGAAGGTACACTTAGAAAAAGTTATGATAAAATGAGTACCTTGATTAAGGGTGCACTTGAAAGTATTGAAATACTTAGAAACAAAGAAGATGGATTAAGTGGAGTACCTTCTGGTTTCTCAAACTTAGATAGAATTACATCAGGTTGGCAAAAATCTGATTTAATAATTGTTGCTGCAAGGCCAGGTATGGGTAAAACAGCCTTTGCCTTGACTATGGCAAGAAATGTTGCAGTTGACCACAATACTCCTATTGGATTCTTTTCTTTGGAGATGTCAGCAGAGCAATTAGTAAATCGTTTGATTGCTAGTGAAGCAGAATTAGGGGCTAGCAAATTACGTAGAGGTGACTTGGCTGACCATGAAATGGTTCAGTTACACGAAAAAATAAAACATTTATCAGAAGCACCTATATATATTGATGACACACCAGGACTTACTGTTTTTGAACTAAGGGCAAAAGCAAGAAGGTTAGTTAAAAATAATGGAGTAGGAATCATCATGATTGACTATCTACAGTTAATGAGTGCTGGAGGTAATGCGGGGAATAGAGAACAAGAAATCTCCACAATTTCCCGTTCACTTAAAGGTATTGCAAAGGAGTTGAAAATTCCTGTTATTGCCCTATCGCAAGTAAATAGAGGGGTTGAAAGCCGGACTGGAATTGGGAGTAAACGACCTATGCTATCTGACCTTAGAGAATCAGGAGCAATTGAGCAGGATGCCGATATTGTAACTTTCATTTACCGTCCTGAATACTATAAAATTTATGAATGGGATAATGGTGATGATTCAAGAGGACAAGGAGAAATAATCATTGCAAAACATAGAAATGGCTCTTTAGCTAATGTGCGTTTGAAATTTACTGGTGATTTTGCAAAATTTTCTGATCTTGATTATTTTGATGGCAGTGAATTTGATGATGAAGGAGATAACTCTTCAATGATATCAATGTCATCAAGTATGAATAAAGATAATAAAGATGCCCCATTTTAAAACCCTTAAAAAACTAAGTTTATTTCTACTTTTCTGTAGTATTATTTTTTCTTCAAAAGCTGCTTATATTTTAATTCCTATGGATGAAAGTCAAAGTAATCATCTAAAAGCTTATGGAATTGCTTTTTATGCTATTGAAAGAGAAGTAAAGGTAGATTGGTTACTTAATTACAAAGGGGGTAGCTTTATGATAAAACAAGATGCTTCTATTGAAGACGAATGTAATATAAGAGGAGTTTCTTATCAATTAATTGCAGATATACAATCCACACAAATATTACAATCTATTTCAAGCCCAGAGATAAACCAGGATGTTGTCCGTTTAGAGAAATCTCCTAAAATAGCTATATATTCTCCTAATAATAAACAACCATGGGACGATGCAGTAACCATGGCACTTACTTATGCTGAAATTCCTTATGAAGTAGTTTATGATGAAGAAGTTTTAGCAAATTTATTGCCACTTTACGACTGGCTACACCTACATCATGAAGATTTTACAGGGCAATACGGAAAGTTTTATGCCAGTTTTAAAAATGCTACATGGTATAAAGATCAGAAAATTTCTTATGAAAAACTAGCAAAGAAACTAGGATACAATAAAGTTTCTGATGAGAAGTTAGCAGTTGCAAAAAAAATAAAAGAATTTGTAATGGCTGGCGGATTTCTATTCGCCATGTGTAGTGCAACGGACAGTTACGATATTGCCTTAGCCAGTGAAGGAAATGACATATGTCAACATATGTTTGATGGGGATCCTGCTGACCCTTCTGCTGAAGAAAAACTAGATTTTAGTAAAACATTAGCTTTTAAAGACTTTACTTTAGTAAAAAACCCTAATCAATATGAATTTTCTTCTATTGATGCAACACAAACTAGAAGATTAAACCCAAAAATTGATTTTTTTACTCTTTTTGATTTTTCTGCAAAATGGGACCCTATACCAACTATGTTATGTCAAAACCACATTCAAGTTATTAAAGGTTTTATGGGACAAACTACAGCCTTTAAAAATCAATATATAAAATCGGATGTACTAATAATGGGGGAGACAAAATCAAGTAATGAGGCGCGTTATATTCATGGGAAATTAGGAAATGGTACTTGGACTTTTTACGGAGGGCATGATCCTGAAGATTATCAACATAAAGTAGGTGATCCGAAGACGGATCTTTCCTTGCACCCTAATTCACCAGGATATCGTCTTATTTTAAATAATATTCTTTTTCCTGCTGCCAAAAAGAAAAAATTGAAAACATAAAATGAATTTCAAAATATTATTTTATCTTGATTAAGAATTAATTAAGATAAAATAATTCTATCCCCTTCATACCAAGAAACATAATTGTTTTGGTAAATCTTTTCAATAGCATTACGCTTAATCTTCATAGTTGGAGTAAGTAATTCATTTTCTACAGTCCAATCTTCCTTAACTATAATGAGATTATGTATTTTTTCATGCCCATCTAACTTTGGGTTAACTACTTTTAATGTATTTGTAAAACTTTTAATCAAACCCTCTCTACTTTTTAATTTACCTCTTTCTGATAGCACAACTATTGCAATAGGCTGAGGAACTCCAATACCAACTACACAAACTTGCTCTATATTTTTATTAGCTGAAAGTTTCATCTCAATTGGTGATGGAGCTACATACTTTCCTTTACTAGTTTTAAATAAATCCTTAACTCTTCCAGTAATCTTAAGAAAACCTTCACTATCAATCTCTCCTTCATCACCAGTATGTAACCATCCATCAATTATAGTTTTACTTGTCTCTTCTATATTCTTATAGTAACCGTCCATAAGAGCAACATGTTTAATCAGTATTTCTTTTCTTTCTGACAATTTAACTTCACAAAGAGGTAAGGCTTGACCAACTGAGCCAATATTTATATTGTCATTATAACTCACGTGTGAATAACAAGTGTTTTCAGTCATAGCATATGCTTCCTGAATATTTATTCCTAAACGAGCGAACCATTTAATTAGAGAAACCGGTGTTGGAGCAGCTCCTGTAAATACATTAGTCGCTTTATTTAATCCTAAACCCTTTTTAATTTTACTTTTAATTAATGTAGATACAATTGGGATTGAAAGTAATATATTTAACTTATTCTGAGGTAATTTTGTTAGAATTCCCTGCTGGAATTTACTCCAAATTCTAGGAACACCTAAAAAAACAGTAGGAGAAGCTTCTGACAAATTAGCAGCAAAAGTATCTAAGCTTTCAGCAAAATACACTTTACCTCCTGAATACAAACTTCCCATTTGCACTAATAAACGTTCTGCGATATGGCAAAGTGGCAAGTAAGAAAAGAATGATTCGTTGGTCAAATGCAAAGCCTCTGAAGCATGCGTAGTTGCAAAACTGAAATTAAAAAATTTATGCATAACTCCTTTAGGGTCTCCTGTTGTTCCCGAAGTGTAAATTATTGTTGCTAAATCTTGTGCTTCACGGACAATATTTTCCTTTATAGGAGGAATATCTTTTGTCACTTCATTCCACTTAGGATAATCTTCACTATAGAACGGAAAAGTAATACAAGGTAAATCAGAAGGGACTCCAGGCTTCATAATAGCATAATCATCTAATTTACCAACAAATAATAATTTTGCTTCACTATGTTTTAAAATTTTCCCTAATGATGCAGCATTTAAATTAGGGTATAAAGGAACAGATACATATCCACTCATCATAATTGCCAAATCAGTAATCATCCAATGTGCACAATTCTTTGAGAGTAAAGCAATTTTACTGCCCTGAGGCATATTTAGTGTTTTAATATATGCAGCCATTTCTCGAACTTCTTTACCCACCTGTTTCCAAGTCCAATTATGCCAAACTCCTTCTATTGGTTGACTTAAATATATTTCATTTGGTTTTTCTTGCTCCCATTTATAGAGCATTTCTAAAGGTGATAAATAGTTCATTGTTTTCTTAATTCGTTTTGTTAAAAGTACACTTTTTTTTAATTATTTAATACGAACAAATAATACTTATGCTTTTACTGTGCACGCATAGCAATATTTTATAAATTTGTACTCTAAAAGTATATGCTATGCCTAACATAGTACTTTAATTTTGATACTTTAAGTTTGTCTCAATTAATTTAAAAAATTTATATGGAACAAGAAGATACTATAGACTACAACATAAGAAAGACTTGGTATAACATTACTAAAATGTATAACAGAACTGCCACAGAGTATATGGCAAGTATGGCATTGGGGATGATTATATTAAATATTGATATTTCCGAAGGCACACCTTCCACTCAACTAGGCCCAAATATGGGTATGGAGGCCACCTCACTATCACGCTCAATAAACAAACTAGAAGATGCCGGAGTTATTGAGAGAAAAGATGACCCAAACGATAAACGAAAATCTGTTATCCACTTAACACAATTAGGAATGGATTGGCGTGAAGTAGCAAAAGGAGTAGTAATAGATTTTAACGAATCTATTCAATCACACTTTGAAGAAAAAGAAATGAAAACGTTCTTTGCAGTACTAAAAAAGATAAACAAAATTATAGATGAAAAAAAATAGACATATAAGTAAAGTAGCTATTGTAGGCTCAGGTATTATGGGATCAAGAATTGCGTGTCATTTTGCTAATATTGGAGTTGAAGTGCTACTCTTAGATATTATTCCCTTTGACTTAACTAAGGAACAATTAAATGATAAGAAGCTAAGGAACTCTATTGTAAATAATGCTTTAACAAGCACTTTAAAAAGCAACCCCTCTCCTATTTATAGCAAAGAGTTTATAAGTAGAATTACAACAGGGAACATAGATGATGATTTGCAAAAAATTGCAGAGGTTGATTGGATTATTGAGGTAGTAATAGAAAGACTTAATATTAAAAAACAAGTTTTTGAAAAAATAGAAAAATTCAGAACAAAAGGAACTCTAATTTCTTCTAATACTTCGGGAATTCCTATTGAAAGTATGATTGATGATAGAAGTGAGGACTTTAAAGCGCATTTTTGTGGAACACACTTTTTTAATCCTCCTAGATATTTGAAATTACTGGAAATTATTCCAAGTACAAAAACAGACACTAAAGTTATTGACTTCTTAATGAATTATGGAGATAAGTTTCTTGGAAAAGATATGGTGCTTTGTAAAGATACTCCAGCATTTATTGCAAATAGAATTGGAGTAGCCAATATTTTATCACTATTTCATCTGATAAAAGAATTGGATTTAACCGTGGAGGAGGTGGACTCTTTAAGTGGACCAATTATTGGTCGTCCTAAATCAGCTACATTTCGCACCTGTGACCTAGTAGGACTAGACACCTTAGTTCATGTAGCAAATGGGGTTTACGAAAACTGTCCTGATGATGAAATGAGAAGTAATTTTGAATTACCTGATTTTATTAATAAGATGAGTGAAAAAAAATGGTTAGGAGATAAAACTAAGCAAGGGTTCTATAAAAAATCAAAAGATAAAAAAGGGAAGAGAATTATTGAGGCTCTTAATCTTAAGACTATGGAATACGCCCCTAAGAAAAGAACTAAATTTGAAACTATAGTAGCAGCAAAACAAGAAGATAATTTATTAAAAAGATTAAAAATTCTTGTAAAAGGAAAAGATAAAGCAGGAGAATTTTACAGAAAATCTTTTTATTCAGCGTTTGCATATGTTTCTTACAGAATACCTGAAATAACAGACGATCTTTACAAAATTGACAGAGCACTTTGTGCTGGATTTGGATGGGAAATTGGACCGTTCCAAATGTGGGACGCTTTAGATGTTGAAAAAACATTATCCAAAATGGTAGAATCAGGATATAAAGCAGCTCCTTGGGTATATGAAATGGTGAATTCAGGAAACACTTCATTCTACACAACCGAAAACGGCACTTTAAACTATTATAATATTCCAGCAAAATCAAAAGAGAAAGTAGCAGGAATGGAGAATTTTATTGTGTTAGATCACATTCGTGAGAATAATACCATTTGGAGTAATTCAGGGTGTAACCTTACCGAAATTGGAGATGGAATAGTTAATTTGGAATGGAAAACAAAAATGAATTCTATTGGAGGAGAAGTATTAGAAGGGATTCAAAAATCTATTGATATTGCAGAAGAAAATCACAAAGGATTAGTTATCGCCAACCAAGGAAATAACTTTTCAGTTGGAGCAAATATTGCTATGATATTTATGATGGCAATTGAGCAAGAATATGAAGAAATTGACTTTGCCGTTCGTACTTTTCAAAATACAACTGGAAGAATCAGAAACTCTTCAATACCTATTGTAGTAGCTACACACGGAATGACTTTAGGTGGAGGGTGTGAAATTGCTTTACATGCCGATCATGTACAAGCTTCAGCAGAAACTTATATTGGTTTAGTTGAAATGGGAGTTGGTGTTATTCCTGGAGGTGGTGGAACAAAAGAAATGGCCAGAAGAGCATCAAAAGCTTACTTCTCAGGAGATATAGAATTACCTACTTTAAAAGAGAGATACTTAAATATAGGCATGGCAAAAGTAGCTACATCAGCACAGGAAGCCATAGAGTTAGATTTATTATTAAAAAATAGAGATAAAGTAACAGTAGGATTTAATAATCTTATTACGGATGCAAAAGCAGCAGCCTTAAACTTGGCAAACCAAGGATATACTCAACCTGTACCTGAAAAGATTAAAGTTTTAGGAAAAGCAGGCTTAGGTATGTTTATGGTTGGAGCACACTCCATGCGTGCAGCAGGATACATTACAGAACATGAAAAATTAATGTCAGAAAAATTAGCTTACGCAATTTGTGGAGGAGATTTATCAGCTCCTGCCTTAGTTTCTGAACAATATTTATTAGACCTTGAAAGAGAAGCCTTTTTATCATTATGCGGTGAGAGAAAAACTTTGGAAAGAATAGAACACATGCTAAAGAAAGGTAAACCATTAAGAAATTAAAATTATGAATACAGCATATATAGTAGCAGGATATAGGTCGGCAGTAGGAAAATCTGGGAAAGGAGTTTTTAAATTTACTCGGCCTGATGACTTGGCAGCAGATGTAATTAAGCATTTAGTAGCCTCCGTTCCTGAATTAGACAAAGATAAAATTGATGATGTAATTTGTGGAAACGCAACACCTGAAGCAGAACAGGGATTAAATATCGGAAGAATGATTTCCTTAATGGGATTAGACACCATAAAAGTTCCAGGAATGACCGTGAACAGGTATTGTTCATCAGGACTGGAAACTATTGCAATTGCCAATGCAAAAATACAAAGTGGAATGGCCGATTGCATTATTGCAGGTGGAGTAGAATGCATGTCCCCTATACCATTTGGAGGCTGGAAAATTACACCAAATTATGAAGTAGCAAAAAAAAATTCTGATTGGTATTGGAATATGGGACTTACAGCTGAGGCAGTTGCCGATAAATGGAATATTAGCAGAAAAGATCAAGATGAATTTGCTTTTAAGTCTCATCAAAAAGCATTAAACGCAATTAAGAAAGGATATTTTAAAAGTGGCATAGTACCTATTACAGTAAAAGAAACTTACTTAGATAAAAAGGAAAAAAGACAAGAAAGAGAATATATTGTTGATACAGATGAAGGACCGAGAAAAGGAGGATCAGCTGAAGCATTAGCAAGACTAAGAACTGTATTTGCACAAGAAGGAACAGTAACTGCAGGAAATGCATCCCAAACCTCTGACGGCGCAGCCTTTGTTTTATTAATGTCAGAAAAAATGGTGAATGAATTAAGAGTAAAACCGATTGCAAAACTATTGAGTTACTCAGTAGCAGCTGTTGAACCAAAACATATGGGGATAGGACCTATTAAGGCAATACCAATGGCCCTTAAAAAAGCAGGATTAAAACTAGAAGATATTGAACAATTTGAATTAAATGAAGCCTTTGCATCCCAATCTTTAGCAGTTATTCGTGAATTAGGATTAAACCCAAATATTGTAAATGTAAATGGAGGAGCAATTGCCTTAGGACATCCACTTGGGTGTACTGGCGGGAAACTTACTGTACAATTAATAAACGAAATGAGGAGAAGAGAACAAAAATACGGAATGGTTACAATGTGTGTAGGTGCAGGACAAGGTGCAGCCGGAGTATTTGAAATACTTTAAATTACAATACTTTCATACTAACCAAATACTACAAAAATAATATCATGATAAAAGGAGGAGAATTTTTAATTAAAGACCAAGAAGCAAAAGATATTTTTACTCCAGAAGAATTTGGAGAAGATCAATTGATGATGGCTTCAGCAACGAAAGAATTTGTAGAAAAAGAATTAGACCCGTACAGAGAACAATTTGAAAAGAAAGACTACAAACTAACAGAAGATTGCATGAAAAAAGCTGGAGAACTAGGCCTTTTAGGAATCAGTGTCCCAGCAGAATACGGAGGAATGGGGATGCCATTCAATACTTCTGTATTAATTTGCGATAAAATTTCAGGTGCTAACGGATCATTTTCTACTGCATTTGGCGCTCATACAGGAATTGGAACCTTACCAATTTTATTATATGGTAATAATACACAAAGAACAAAATACTTACCTAAATTATCTTCTGGGAAGTGGATGGGTTGTTATTGTTTAACTGAACCAGGGGCGGGTTCAGATGCTAATTCAGGAAAAACAAAAGCCGTACTGACTAAAGACGGAAAACACTACCTCATCACTGGTCAAAAAATGTGGATTTCAAATGCTGGTTTTGCAGATATATTTATTGTATTCGCAAGAATCGAAGACGATAAAAATATTACTGGATTTATCTTAGAAAAAGGAACGGAAGGAATTACCTTAGGTAATGAAGAATCAAAATTAGGTTTAAACTCCTCTTCTACTCGCCAAGTATTTTTTACGCAAGCTAAAGTACCTGCTGAAAATTTATTAGGAGGTAGAGGGAACGGGTTTAAGATTGCAATGAATGCACTTAATGTGGGTAGAATTAAACTCTCTGCAGGGGTATTAGACGCATGCAGAAGAGTAATTTCTCTTTCTACTAAATACGCTAATGAGCGTATACAGTTTGGGATTCCTATTTCTAAATTTGGAGCTATAAAGCATAAACTAGCAGATATGTCAGTAAGAACTTTTGCTGTGGAATCAGCAACTTATCGTTCTGGAAGTGATATTGAAAAAAATATTTTAAGACTAGAAGCAGAAGGACTAGATCATCAACAAGCACACTTAAAAGGAATTGAAGAATATGCTATTGAATGTTCAATCGTAAAAGTGTTAGGTTCGGAAACAGTACAATTCTGTTCGGATGAAGGAATCCAGATTTATGGGGGAATGGGGTATTCGGCAGATGCACCAATGGAAGCCGCGTATCGTGATGCAAGAATTGCAAGCATATATGAAGGAACAAACGAAATCAATAGAATGTTACTAGTAGGTATGATACTTAAAAAAGCTATGAAAGGCGAATTAGACATTATGACTCCTGCAATGAAAGTTGCTGATGAATTAATGAGTATCCCCTCTTTTGATAAACCTAATTACACTATCCTTTTTGCATTAGAGAAAGAATATATTAAAAAGCTTAAAAAAGTAATTTTGATGTGTGCAGGAAAAGCAGCACAACATTTTGCAATGACCATAGAAAGAGAACAAGAAGTGATGATGAAATTGGCAGATATGGTTATTGAAGTATATACTGCAGAATCTACAATTTTAAGAGCTGAAAAACTAGCTACTAAAAATGGAGAACAAATAGCAGAACATCAAATTACTATGAGTAAATTATTTTTATATCAAGCTATTAAAAACTGTAACCAATCAGGTGAAGAAGTAATATTATCATTTGCAAAAGGAGATGAACAAAGAATGTTGTTGATGGGGTTAAAGCGATTCACAAAGGGATACACGATTAACCCAAAAGAGATGAGAAGAAAAATAGCATCAAAAATAATTGAAGAAAATAAATATTGTTTTTAATTAATAATCAGTAACTAAATTGACAGCGTCATACTTTTATGATATAAAAAAGTATTTTACACCAACTTCTTAGCTAGAACCTAATCTAAAAAAGACTCCTTTTGCAGAATTTAAAATGAGAATTCTGAAATTCATTTTAGAGTAATGCTTTTACTATCTTTACAACATGAATTTTACGACATTTAAGTTTGGAATCGAACTTCAAGAAGGGCTTGATATGATGGGATTTGAAAAAGCAACTCCTGTACAAGAACAAGCAATACCAATTATACAAAACGGAAAAGATTTAATTGCCTGCGCACAAACAGGAACAGGAAAAACAGCTGCTTTCGTTTTACCTATTCTAGATAAACTCACAAAAGTAAAGCAAACAAATAAAGTAAAAGCAATTATTGTTGCACCTACTCGAGAGTTGGCAAAACAAATTGATATGCAGATTGAAGGATTTTCCTACTTTACAAACTCATCCTCCTACCCAATTTATGGAGGAGGAACAGGAACAGAATTTGAAAACCAGAAACAAGCCTTAGTGAATGGAACTGATATTATAATTTGTACTCCAGGAAGGTTAATGGCACACTTAAAATTTAATTACTTTGATACTTCAGGAGTAGAACACTTCATACTTGATGAAGCTGACAGAATGTTAGATATGGGTTTTTATGATGACATAATGACCATTGCAAAAAGATTACCTGAAAAAAGACAGAACTTATTGTTTTCAGCAACTATGCCTCCAAAAATCAGGACTTTAGCAAATACTTTACTTAATGATCCTGAAAGTATAAGTTTAGCAATATCAAAACCAGCGGCAGGAATTATGCAATCTGCATACTTGGTTAATGATAATCAAAAAGTAAAATTGGTAAGAGAGATACTTAGAGAAAAAGGAAAAGATTTAAGTCATGTTCTAATTTTCGCTTCTAGTATAAAAAGTGTAAAAGAAATAAAACAAACTCTTAACAAAGCAGGAATGCGTGCAAGTGATATGCATTCAGGATTGGATCAGCACCAAAGAGAAGATACTATCCGTGACTTTAAGAATAGAAGAATTAGAATCTTAGTAGCTACTGATATTTTGTCTAGAGGGATTGACATTAAGGAAATTGGGCTTGTAATTAATTATGAGGTCCCTCATGATGCTGAAGATTATGTACATAGAATTGGGCGAACTGCTAGAGCAGATAGAACCGGAGAAGCCATTACTTTCATTAACCAAAGACAAATCAGAAACTTTTTAGATATTGAAAAACTAATTGAAAAAGAAGTACCTAAATTGAATTTACCAAAAGGATTTGAAACTGGACCAGAATATAAAATAGCAGCTAGAAAAAAAAATAAAAAACAGTGGCCTAAAAAAAAGAATTTTAAGAAGCCTGACAATAAAACTAACGCTCTAAAATAGGAGAATGATGTCCTTTTATTCTGGCATCAATAATTGGAACAGAGCAAGAAAAGTGTTTGTTTATATATTCGGTATTTAAACCATAAATATCATTTGCTGGGTTAGAACGCGTAAAGGTAACCCATAACCAATTAGAAAAATTTTCAGACACAAAAGTAGAATCATCCACTAAAGTAATCAGTGCTATTCCTTCTAAATTCTGTTTTTCTAAACTAGATATTAAATCTTTAATTCCCCCCCCCCCTTCTAACACAAGGTTACCATCACTCACTAATCTTATATTAGAAAATTCAGTTGGCAAATTAAGATGAGGTAAAATAATAACTAAATCTCTTTTAATTTCTCCTGCGGCTGCAATTACAACCTTTGATCCTTGATTTAGCCCATCCCCACTATAATCCAAAGTATCAATAGTAGTTTTAGTATAAAAATGCAAATCTCTTTTCCAATTTACTCTTTCTAGGAAATGTGTAAAATACACCTTTTCATCATTTATATCCGGTGCATTTTCCTCATCACAAATAAATAAATATTTCGCTAAGGACATTTGCCCTGTTCCTAATATATGATTGGCAATAGTTAATAATTCCTGGGGAGTTTTAGTAGGATTGTAGGGTGTATATCGTTCACTACCCACAGCTAATAACAGGGGATGAACACCAGCATCATCAACTGCGTTAACAGCTTTCAGTCCCGGAATTTCTTTTTCAATTGCTTTTCCAGTAATTGCATGTATCAAAGCCCCAAACTGAGAATCTTCTTGAGGAGGTCGACCTACAACTGTAAAAGGCCAAATGGCATTTTCTTTAGCATACACCTTTTTCACTTTCAAAACTGGAAAATCATGAGTTAAACTATAATACCCCAAATGATCACCAAAAGGCCCCTCGGGTTTAACATCATTAGGATGTAATTCACCACAAATAACAAAATCAGCATCTACTGAAATGGTATAACCATCTTTTTTTGCATACCTAAAATTTCTACCTCCTAATATTCCTGCAAATGCAATTTCTGACATTCCCTCTGGTAAAGGCATAACAGCTGCAAAGGTATGTGCAGGTGGTCCACCTACAAAAATTGAGACCTTTAAAGGTTCATCATTTTGATTTGCATTTTTCTGATGTACACCAATACCTCTATGTATTTGGTAATGCATACCTATCTCTTTATTGGAAATATAATCATTACCAGAAAGTTGAACTCTATACATTCCTAAATTAGAATTCATAATTCCAGGATTTTCAATATCTTCAGAATAGACTTGAGGCAAAGTAATAAAAGCGCCTCCATCATCTTTCCAACATTTTACTTGAGGAATGTCTTCTATTTGTATTTCATGAAAATTTCTGGGAAATCTAACCTTTAGAGGAATAGCATAAATAGCATGAAAAGCAGCAAAAATAGCTTTAATAGGACTCTTCAAGGCTGAAGAAGGATTAGTTTTAAGATCAATCAATTGCTTTACCTTTTCTAAGGTATCACGGAACATAAACTTACTTCTATCTAAGGTTCCAAATAAATTAGAAACTGCGCGAAACCTACTTCCCTTTATATTTTCAAAAAGAATTGCCTTGCCTGCTTCTGCAAATTCTTTTAAATGCAAGGAAGCCATTTCCAGATTAGGATCAGTTTCTTTAGTAATTGTAAGAAGTTCTCCTCTCTTATCTAGTTTTGAAATACATTGCTGTAAGGATTTGTAAGCCATAGTTCAAAAATAAAGAAACTCAGCGAATAGCTGAGTTTTTTAGTCTAATATATAACCATTAAATTATCTGTTTTTCATACTAACATAGTCTCTTGCAGTAGCACCAATATAAACCTGTCTTGGCCTTCCAATAGGTTCATTATTCTCTCTCATTTCTTTCCACTGCGCTATCCAACCTGGCAACCTACCAATAGCAAACATCACAGTAAACATGTCAGTAGGAATTCCTAAGGCTCTGTAAATAATCCCTGAATAGAAATCAACATTAGGATATAATCCTCTTGATTTAAAGTATTCATCCTCCAATGCAACCTTCTCCAATTTCATAGCAATATCCAATACAGGGTCTTCAATTCCTAATTCATTTAACACATCATCAGCAGCCTTTTTAATTATCGTTGCTCTTGGGTCAAAGTTTTTATATACTCTATGTCCAAAGCCCATTAAACGGAATGGATCTGATTTGTCTTTTGCTTTAGCAACATACTTATCTACATCACAACCATCTGCTTTAATTTCTTCAAGCATCTCAATAACTGCCTGATTAGCACCACCATGCAATGGACCCCAAAGTGCTGCAATACCTGCTGAAACTGAAGCATATAAACTTGCGTGAGAAGAACCTACAATTCTTACAGTTGAAGCTGAACAATTTTGTTCATGATCTGCATGTAAGATTAGTAATTTATCAAGTGCTTTGGAAACAATAGGATTTATCTCAGTATCCTGAGTAGGTAGTCCAAACATCATATGTAAGAAGTTGGAAGTATAATTTAACTTATTTTTAGGATACATAATCGGCTGACGCATTCTATTCTTAAAACTCCAAGCAGCTAAAGTTGGAAGTTTAGCTATAAAACGAATAATAGTACCATTAATTTGTTCTTTCGATCGGTTAGGATCTAATGATTTTGGATAGAAAGCAGTTAAAGCTGAAACTAATGAAGAGAGTACTCCCATTGGATGGGCTTTAGAGGGATATCCATCTAATATAGATTTTACATCTTCATGAACTAATGAATGCTCAGTGATATCTTTAGTAAACTTATCTAACTCATTTTTAGTTGGTAATTCACCATAAATCAGCAAAAATGATACTTCTAAGAAAGTTGATTTTTCAGCTAGCTCTTCAATAGAGTACCCTCTATATCTTAAAGTTCCTTCTTCTCCATTTAGAAAAGTAATTGCGCTAGCAGTAGAGCCTGTATTTTTAAATCCTCTATCTAAAGTAATTAATCCCGACTGCCCTCTTAATTTACTTATATCAAGTGCATTTTCATTCTCTGAACCAGTAACAACTGGGATTTCATATACTTTCCCCTCGTAATGTAATTCTGCTTTCTTTCCCATTTTCTTTCTTTTGTTTAATCCTGCTAATATAATTGTTTATTTTTTAATAAACTTAAAATCTTTACCTTTATAAATTGCTTGATCTCCTAACATTTCCTCAATCCTTAATAGTTGGTTGTATTTAGCCATTCTATCTGATCGAGAAGCAGAACCAGTTTTAATTTGACCGCAATTTAAAGCTACTGCTAAGTCAGCAATAGTAGTATCTTCAGTTTCACCTGACCTGTGGCTCATTACTGAAGTGTAAGAAGAATTCTGAGCCATTTTCACTGCATTAATCGTTTCTGTTAAAGTTCCTATTTGGTTTACTTTAATTAAAATAGAGTTAGCAATATTATTTTTAATTCCTTTAGATAAACGATTTACATTTGTTACAAACAAATCATCACCAACTAATTGAACTTTATTTCCAATTTTATCTGTTAAACTTTTCCATCCATCCCAATCATCTTCATCTAAACCATCTTCAATAGATAAAATAGGATATCTTTCTGTCCAAGCTGCCCAAAAATTTACCATTTCTTCTGGAGTTAACTTCTCTCCCGTTGACTGATGAAAATGATATACATTTTCGTCCTCGTTATAAAATTCTGATGCAGCAGCATCTATAGCAATATACATGTCTACCCCGGGAATATAACCTGCAGATTCAATTGCTTTTAGTACAATTTGAATTGCTTCTTCGTTAGAACCTAAGTTTGGTGCAAAACCACCTTCATCTCCAACATTAGTAGAGTGTCCTTGGGCTTGTAGTTCAGATTTTAAATGATGAAATACTTCTGTTCCCATTTGCAAGGCTTCAGCAAATGAAATTGCCCCTACTGGCATTACCATAAATTCTTGAAAGTCGATACTATTATCCGCATGAGAACCACCATTTAATATATTCATCATTGGAATAGGTAACTCTCTTGCATTCACACCTCCAATATGATTATATAGAGGCTTCCCACTTTCTTTAGCAGCAGCTTTAGCGCATGCCAAAGAAACAGCTAACATAGCATTCGCTCCTAAATTTGCTTTATTAGGTGTACCATCTAAATCAATCATTTTCTGATCAATCAACTCCTGTTCAGAAACAGAAACACCTTTTAATTCTTCATTAATAGATGTTTTAATATTCTGTACTGCTTTTAAAACACCCATTCCTAAATAAGTTTCTTTATCACCATCTCTTAACTCAACAGCCTCATGTTTTCCTGTTGAAGCTCCTGAAGGAATAGCTGCCCTACCCATCACTCCATTTTCAGTTAACACTTCTGCTTCAACTGTAGGATTACCTCTAGAATCTAAAATCTGGCGTGCATGTATTCCTACTATCCTTCCCATTATATTAGTTTTTATAGATTTTAATATTAGTCACAAATTCATCAAATAAGTATCTTGAATCATGAGGGCCTGGAGATGACTCAGGGTGATACTGAACCGAAAAACAATTCTTATTTTTCAATTTAATACCTTCAACAGTATCATCATTTAAGTTAACATGAGTCACTTCAATATTAGGGTTATTGTTTATATCCTCTTCTGAAATTCCAAAACCATGGTTTTGTGAAGTAACCTCTGCTTTCTTAGTACTTAAATTTAATACAGGATGATTTATACCTCTATGTCCATTGTGCATTTTGTAAGTTGATATTCCTTCTGAAAGCGCCAATGCTTGATGCCCTAAACAAATTCCAAATACAGGTTTCCCATCAGCTGTTATTTTTTGTACTTGTTCAATTACACTTGGCATCGCAGAAGGATCACCAGGTCCATTGGACAAAAAGAAACCATCAGGGTTCCAGGCATTCATCACTTCATGCGAAGTATGCATAGGGAAAACTTGGAGATAACAATCTCTATCAGACAAACAAGTTAATATGTTACGCTTAACTCCCAAATCCAAGACAGCAACTTTAAGCCTTGCATTTTTATTACCTACAAAATAAGGTGTTTTTGTACAAACTGAAGATGATAGTTCTAACCCTACCATGGAAGGCACTTTAGCCAATAATTTTGTCAATTCAGTGATATCTGTAGCTGCAGTAGATATAATTGCATTCATTGCTCCTTTATTACGAATATGTCTTACAACAGCTCTTGTGTCAACATCAGAGATTACAACTTTATTTTGCTTTATAAAATAATCTTGCAAGTCACCATCACCTCCATCACGAGAAAATCCAGTGTTAAAATTCTTACAGATCAATCCTGCAATTTTCATATCGGAAGATTCAACTTCATTATTATTCACACCGTAGTTTCCAATATGAGCATTAGTAGTTATCATCAGCTGTCCAAAATAAGATGGATCAGTAAACACCTCTTGATATCCAGTCATGCCGGTATTAAAACATAATTCCCCCGTAGCAACACCGTCAATACCTACAGCCTTACCGTGAAAAATAGTCCCATCTGCTAATAATAAAACTGCAGCTTTTTTCTTATTGTATTTCATCTTTAAATTTATTTATAAAAAAAGGATAAAACCTAAGCTTTACCCTTTCTTAAAATATTAAAAAGAAGTTATTTACTACTCTCCTTTTTCTTCTTTTTCTTCAGAGTTATTAGTCGTTTCATTTATTTCAGTTACTACAGGGCTTTCATCAACTAACTTAGTACCTTCATTTCCCTTAGTATCTTCAACTACTTCATTACCTTCCAATTCTTTAGCATCATCAACAATCACTGCTTCTTCAACAGATGAAACAACAACATCAACTTTCTTAGATTTAGCTCTTCTAGCTTTTTTACGCTTAGGCTTATCAGTTGTATATTCTTCATTGTAGTCAACCAACTCGATAAATGCCATTTGGGCATTATCACCTAGACGATTGCTTAATTTCAAAATTCTAGTGTATCCTCCTGGTCTGTCGGCAACTTTAGTAGCAACATCACTGAATAACTCAGTAATTGCCTGCTTTTGCTTTAGGTATGAAAATACGGTTCTTCTTGAATGCGTAGTATCGTCTTTAGATTTAGTAATCAAAGGTTCAACATATACTCTTAATGCTTTTGCTTTCGCTAAAGTAGTTTTTATTCTTTTGTGCTCAATTAATGAACATGCCATATTAGCAAGCATTGCCTTTCTATGAGCAGCTTTTCTACTTAAATGGTTAAATTTCTTTCCGTGTCTCATTTTTCTTATTCGTTATCTAAATTATACTTCTCAGTGTCAAAACCGAAAGTCAATCCTTTTTCCTCTATTAAATCTTCTAATTCTGAAAGTGATTTCTTACCAAAATTTCTAAATTTTAACATATCAGATTTTTTGAAAGAAACTAATTCACCTAATGTGAATACTTCAGCTGTTTTTAAACAGTTTAGTGCTCTAACTGATAAGCCAAACTCAGTAAGCTCAGTTTTTAATAACTGACGCATGTGTAAAGTATCTTCATCAAATTCTTCTACTATATCTTCTTCTAAACTAATTTTTTCATCTGAAAATAGCATAAAATGCTGAATTAAAATTTTAGACGCCTCAGTTAAAGCTTGCTTAGGCTCAATTGAACCGTCAGTTGTAATATTTAAGTTTAATTTTTCGTAATCAGTTTTTTGGCCAACTCTGTAATCCTCAATATTGTAATTTACATTTTTAATTGGAGTAAAAATAGAATCAATAGCAATTGTTCCAATTGGAGCATCCTCTATTTCATTATCTTCAGCAGGAACGTAACCTCTACCTTTGGCAATAGTGAATTGCATTTCAAATGTTACTTTCTTATCCAATTCACAAATAACTTGTTCTGGATTCAATACTTGGAAGTTAGATAAACTACTTGCAAGATTAGCAGCAGTAATTACATCTGTTTTGCTAACCTTTAAAGTTGCAACTTCTGACTCAACAGTTTCAATTTGTTGCTTAAATCTTACTTGTTTAAGGTTTAAGATAATTTCAGTAATATCCTGTACGACACCTTGAATAGTAGAGAACTCATGATCAACTCCAATAATTTTGATTGATGTAATAGCATACCCTTCTAAAGAAGATAATAAAACTCTTCTTAAAGCATTACCTACAGTTAAACCATAACCAGGCTCTAAAGGACGAAACTCAAAGTCTCCTTGGTTAGCAGCCTCATTTATCATTACTACCTCATCTGGCTTTTGAAAATCTAAGATTTGCATGTTTTTTATTTTTTAATTATTCTTATTTAGAGTATAATTCTACAATTAACTGTTCTTTAATGTTTTCAGGGATCTGAATTCTTTCTGGTGCAGAAACTACTTTACCTAATTGAGTTTCACTATTCCATTGTAACCATTCAGACTCATTAGAGCTAACAGCAATAGAATTTGTAATTGTTTCTAACGATTTTGATCGTGCACGGACAGAAACAATGTCACCCACTTTTAAAGCATAAGAAGGAATGTTTACATTCGCATCATTAACCGTAATGTGTTTGTGAGTAACTAACTGACGAGCCGCTCTTCTTGAGGGTGCAATACCTAAGCGATAGACAACATTATCCAAACGTAATTCACACATTTGCAATAAGTTTTCACCAGTAACTCCTTTTCTTCTAAGTGCTTCTTTAAATAGGTTAGAGAATTGCTTCTCTAAAATACCATAAGTAAATTTAGCTTTTTGTTTTTCCATTAATTGCACACCGTATTCGGATTGTTTACCTCTCCTTCTTTGGTTGCCGTGCTGTCCTGGACCGTAAGCTTTTTTAGCTAATGCTTTATCTGGTCCAAAAATTGGTTCTCCAAATCTCCTTGCAATTCTTGATGTTGGGCCTGTATATCTTGCCATATTTTTATCTTAATATAAATGAATTAAACTCTTCTCTTTTTCGGTGGACGACATCCATTGTGTGGCAATGGAGTAACATCAACAATCTCTGTAACAATGATACCAGAGTTATGAATTGTTCTTATTGCTGATTCTCTACCTTGACCAGGTCCTTTAACATAAACCTTTACTCTCTTTAATCCTTTGTCAAGAGCTACTTTTGAGCAATCTTCAGCAGCCATTTGAGCGGCATAAGGAGTATTCTTTTTTGAACCTCTGAATCCCATCTTACCAGCTGAAGACCAAGAAATAACTTGTCCTCCTTTGTTAGTAAGTGAAATAATAATGTTATTAAAAGTTGCCTGAATGTGTGCTTGACCTTCAGCTTCAACTCTTACTGTGTTTTTTTTGGTTGTTTTAGCCATAATTATTTACTATTTCTTTTTATTAGCAACAGTTTTTCTTTTCCCTTTTCTGGTTCTAGAATTGTTTTTTGTTCTTTGTCCTCTTAAAGGAAGACCCATTCTGTGACGAATTCCTCTGTAACAGCCAATGTCCATTAATCGCTTAATATTCATTTTAGTTTCAGCTCTTAACTCTCCCTCAACAGTAAATCTATCGCCAATAATTGATCTGATCGCATTTGTCTGCTCATCTGTCCAATCTTGAACTTTAATATCATGAGAAATATTTGCTTCATCCAAAATTGCCACTGAAAAAGATGGGCCAATTCCATAAATATAAGTTAATCCAATAACTCCTCTTTTGTTTTTAGGTAAATCAATACCTTTAATTCTTGCCATTATTAACCTTGTCTTTGTTTATACCTTGGGTTCTTCTTATTAATTACATAAACTCGTCCTTTTCTCTTGACGATCTTGCAATCCTCACTTCTTTTTTTTACTGATGCTCGTACTTTCATTTCTTTTTATTTTATTAGTACCTATATGTTATCCTACCTTTTGTTAAATCGTAAGGTGACATTTCCATTTTCACTTTATCGCCTGGTAATAACTTAATATAAAACTTTCTCATTTTACCAGAAATATGAGCAACAATCTCATGTCCATTTTCTAATTCCACACGAAACATAGCATTTGACAATGCTTGTGTTATCGTTCCATCTAACTCTATATTAGCTTGTTTAGCCATTTATCTTTTTTTCTATTTCTTCAAAACTTGATAATATTTCTGCTTTTCCTTTTCGAACAACAATTGTATGTTCAAAATGTGCAGATGGTTTATTATCAATAGTTGTTATTGTCCACCCATCATTATGTTGCAAAATACGCTTAGTTCCCATATTAATCATTGGCTCAATTGCAATAACTAATCCTTCTTTAAGCATAACCCCCTTCCCTCTTCTTCCATAATTAGGAACTTCAGGACTTTCATGTAGATTCTTACCTAGACCATGTCCAACCAATTCTCTAACTACACCATATCCAAAACTTTCAGCATGGAACTGTACAGCATAACCGATATCACCAATTCTATTTCCGACAACTGCTTGCTCAATTCCTTTATAAAGAGACTCTTTAGTAACTTTAAGTAATTTTTTTGTTTCAGCATCTACTTCCCCAACTTCATAGGTAAAAGCAGAATCACCATAATAGCCATTCATTACTACTCCACAATCTACAGATAAAATTTCACTATTTTCAAGAATTCTATCGTTGGGAATACCATGTACAACCTGATCGTTAGGTGACATACATAATGTGTTTGGAAAACCACCGTAACCTTTAAAGGCTGGCACTCCTCCATTATCCCTGATGAACTCTTCAGCAATTTTATCTAATGCTAAGGTAGTTACCCCTGGTTTAATCAGCCCAGCTATTTCAGCATGGGTTTTTGCAACAAGTAAAGAACTTTTTCTTACTAACTCTATCTCTTCTTCTGTTTTATAAAAAATCATAAATCAATATGATTACATCATACTACCAGAAGATTTTCCCTTTATCCTTCCTGAATCCATTAACCCATCATAATGACGCATTAACAAATGACTTTCTATTTGTTGAAGTGTATCTAAAATAACTCCAACCAAAATTAACAATGATGTTCCACCATAAAACTGAGCAAACTGCATATTAATTCCTCCGGCCATGGCAAATGCAGGCAAAATAGCTACTAAGCCTAAAAATAAAGATCCTGGGAAAGTAATTCTCGACATCACAGTATCTAAATAATCAGCAGTAGATCTTCCTGGTTTTATCCCTGGAATAAAACCTCCATTCTTTTTCATATCATCAGCCATTTGATTAGGGTTAACCGTCATTGCTGTATAAAAATAAGTAAATATTACAATCATTACAAAGAACATGAAATTATACCAAAATCCTCCGAAATCAGTCAATACTGCAGCAACTCCTTGTAAACTTTCGTTCTCAGAAAAGCCAACTAAGGTAATAGGAACAAACATAATTGCTTGTGCAAATATAATTGGCATTACACCAGCCGCATTTACTTTTAAAGGGATAAATTGTCTTACACCTCCGTACTGTTTATTTCCAACTACTCTTTTTGCGTACTGAACAGGAATTCTTCTGGTGCCCTGAACTAAAAGGATTGTAACTAATATTACAAATAATAATGCTAACATTTCAACTAAGAATATAACTAAACCACCACCAGCAGAACCTAAAGCGGAAACAAATTCTTGCGCTAAGGATTGAGGTAAACCAGCAATAATACCAATCATAATTAATAATGAAATACCATTACCAATTCCTCTATCTGTAATTTTTTCACCCAACCACATTACAAACATAGTACCCGTTATCAAAATGATAATTGATGACGACCAAAATACACCTGGATCTAATAAGAAAGCTGACTCAGGAAGTGTTGCTTTTAAGTTAGCAATGTATCCAGGGGCTTGCCCTGCTGTAATTAAGATAGTTAAGTATCTTGTAATATTATTAATTTTTCTTCTACCACTCTCTCCCTCTTTTTGCAATTTCTGGAAATAAGGAATAGCCATTCCTAATAATTGAATTACAATAGAAGCTGAAATATATGGCATGATACCTAAGGCAAAAATAGAAGCTTGTGAGAAAGCTCCTCCAGTAAACATGTTTAATAAACCTAAAAGTCCATCTGCAGTTTGGTCCTGTAAAGCAGAAAGCTGTGCAGGATCAACACCAGGAATTACCACAAAAGAACCTAATCTATAAATAGCTAGTATTCCTAATGTAGTTAAGATTCGATTTCTCAAATCTTCAATTCCCCAAATATTCTTTATTGTGTCTATTAATTTTTTCATCTTACTTTTCTAAAACAGTTGCAGTACCACCAGCTTTTTCAATAGCAGCTATTGCAGTTGCAGAAAATGAATTAGCAGTAATATCTAACTTTGCTGACAATTTACCTCTACCTAAAATTTTAACTAAATCAGTGTTTTGAACAAGACCATTATCCATTAAGTCTTGTTTGACTATAGTTCCTTTCAATTTCTTTGAATCAACTAAAGCTTGTATAGTGTCTAAATTCACACCATTATACTCTACTCTGTTTGGATTTGTAAATCCAAACTTAGGAACTCTTCTTTGTAATGGCTGCTGTCCTCCCTCAAATCCAATTTTCTTAGAATATCCTGAACGAGATTTCTGACCATTATGCCCTCTAGTTGAAGTACCGCCTTTCTTAGATCCTTCACCTCTACCTACTCTTTTAGTGCCTTTAATTGCTCCTTGTGCAGGCTTTAAATTGTGTAATTCCATATCTAATATTATTCTACTAAAGTTATTAAGTGCTTAATTTTAGCAACCATTCCTAAAATTTGAGGGGTTGCATTATGCTCTACAACAGCATTCATTTTCCTTAAACCTAAAGCATCTAAAGTTCTCTTTTGATCTTTTGGTCTTCCAATTCTACTTCTAACTTGTTTAATTTTAATCTTTTCCATTCTTGACTATATTATCCGTTAAATACTTGATCCATTGTTATACCTCTTTGCATTGCAATTGTTCTAGCATCTCTTAATTCTAATAAAGCTTTTAAAGTTGCTTTTACTAAATTATGAGGATTAGAAGAGCCTTTAGATTTTGCTAATACATCTTTTACACCAGCACTTTCTAATACAGCACGCATTGCACCTCCAGCTTTTACTCCAGTACCAGGGGATGCGGGTTTAATTAAAACTTGTGACCCACTGAACTTTGAAGCTTGTTCATGTGGAATTGTTCCTTTAAAAACAGGAATTCTTACTAGATTCTTTTTGGCAGCTTCAATTCCTTTAGCAATAGCTGTAGCAACATCTTTCGATTTTCCTAACCCAATACCAACAATACTTTTTTCATCACCGACTACAACAATAGCAGAAAACCCGAAAGTTCTACCACCTTTAGTAACTTTTACCACTCTTTGTATTCCAACTAATCTGTCTTTCAACTCGATATCACCAGAAATTGTAACTCTTTTGTTTTGTGCTAACTTTAACATATCTAATTCTTAAAATTTTAATCCTGCTTCACGAGCTGAATCAGCCAATGCTTTTACTCTACCATGGTATAAAAAACCCCCTCTATCAAAAACTACGGTTTCAACTCCAGCTTTTTTAGCTGTTTCAGCAATTAATTTTCCAACTACAGCTGCTTGTTCAGTTTTTGTACCTTTTGCATCTTTTGAAGACGCTGAGGCAAGTGTATTTGAATTTATATCATCAATAACCTGAGCATATATTTCTTTATTAGACCTGAAAATTGCTAATCTTGGTCTTTCTGAAGTACCAGAAACTTTCTTCCTGATAGCATATCTCACTCTTTGTCTTGAATCTTTTTTTGATTGTGTCATCTTTTTATCTTAATTTAACTTGCAGCTGTTTTACCTGCTTTTTTTCTAACGTACTCATCAACATACCTAATGCCTTTTCCTTTGTATGGCTCAGGCTTTCTTTCTGCTCTAATTCTTGCAGCAACAGCACCTACTAATTGCTTATCGCATCCTGAAACAGTTATTATTGGTGCCTTTCCTTTTTCAGTTTCAGCGACAACTTTAATCTCAGTTGGAATATCAAATACTATATTGTGAGAGTATCCTGTTGAAATATCTAAATTCTGACCTTGAGTTGTAGCCCTGTATCCAACACCTCTTAGTTCAAGCTTTTTAGCATACCCTTTAGTTACGCCTTCTATCATATTAGCAACTAAAGCTCTGTATAAACCGTGCTTTGACCTGTGATCTTTGTGATCAGAATCTCTTGTGAACGTAATAACATTATCAGCAATTTTCAAAGTAACACTTGAATCAATATCTTGAGAAAGCTCACCTAATTTTCCTTTTACAGTTAAAAGTGTACCTTCTTGAGTTACAGTAACTCCTTCAGCAATTGTTATTGGATTTTTTCCTATTCTTGACATTTCTTTATCTTATTAATATACGTGACAAATAACTTCTCCACCAACATTTAAATTTCTTGCTTCTTTATCAGTAATTATACCTTTAGAAGTAGAAAGAATAGCTATTCCTAAACCATTAATTACTCTTGGTAAAGTTTTTGAATCAGCATACTTTCTTAAACCAGGTTTACTGATTCTAATTAGTTTCTTAATTGCTGGTAATTTAGTTTGCGCACTATACTTCAACGCAACTTTTATATTACCTTGATTATTGGCAGTATCTTCAAATTTAAAGTTAAGTATATAACCTTTAGTATGAAGTATTTGCGTAATCGCTTTTTTCATATTAGATGAAGGGATTTCGACAACTTTGTGCCCTGCCATCTGAGCATTTCTAACTCTTGTTAAATAATCTGCTATTGGATCTGTAAACATTTTTCTTTATTCTTTATTAAATTACCAACTTGCTTTTTTCACACCTGGAATTAATCCAAAGTTTGCCATTTCTCTAAACATAACACGAGAAATTCCGAACTGTCTCATATAACCTTTTGGTCTTCCTGTAAGCTTACATCTGTTGTGCATTCTTATTGGTGAAGCATCTTTAGGTAATTTTTGTAAACCTTCATAATCACCAGCAGCTTTTAATGCAGCTCTTCTATCAGCATACTTAGCAACACATTTAGCTCTTTTTACCTCACGAGCTTTCATAGATTCTTTTGCCATGTCTTATTTTTTAAATGGTAAACCTAATTCTCTAAATAATGCTAATGCATCATCATCCAAATTAGTATCCGTAACAAAAGTCACATCCATACCCGTTATTTTATTAATTTTATCAATACTAATTTCTGGAAAAGCAATTTGCTCTTTAATACCCATAGTATAATTCCCTCTTCCATCAAAACCTTTTAAAGGAAGTCCAGCAAAATCACGGACTCTTGGTAACGTAGAAGTAACAAATCTATCCAAGAACTCATACATTTGGTCGCCTCTTAAGGTTACCCTTACACCAACAGGCATTCCTTTTCTTAACTTGAAATTAGAGATATCTTTAGTTGAATTAGTAAGCACAGCTTTCTGACCGGTAATCATAGTCATTTCGTTCTGTGCTGCTTCAATTTGTTTTTTATCTGATGCAGCACTTCCAATACCTTGGTTAAGACAAATCTTAACTAATTTTGGTACTTGCATAACTGATTTATAGTTCCCTTTAAGGTTGTTTACAACCTCAACTTGGTACTTTTTCTTTAATCTTGGTGTGTATTCCATTATATAATTACTTCTCCTGAGTTCTTAGAATATCTAACTATTTTACCTGACTTCTCATCCATTTTTCTACCTACTTTAGTAGCTTCTCCTGATTTAGGATCAATCAATACTAAATTAGAGATATGAATCTTAGCCTCTTGCTTTACGATTCCTCCTTGTGGATTTGCAGCATTTGGTTTTGTGTGCTTTGATGCTAAGTTAGCACCTTCAACCATAGCTCTATTTTCCGTAGGATAAACTTTAATAACTTTACCTTTTACTCCTTTAGAGTTTCCAGTAGTTACTATAACTGTATCGTTCTTTTTTATTTTAATTTTTGCCATATTCCTTAATTTACAACACCTCTGGTGCTAATGAAACAACTTTCATAAAATCATTGTCACGTAATTCCCTAGCAACTGGTCCAAATACACGAGTACCTTTCATTTGTCCGTTCTCATCAATAATAACGCAAGCGTTATCACCAAAACGAATGTAAGATCCATCTGGTCTTCTCACCTCTTTTCTAGTTCTTACTACAACAGCTTTTACAACCTGTCCTTTTTTAATATTTCCTGAAGGCATAGCATGTTTTACTGTGCCTACAATTTTATCACCGACAGAAGCGTAACGCTTTTTAGTTCCTCCTAATACTCTAATACAAAGGATTTCTTTAGCACCGCTATTGTCAGCTACTTTTAGTCTTGATTCTTGTTGTATCATTTTACTTAGCTCTTTCGATTATTTCAATTAATCTCCAATTCTTATTCTTACTCAATGGTCTTGTTTCCATGATCTTTACAGTATCACCCTCATTACAAGAATTCTCCTCATCATGAGCAACAAACTTAGAAGTCTTTTTAAGGAACTTCCCATAAAGTGCATGTTTTACCTTTCTCTCAATTGAAACAACGATAGATTTCTCCATCTTGTTTGAGGTAACTACACCAATTCTTTCTTTTCTTAAATTTCTTTCCATCTTTATTTTTTTGAAGTATTTCTTCTTTTTGAAAGTTCGGTCATCACTCTTGCAATTGTTTTTCTCGTGAACTTAATTTGCAAAGGATTCTCCATTGGAGAAACTGCATGACTCATTTTCATTTTAATTAACTTCTCTCTTTCAGTCGCTAAAAGATCTTGAAGTTCATTTTCGGGCATATCTGTTAATACTTGTGCTTTCATCTTTTATTAGTTTTGTAAATCTCTTCTGATTACAAATTTAGTTTTGATTGGTAATTTTTGTGCTGCTAATCGTAATGCTTCTTTTGCAGTTTCCATATCTACACCATCACATTCAAAAAGCATTCTTCCAGGGCTTACTGTTGCTGCCCAATATTCTGGAGCTCCTTTTCCCTTACCCATCCTTACCTCTGCAGGCTTTTTTGTGATTGGTTTATCAGGAAATATTCTAATCCAAACTTGACCTTGTCTCTTCATATGACGAGTAACTGCAATACGTGCTGCTTCAATCTGACGAGCAGTCATCCAACATTCCTCAAGTGCTTTAATCCCATATGATCCAAAAGATAATAGATTACCTCTTTGAGCATTACCCTTCATCTTGCCCTTTTGCATCTTTCTGAATTTTGTTTTCTTTGGTTGTAACATTTCTTAATCTATTCTAAGTTCTAAAAACTATCTTCTTCTATTATTTGGTTTTCCACCACCACCACCTGCTTTTTTCTTAGGAGCTTTGAACTGTGACATTAAATCAGGTCGACCATAAATCTCACCTCTACAAATCCACACCTTAATTCCTATAACTCCATACTGTGTATGAGCTTCAGCTAAAGCATAATCAATATCAGCTCTAAAAGTATGTAATGGAGTTCTACCATCTTTCATCATTTCTGAACGAGCCATCTCAGCTCCATTCAATCTACCAGAAATCTGAACCTTAATACCTTCAGCTCCCATTCGCATTGTAGACGCAATCGCCATTTTAGTAGCTCTCTTATAAGAAACTCTACCTTCAACTTGTTTAGCAATACTATCTGCAACTAAAGTTGCTTCAAGTTCCGGTCTTTTTACTTCAAAGATGTTAATCTGAATATCTTTATTAGTAATTTTTTTAATTTCCTCTTTTAAAGTTTCAACTTCTTGCCCTCCTTTACCAATAATAATACCTGGACGAGCAGTGTGAATAGTAATAGTAACTAGCTTAAGAGTTCTTTCAATAGCAATTTTTGAAACACTACCTTTTGCTAATCTAACTCTTAAGTATTTTCTGATTTTAGCATCACCTACTAATTTTTCACCAAAATCATTACCACCATACCAGTTTGATTCCCATCCTCTGATAATACCTAATCTATTCCCAATTGGGTTTGTCTTTTGTCCCATACTATTCTTTTGTGTCTATTTGTTTACTATCTACCACTAAGGTAACATGGTTAGATCTTTTTCTAATTCTGTGCGCCCTTCCTTGTGGAGCTGGCTGAACTCTTTTCAACATTCTACCGCCATCAACTGTAACTTCGGAAACATACAGATTAGCCTCATCCATCCTTTTTCCATCATTTTTAGTTTCCCAGTTAGCTAAAGCAGATAACAAAAGTTTTTCCATTCTTCCTGAAGCTTCTTTTGGGTTTAACTTTAATTCCGCTAATGCTTTATCAGCATCCAAGCCTCTTATTAAGTCTGCAACTAACCTCATTTTCCTTGGTGAAGTCGGACAATTATTCAATTTAGCAAAAGCAATTTTCTTTCTTGCTTCCTTCATTGCATCTGCTTTTATTCTTTTTCTAGCTCCCATTTACTTATCTTTTTCTATTAGTTCCATGACCTCTATAAGTCCTTGTTGGAGAAAACTCACCTAATTTATGTCCTACCATATTCTCAGTTACAAAAACAGGAATAAATTGTTTTCCATTATGCACTCCAAAAGTTTTCCCAACAAAATCAGGAGATATCATAGATGCTCTTGACCAAGTTTTTATTACTGAATTTTTTCCAGACTCATTCATTACATCAACTTTTTTCTGTAATTTATAATGTATAAATGGTCCCTTTTTTAACGATCTAGCCATAAATTATTTCTTTTTTCTTCTTTCAATTATATACTTATCAGAAAGTTTTTTCTTATTTCTTGTTTTGAATCCTTTAGCTGGAACACCATTTTTATTTCTTGGTATACCACCTGAGTGCTTTCCTTCACCACCACCCATTGGATGATCAACTGGATTTTTTATTGTTGCTCTAACATTTGGTCTTCTTCCTTGCCATCTGCTTCTTCCTGCTTTACCTGAAACTTGTAATTGATGCTGAGGATTAGAAACTGAACCAATAGTAGCTAAACAAGTAACTAAAATTCTTCTAATTTCTCCTGATGCCAATTTAACAGTAGCATAACTACCATCTCTTGCCATAAGTTGTGCATAAGAACCTGCACTTCTAACCATAATGGCTCCTTGACCTGGCTTTAGTTCAATATTGTGAATTACTGTACCTAATGGCAGTTCACTTAGAGGTAAAGTGTTACCAACCTTAATTGAAGCTTCTTTTGACGAAATAACTTCCATTCCAACTTCTAATCCAGCAGGGGCAACTATATATCTTTTTTCTCCGTCAACATAATGTAATAATGCAATGTTAGCAGTTCTGTTAGGATCATATTCAATAGTAGCAACTTTAGCAGGAATACCAAATTTATTTCTTTTGAAATCAATTATTCTGTATCGTTTTTTATGACCACCACCGATATTCTCAATAGTCATCTTACCAGTATCATTTCTACCTCCTGATCTGTTCTTCTTTGCTAATAAACTTTTCTCTGGTCTAGATGCAGTAATCTCATCAAAAGTAATTGCTACTTTATGTCTTTGACCTGGAGTTGTTGGGTTAAATTTTCTTAATGCCATTTTAATCTTATTAAATGTTACTATAGAAATCTATAGAATCACCTTCAGCTAAGGTTACTATTGCCTTCTTGTAAGTAGCTGTCATACCTACAATCATACCAGACTTAGTTCCTCTTGCTCTTTTCTTTCCTATACAAACCATTGTTCTAACTGAATCAACCGCTACATCAAACATTTCTTCAACAGCTTTTTTGATTTCAATCTTATTTGCCTTTCTATCTACAACAAAAGCAAAGCGATTATATTTTTCGCTTGCGTCTGTCATTTTTTCGGTTATTACCGGTTTTTTTATAATACTCATCACTTAAAGATTAAAAGTTCTTCTCAATTTCGTTGATTGATGATTCCATAACCATCAATTTATTAGCATTCATCACATCGTAAGTATTTAATTCTGAAGCTATTACTACTTTTGCCTTACCTAAATTACGGGATGACAAAAATATATTTTTATTTGATTCAGCAAGCACTAATAACGTTTTATTATCTAGCTGATCAAAGTTATTTAAGAAATCCATATAAGATTTAGTCTTAGGAGCATCAAAAGAGAAGTCCTCTAATACAATGATATTCTTATCCTTAGCCATGTAAGATAAAGCAGATTTACGTGCTAAACGCTTAACTTTTTTATTTATTTTAAAGTCATATTTTCGTGGTCGAGGCCCAAATACTCTACCCCCCCCTCTAAACAATGGGTTTTTGATATCACCAACTCTGGCTGCACCACTTCCCTTTTGTTTTCTCAATTTTCTTCTACTACCCTTAACATCTGACCTTTCTTTTGCTTTATGAGTACCAGACCTTTGAGCTGCTAAATACTGCTTGACGTCCAAATAAATTGCATGATCATTTGGCTCAACACCAAATACATCTTTACTTAAATCAACTTTCTTAGAAGTTTCTTTTCCTGTTATACTATGTACTGCTAATTTCATTATTTCTCTATTATTATGTATGAATTATTAGCTCCTGGAACAGCTCCTTTCACTACTATCATATTTTTATCTGCTAAAACTCTTAATACTTGCAAGTTTTCAACTTTAACTCTTTCATTACCCATTTGACCAGCCATACGCATTCCCTTAAATACTCTTGCGGGATAAGAAGCAGCACCAATAGAACCCGGAGCACGCAATCTGTTGTGCTGACCATGAGTTGCATCACCAACCCCTCTAAAATTATGACGCTTCACTACCCCTTGAAAACCTTTACCTTTAGAAGTACCTGTTACTGTTACAAAATCACCTTCCTCAAAAATATCAACATTTAAAACATCTCCTAATACCGCATCAGAATCTGCTGGAAATTCAATTAATTTTTTCAAAGGAGTTGAATCTGCCTTTTTAAAATGACCTAAAGCAGCTTTTGAAACTCTACTTTCTTTTTGATCAGCAAAACCCAATTGGATAGCATTATAACCATCTATTTCTTCTGTTTTAACTTGAGTAACCTTACAGGGTCCTACCTCTAATATTGTACAGGGAATATTTTTACCTTCTTCAGAGAAGATGGATGTCATTCCTATTTTTTTACCTATTAAACCTGGCATCTTTTTCTTTTTTAAATTACTTTAATTTCAACATGAACTCCGCTTGGCAATTCTAACTTCATCAATGCATCAATTGTTTTTGATGATGAACTATAGATATCCATTAATCTTTTATGGTTAGCTAATTGGAACTGCTCTCTTGCCTGTTTGTTAACGTGAGGCGAGCGCAAAACTGTAAATATTTTTTTGTGCGTTGGCAATGGAATTGGTCCACTAACGATTGCTCCTGAGCTTTTTACAGTCTTAACGATTTTCTCAGCTGATTGATCTACCAAAGTATGATCAAACGATTTTAATTTTATTCTAACTTTCTGTGCCATAGTTATATTAATTATTCTCCTTTAATTTTCTTAATTACGTCTTCTGAAATATTCTTTGGTGCTTCAATAAAATCAAAAAACTCCATTGTAGATGTTGCCCTACCTGATGTAATTGTTCTTAAATCTGTAATGTATCCAAACATCTCTGACAATGGTACTTTTGCAGTAACAACTTTCGCACCTCCTTTATCATCCATACCCTCGACTTGCCCTCTTCTTCTATTTAAATCTCCAATTACATCTCCCATATTAATTTCAGGTGTAATAACTGATAGCTTCATAATTGGCTCAAGAATTTTAGGTGAGGCTTGTTTTGCAGCTGCTTTAAATGCAATCTTAGCACACAATTCAAATGATAATGCATCTGAATCCACATCATGGTAAGATCCATCATATAATCTAACTTTCATTGTGTTCAATGGAAAGCCAGCTAACACACCATTAACCATGGCCATTTTAAATCCTTTTTCAACTGAAGGGATAAATTCTTTTGGAATATTACCTCCTTTAATTGCATTTTCAAACTGCAAACCTTCACCTTCAAAATCAGCATCAACAGGTGATAACTCAAATTTTATGTCAGCAAATTTACCTCTACCCCCAGATTGTTTTTTAAATACTTCTCTATGATCAACTGCACTCGTAATTGCTTCTTTATATGCTACTTGAGGAGCTCCTTCATTACATTCAACGCCAAATTCTCTTTTCAATCTATCCATAATGATTTCCAAGTGTAACTCACCCATTCCAGAGATAATTGTTTGTCCTGAATCTTCATCAGTTTTTACTGTAAATGTAGGATCCTCTTCTGCTAATTTCCCTAAAGAAACTCCTAATTTATCTAAATCCTTTTGAGTCTTAGGCTCAATAGCAATACCAATTACTGGGTCTGGAAAATCCATAGATTCCAATACAATAGGATTTTTTAAATCACATAAAGTATCTCCAGTTTTAATATCTTTAAAACCTACTAAAGCTGCAATATCTCCAGCCTCTAAACTATCTATTTGATTTTGTTTATTTGCATGCATTTGATAAATACGAGAAATTCTCTCTTTTTTACCAGTTCTCGTATTCAAAATAAAAGTACCTTGATTCAACACACCAGAATAAGCTCTTGTAAAACATAAACGACCAACATAGGGGTCAGTTGCAATTTTAAAAGCTAAAGCAGCAAAAGGAGCTTCAACAGAAGGCTTTCTACTTTCCTCAGCATCAGTATCAGGGTTTACCCCAACAATTGATTCAACATCAAGAGGAGAAGGTAAAATTTCCATTACCATATCCAACATTGCTTGTACACCTTTATTTTTAAATGCAGAGCCACACATCATAGGAATTACCTTTCCAGAAATAGTAGCTTCTCTCAAAGCTGCTAAAATCTCAGCTTCAGTTAATGAGTTTTCATCTTCAAAATATTTTTCCATTAGTGATTCATCAAATTCAGCTACAGCTTCTAACAATTTACCTCTGTAATCTCTAGCTTCATCAATAATATCAGCAGGAATTTCAACTTCTTTAAAAGTCATTCCATGATCATCTTCATTCCAAACAATCCCTTTAAAATTGATTAAATCAACAACACCCTTAAATGTCTCTTCTGATCCAATTGGAATTTGCAAAGGCAATGCGTGAGAACCTAACATCTCCTTTACTTGACGACAAACATTTAAAAAGTCAGCACCTTGACGGTCCATTTTATTTACAAAACCAATTCTTGGTACATTATAGTTATCAGCTAATCTCCAATTTGTTTCTGATTGCGGTTCAACACCATCAACAGCAGAAAATAAGAAAACCAAGCCATCTAAAACTCTTAATGACCTATTAACTTCTACTGTAAAATCTACGTGACCAGGAGTATCAATAATATTCACATGATAATCAGTACCTCTATACCCCCAAGTTAAAGTTGTTGCTGCAGAAGTAATTGTAATTCCTCTTTCTTGTTCTTGCTCCATCCAATCCATTGTAGCAGCACCATCATGTACTTCTCCAATTTTATGGGAAACTCCTCCGTAATAAAGAATTCTTTCTGTAGTAGTAGTTTTTCCAGCATCAATGTGAGCTGCAATACCAATATTTCTTGTGTAATTTAAATCTCTAGCCATTTCTAATTAAAATCTAAAGTGTGAAAACGCTTTATTTGCTTCTGCCATTCTATGTACATCTTGCTTTTTCTTGTAAGCAGTACCTTCTTCCTTAAAAGCAGCCATCAATTCTGCTGACAACTTAGCATCCATAGTTTTTTCATTTCTTTTTCTTGCAGCAGTAATCATCCACTTCATTCCTAAAGAAACTCTTCTATCCTCCCTTACAGGATGAGGAATTTGGAAAGTTGCCCCACCAATTCTTCTTGACCTTACTTCAACATGAGGCATTACATTCTCTAGTGCTTTTTTAAACACCACTAATGCTTCTTCCTCTTCAATTTTAGCCGCAATACTATCTAAAGCGGTATAAAATACTTTAAATGCAGTATTCTTTTTACCGTCTAACATTAGATTATTTACAAACCTTGTTACAGTTACACTACCGAACTTTGGGTCTGCTAATAAAATTCTTTTCTTGGCTTTTTTCTTTCTCATTACTTATTATGTATTATTTCTTAGGTTTCTTAGCCCCATATTTTGAACGCCTCTGAGTTCTCTCACTTACTCCTGAAGTATCTAAAGCACCCCTAACAATGTGATACCTTACCCCAGGCAAATCTTTTACTCTTCCACCTCTAACTAACACTACAGAGTATTCCTGAAGATTATGTCCTTCCCCTCCAATGTAAGCGTTTACTTCATTACCATTTGTCAATCTCACCCTTGCAACTTTTCTAAGCGCAGAGTTAGGCTTTTTAGGTGTTGTCGTATAAACCCTAGTACATACTCCCCTTCTTTGAGGGCAGCTTTTTAAGGCTAACGATTTACTTTTTTTCTGTATATTAGTCCTTCCTTTTCTTACTAATTGTTGTATTGTTGGCATATTATATCTTTACTAAAATGGGCGGCAAATATAGTAATTTATTGATCAAAACTGAAATCACATTCATTTATTTTTACCTATTTATAAATCCTGATTTTATTCTAACAAACAGGGGTTAATATTTTTCCTTATTAAGACAAATTTTATACCCAACAAAAAAGGCACTAAACAAATAGCGCCTTTTTTCTTTTTTTGGGTTTGTATTATTATTTTATAATCAATTTAAAGATTACTTTTTCTTTCTGTTCCACTTCAATTTCTATAAAGTAAATACCACTTGCTTTATTTTCTCTTTTTAGGATATGTTTATCTGTATCTATAACATTATACTCCTCTATTAATTTACCAAACACATCTACTAACTTAATACTTGCCTGTTTTACCTGTTTCCCAAAATCAACTGTCGTCTCTTCTCTAAATGGATTAGGATAAATACTTAAAGCTATCCCAGAAGATAATTGACCAGCACCTGTTGATATATTATCAAAAATGTTTGACTCTACAGTACATCCGTTCCCATCAGTTACAACAACATAATAAACACCATAATTAGCAACAATATATGTTACACTAGTACCTATTGAAACAAATGGATTAGACTGTTCTCTCCAAGAGTATGAGAATGGTGCTGTACCTCCTAATGGAATCCCTGAAGTTAACACATATGAACTCTCCGTAATATTCACACTTAATGCTTCTGGCTCTGTTACACTATAAGTAAACTCACGCTCACAACCATTACCATCTGTAACTGTTAGTGTATCAACACCTACAGTTAAATTACTCGCTAATGCAGATGTTTGACCTGAATTCCAAGTATAACTATAAGGAGGTATTGTTCCAGAAGATGAAGCCAATATACTACCCGTACTTTCCCCAAAACAATCTACGTGCTCTATTGTAACAGTATTCGTTATTGCTGAATACTCTACAACCTCTAAAGTATCACTTACACTACAGCCAAGCGTATTATTATAATTAGCTAATAAAACATAAATACCTGCCACTAAACTATCTACCTGAACACCTGATCCAATAACAACTCCTGAATTATTTATATTCTCCCAACTGTAACTGTAACCCGGATTCAAGTTAGGATTTAAAATAGTTAACACCCCTGTTGAAGAAGCATTACAAATAGTATCCGTTAAAATAGATATAGAAGCTACAGTGTAAGTGTCATAATCAACTACCTGCTGATTTACACCCCCAGCAATAACAGAGGAAGGACAATTATTAATATCTGTTAAAGCAACTGTATAATCCCCTGAGCAAACATTTGATATATAATTATTTGCTGTAATAGAATGAGAGGTAATAAATCCTGTCTGATTATCTGTAAGTAAAGCAGTATATAAGGCAACTCCTCCTGACAAACTATCAATCAATATAGTACCATCACAAGCACCTAAGCAGCTTTCTGAAGTACTCACGGAAATATTAAAGGTTAGGCTAGAAGGCTCAGATAAAACAATACTTCTGTTTACCATACAGTTATTTGTATCTCTAATGGTTACTGAATAAACTCCTGAATATAAATTATTAATTGTAGCTGTAGTAGCAGAAGAACCTCCAAACCATTGATAAGCATAAGGTGCATGGCCTCCAGAAGCGGTTACCTGTGCACCACCATCATTATAACCAAAACAACTTACTTCATTACTATCCAAACCACCACTAGAATATTGATGTAAAGAGGCAACACTTGCATCCATACTCTCTAAATAAACACGTAAGGTATCAGTACTTGCACTAGCGATACATCCCTTCGTATCTGTAACAGTAATGGTATAAGAACTATCAGATGAATTATAATTATCTGCCAATAAAGCACTAGCAGTAGTAGTTGTTTGTGGTAAATTTAAATTGTCATCCCAAACATAAGTATAGCCTGGAGTCCCTCCATAGGCAAAAGCAGATAAACTAGCGGTATTAACACCAACACAATAAGGTAATATTGTTTGAGTATCGTCTATCTCAATCATTAATTCTGTAGGCTCATGAGTAAATACTGTATCACTTGCACTACACCCTTTTGCATCTGTAACTACAACTATATGTAAACCTGGAGTTAGTGTATTAATCGTATCACCTACCCACTGTCCATTATCCCAATCAAAAACATAAGGCAATGTACCTCCTACTGCTGTTGCTGCTGCTAAACCATCATTAGCACCATAACAATCTATCTGATCCAACTCAAATGCCTCCATACTCAAAGGCTCTGGCTCTGAAATATAAATACTATCAACAACCTCACAACCTAAAATATCTCTAGTAGTTACAAAATAACTACCCTGTAATAGACCTACTGCTATATCTAAATTAACACCAACAGTCTGCTGACCTTGACTCCAAAAATAAGTGTACACACTAGAAAATCCTCCAACTGAACTAATAGTAGCAATACCATCAGCATCGCCATAACAACTAACGTTCTGAATATTAGTTAAATCAGATTCTATCAAAGGGTTCTCAGAAATATAAATACTATCAACAACCTCACAACCCCAATCATCTGATAAAGTAACTGAATGATAACCAGAAGTTAAACCATCAGCAATAGATGAAGTCTCTCCATTATCCCATAAATAAGCATAATTAACCTGACCACCAGTAGCATATAAAATAGCCTTACCTACACTATCACTATAACAAGCTATACCCTCAACAAGAACCAAACTATCTATACTTAAAGCATTAGAAGGCTCTGGAACATTAAAAGTATAATCAACAAAACATCCCCTAACATCATAAATATGTAATACATAAATACCTGCAAATAAATCAAATAAAGTATCGCGCTGAAAGATGTAACTAGATGAAGATTGTACAGTATCCCCCTGAGAATCTAACCAATAATAAGCATAAGGACCCCAACCACCTCCAGCATCTCCAACCAACATACCCGTATTATCCCCCTTACAAGGAATACCAAATATCTGAGCAGAAGCCTGCAAGGCAACCTGAGGCTCAATAATATTAACACTAGTAAATGTGTCACAACCATTTGCATCCTCAACAGATAAATAATAACTACCTGCAATCAAACCAATAGCAGTATCGTTATCACTAAAACTAACAGGATTACCACTCTCATACCAAGAATAAATATAACCAGGTGTACCTCCAGCAGAAGAACCAACAACAAAGCCAGAACTACCACCATAACAAACAGCAACTTTAGAGGAAGCTAAAGCCTGTAAAGGATAAGAAGGGGAGGAAACTATTACCGTATCTCGCATCATACAATCATTATCATCTACCACTGAAATAATATAGGTGCCACCGGAAAGATTTTCAAATAAACTATCTAAAGGGTAAGCATTAAGACTAAGAGTTCCATTTAGAAAATATGAATAATGATCATTGAGACCACCTTCAGCCAAAATACTAATTTGTCCATCAGAACCATTGTAACAATTTACACCAATAGGGAAAGAATTAACTAAAACAGGGTTTTGTATTTGCCCAACAACAATTGTATCCTGAGAATTACTTATTCCAGCAGCAACATTAACAATATATGTTCCTGGAAATAAATCTGTAAAAGTATAACTACTTACAGATAGATTAAGTGCAGATAGAACTAAAGAACCATTCATATCAAGTAATTCTGCATTCCATAATGGCAGAAGAGTATCTGGACTACAAGTTATAGTTGCATCATCACCTAAACATGAAGCCTGAGTAGTCGTTAAATCTAAATTAAAACAAGCTGAAACAGTTATCACAACTGAATCAGAAAGAATACCAGAAGCACAAGAACCTACAATTGAAGCAAAATATGTAGTTGATGATGATATGTTAACAGGTAATGTTGGGCCTGTACCTAAAATATTTCCATTCGCATCAGTCCAAGTATTTGATCCAGCAACAACAGGAACATAAGCAATTGTATTAATGGTATATGAATTAGCTGGTGTATTTGGTAAAAACTCCCAACCTTCATTAGTTGCTGTCCATTGTAAACCAAAATTTCTTGGAGCAGCAAGTGTAGGGTCAGTAACAATATCCCAATTAGCTGATGTAGCATCTACTAAACCATGAACTCCATTACCACCATTCCAACCAGTACATAAAGGCTTGTCTTGAAGAAACATTTCAATCTTATCAGACCCTTCATACAAAACAACTTGCGCTGTATATAAATCCGAGGTACAAGAAAACATTGGCACAGCACACCAAGTTACAACAAATTTTCTATTTGGCGCAATCCCAATCATACCGTAATAAACTGCTCCTCCAATTCCTGTATTTATGTCTTGCCAAGGTGCCATTATTGCATTCTCAGGCAATCCACCAGGATTAGGTATTGCTTGACCAATATTCCAGGGGGAATAAGCACTAGCTTGAGTACCATCAAAAGTAATATAACTATTTCCAGAAACCACTAAAGAAGTGTACGGAATACCATAAAAATTAAAGGTGAAACCAATCGGAACTAGTACATCGTGCTGATCATCAACTGACATTGAACTCTGATTAGCACTTAAAGCATATAAAGTATCTTGATAGCTACCACACACTGAAGTGTCATTAGAAATAATAATCTGTGCGTTAACTGAATTATAACCAATTAATAATATCACCAAAAAAAATAGCCCTCTTTTCATAATTTAATATTTTATTTTATAATCAAAATTAGGTAATATCGTTAGAAACCACAATACGTTATAAAGCGTAATTTTGTTTTATCTTAATTTCTTTTACCTTAATAATGTTACTGAACCTTTCTTATCATAATAATAACCGTCAACACCCTTTCCTTCAAAAACATAAAAGTAAACACCCTCTGGTAAATCTTTCCCATCAATACCTTTACCCTTCCAAGATTTATCGGACCCAACCCATGTATATACTAATTGACCCCATCTATTAAAGATTTGAACATCTACTATTCCCATGGCATATTCAAAGAACAAAAACTCATCATTAATTCCATCTTGATTAGGGGTAAATACATTTTTAACTTCGGGTACACCTTGAACTTCAATAATGAATTCGACAGAATCTTGGCAACCTGTAACTTCATTAGTTAGCATTACAAAAACATTATTAATCCCTAACTCATCTTCATCAAACTCATGATCAAAGACTTCATTATCTATTTGATTTACTCCATTAAAATATTCTGCTAAACCATTCTGCCAAATCCATTCAAAGCCATAAGATTCTAAAGAAATAGTTGAATCAATGAAGCTAATTTTTTTGGGACCATGAAATGGACCAGCATAATTAATAGTAGTAACCTGTGCAATAAATTCAATTGGCTCAGTATAAACAACAGTTGTAGCAACATCATTACAACCATTTGCATCATTTACACTAACAGTATAACTAAATCCTGCTGACAAATTATCTGATATAGTATCTCCAATAATTGTATTTATAGATCCTGTTGAAGACATACTTAGCCAAGAAATATCATATCCAAATACATTATTATTTTCAACTCCACCATCTATTGTTACTTCCGCCCACCCGTCAGCAGCAGCAAAACAAGAAACTTGGTAGCTAGAAGATGGGTTTGATTCTGTAACAAAAATACTAAGTAAAGTTGGCTCAGTAATTTCAATTATGCCACTTCCTTCACAATTATTTGCATCAGTTGATGTAACGGTATATATACCAGCACTTAATATTGTAGGAGTATGTTGCTCATTACTTACAATATTATTTAAAGCATCAGTCCAAACAAAAGAAACACCTGACCCTGTAGCAATAGCTGAAGCATCAGAAGCGCCATTACAACTCACATCAAAATCACCATAATATAATGAATCTACTTCAACTAAAGCTACTGGAGCATTAGGTTGTAAGATTACAATAGTATCAGTATAAGTACAACCTTGAAGATCAGTAACTATAACCGTATAATTTCCAGAAGATAAACCAGTTGCATTTTGAGTTGTTTGAGCGTTACTCCACAAATAATTAATTGTTCCCGAACCATTAACGGGATTTACAATTGCTTCACCATCACTCAAACCAAAACAACTAACATGAGTTGGAGTAATATCACTAATTATAGATGCATTTTCTGTTACTTCGTAAGATTGCGTAAAAATACAACCCTGCGCATCAATAATTTCAACCGCATAAGTTGCTGCAGTAAGATTGGATAAAATATATAATCCATTAGTATTATCTATTAATCCATTTGGATAAACGCTAGTTGTATCCCAACGCAAATCATATGGAGATGTTCCACCAGAAATATTCAAACCTATTTCACCATCATTTAAAGAATAACAGCTGACGTTTGTAATATTTTCTCCATCTATAATTGGAGTTGATCCTGGCAGAATGGTAAATGAAAAGTTGTTATCACATCCATAATATGGAATTCCAAAAGAACTGCTATCAGCATAATGAGTAACTAACCAATAATCTCCAGGAGAAAAAGCGCCAAAGTAAGTGCCAGCTCCATTACTAATATCTGATCCAGAAGGATTTCCAGCGTTATCATTTTCCCAAGTATAAGTAAATAAAGGATTAGGATCTAGCACCTGCCCTGTACCATTATTTGTGTTGTAACAAGTTGAAGCATTTAATTCTAAAATTGGGTCAGGTATTGCTAATGAAGCATTTATATCTCTTTCAAAACCTGGAGTACCAGCACCAAAAGTTACTGCACCCTCACAATTATTATCATCTGTAATATAAATTGAATGCGTACCTGTTGCTAAATTAAAGATCAATGAATCATTTATTATTAAAACTTGATTTACTAAAGGAATAGGGAATGTATTGGCTTCCAAAATATCATAATAATATTCTCCTGTACCGCCATTAACATGAACCCAAAATTGTCCATTTTCAGCACCTAAACAAGTTGCATCAACTGTATTATAAATATCGTATTGTAATTGAGTTGGTTGATTCAAATATGAACCAATTGTTATTTCACAACCATTGTCATCTTCAATAACCACCGCATAACTTCCAAAATACAATGAACTGATAATATTACCTGTTCCCGTATAAGAATTTGGACCATTCCAACTATACGAATAAGGAGGTAAACCTCCTACAACATTAGTAGCAGTTAAAGCTCCATCATATAAACCAAAACAAGATACTGAATCTCCTGTTATAATCACTGAATCTGGATTCATACTGTTTGTAATAGAATCTAAATCAAAACTATCCTGAGCAATACAATTTCTTTCATCCATGACTGTAATCGTATACTGATCTGCTTGAAGATTATATGCACAAGCAGTAGTTTGCAATAATACGTCATTCCAAGCATAGGCATAATCTGGAGTTCCTCCACTAGCAATTGCACATAATTCACCTGAAAAAGTATTAGAACAATATGCATATATAGCTAAACTATCAATTATATCAACTACTAACTCAGTAGGCTCAGTAATTAATACAGTGTCAGATGCTGTACACCCATTTGCATCTGTAACATAAACGGTATGTATTCCAGGACTCAAACTATCAATATTCTGACCAGTAGGTCCGTTAATACTATCCCACACGAAAGTATATCCTAATGTCCCTTGAGTAGCAGATGCAAAAGCTGTACCATCATTAAAACCATAACATTGCACTGGCTGAGTTGGTAATTGACCTGGAATTGGAGCTCCGTTACCAATTGCATTAGCAAATAATTCATCGGGTTGAGTAATAGTAAATGTAATCGTTTTTCTACATCCAATTGCATCCTCAATCAAAACATCATGTCCTCCATAACAGACGTTAAAAGCAGTATCAGGACCACTTCCATAATAAACCTGTCCGATATCCCAGCTATAAATATGAGGTAAAATACCACCTGCTGATGAAAATTGAACATTTGCATCACAGGATCCAAAACAAGAAACTTGATTCAATATATCAGCAACTCCTGTAATAGGAGGATGAGAATTTATAATTTCAATAGAAGATTGAAACGTACATCCATTTGTATCAGTAACAGTAACTACATGATTTGCTGCCCATAAATTAATCACTAATTGCGTATTTTGGCCATTATCCCAAGAATAAGTGTATGGAAATGTCCCTCCAATAGCATTCTCCGCATATGCAATACCTGAAGAGTCTCCATAACAATCAACATTTGAATACAAGGTAATTAATGTACTCAACGAGTCTTGAGGCTGACTAACTGTATAAAAGGTATCCTGAAAACAAGTTGGGTTTACCAAATCTGTAATTGTAACATTATAAACACCTGTAGGCAAATTTGTAATATCTTGAACTATGTCAGTAGTATTCCAAGCATAAGCATAAAGACCTGTACTGTCTAATAATACTAAATCTATTGCCCCACTTGTTCCTGAATAGCAACGAACATCAGTTACAATTGCGCTATCAATAATTTGACAATCCTGAGACTTCGCTGTAATTGAAAATACTAGTCCTATAAACATAAAGAGTAACGATTTGATTCTATCGGTACTTTTGGATAATTTATTTCTCATATTTTTACTGATATATTTATTCTTCATTTTTCAATTTTAACTTTTTAACAATTTTGCAAATATACGCTTATATTAATAAGTACTTATTTAGCGGGTAATATTTAGCAACAATCAATTTTTAATAAACTTATTCTATTATTATTTTATAAAACAATTTAATTCCCTCCACTTCAATTTCTATAAAGTAGATACCACTTGCTTTATTTTCTCTTTTTAGGATATGTTTATCTGTATCTATAACATTATACTCCTCTATTAATTTACCAAACACATCTACTAACTTAATACTTGCCTGTTTTACCTGTTTCCCAAAATCAACTGTCGTCTCTTCTCTAAATGGATTAGGATAAATACTTAAAGCTATCCCAGAAGATAATTGACCAGCACCTGTTGATATATTATCAAAAATGTTTGACTCTACAGTACATCCGTTCCCATCAGTTACAACAACATAATAAACACCATAATTAGCAACAATATATGTTACACTAGTACCTATTGAAACAAATGGATTAGACTGTTCTCTCCAAGAGTATGAGAATGGTGCTGTACCTCCTAATGGAATCCCTGAAGTTAACACATATGAACTCTCCGTAATATTCACACTTAATGCTTCTGGCTCTGTTACACTATAAGTAAACTCACGCTCACAACCATTACCATCTGTAACTGTTAGTGTATCAACACCTACAGTTAAATTACTCGCTAATGCAGATGTTTGACCTGAATTCCAAGTATAACTATAAGGAGGTATTGTTCCAGAAGATGAAGCCAATATACTACCCGTACTTTCCCCAAAACAATCTACGTGCTCTATTGTAACAGTATTCGTTATTGCTGAATACTCTACAACCTCTAAAGTATCACTTACACTACAGCCAAGCGTATTATTATAATTAGCTAATAAAACATAAATACCTGCCACTAAACTATCTACCTGAACACCTGATCCAATAACAACTCCTGAATTATTTATATTCTCCCAACTGTAACTGTAACCCGGATTCAAGTTAGGATTTAAAATAGTTAACACCCCTGTTGAAGAAGCATTACAAATAGTATCCGTTAAAATAGATATAGAAGCTACAGTGTAAGTGTCATAATCAACTACCTGCTGATTTACACCCCCAGCAATAACAGAGGAAGGACAATTATTAATATCTGTTAAAGCAACTGTATAATCCCCTGAGCAAACATTTGATATATAATTATTTGCTGTAATAGAATGAGAGGTAATAAATCCTGTCTGATTATCTGTAAGTAAAGCAGTATATAAGGCAACTCCTCCTGACAAACTATCAATCAATATAGTACCATCACAAGCACCTAAGCAGCTTTCTGAAGTACTCACGGAAATATTAAAGGTTAGGCTAGAAGGCTCAGATAAAACAATACTTCTGTTTACCATACAGTTATTTGTATCTCTAATGGTTACTGAATAAACTCCTGAATATAAATTATTAATTGTAGCTGTAGTAGCAGAAGAACCTCCAAACCATTGATAAGCATAAGGTGCATGGCCTCCAGAAGCGGTTACCTGTGCACCACCATCATTATAACCAAAACAACTTACTTCATTACTATCCAAACCACCACTAGAATATTGATGTAAAGAGGCAACACTTGCATCCATACTCTCTAAATAAACACGTAAGGTATCAGTACTTGCACTAGCGATACATCCCTTCGTATCTGTAACAGTAATGGTATAAGAACTATCAGATGAATTATAATTATCTGCCAATAAAGCACTAGCAGTAGTAGTTGTTTGTGGTAAATTTAAATTGTCATCCCAAACATAAGTATAGCCTGGAGTCCCTCCATAGGCAAAAGCAGATAAACTAGCGGTATTAACACCAACACAATAAGGTAATATTGTTTGAGTATCGTCTATCTCAATCATTAATTCTGTAGGCTCATGAGTAAATACTGTATCACTTGCACTACACCCTTTTGCATCTGTAACTACAACTATATGTAAACCTGGAGTTAGTGTATTAATCGTATCACCTACCCACTGTCCATTATCCCAATCAAAAACATAAGGCAATGTACCTCCTACTGCTGTTGCTGCTGCTAAACCATCATTAGCACCATAACAATCTATCTGATCCAACTCAAATGCCTCCATACTCAAAGGCTCTGGCTCTGAAATATAAATACTATCAACAACCTCACAACCTAAAATATCTCTAGTAGTTACAAAATAACTACCCTGTAATAGACCTACTGCTATATCTAAATTAACACCAACAGTCTGCTGACCTTGACTCCAAAAATAAGTGTACACACTAGAAAATCCTCCAACTGAACTAATAGTAGCAATACCATCAGCATCGCCATAACAACTAACGTTCTGAATATTAGTTAAATCAGATTCTATCAAAGGGTTCTCAGAAATATAAATACTATCAACAACCTCACAACCCCAATCATCTGATAAAGTAACTGAATGATAACCAGAAGTTAAACCATCAGCAATAGATGAAGTCTCTCCATTATCCCATAAATAAGCATAATTAACCTGACCACCAGTAGCATATAAAATAGCCTTACCTACACTATCACTATAACAAGCTATACCCTCAACAAGAACCAAACTATCTATACTTAAAGCATTAGAAGGCTCTGGAACATTAAAAGTATAATCAACAAAACATCCCCTAACATCATAAATATGTAATACATAAATACCTGCAAATAAATCAAATAAAGTATCGCGCTGAAAGATGTAACTAGATGAAGATTGTACAGTATCCCCCTGAGAATCTAACCAATAATAAGCATAAGGACCCCAACCACCTCCAGCATCTCCAACCAACATACCCGTATTATCCCCCTTACAAGGAATACCAAATATCTGAGCAGAAGCCTGCAAGGCAACCTGAGGCTCAATAATATTAACACTAGTAAATGTGTCACAACCATTTGCATCCTCAACAGATAAATAATAACTACCTGCAATCAAACCAATAGCAGTATCGTTATCACTAAAACTAACAGGATTACCACTCTCATACCAAGAATAAATATAACCAGGTGTACCTCCAGCAGAAGAACCAACAACAAAGCCAGAACTACCACCATAACAAACAGCAACTTCTGAAGAAGCTAAAGCCTGTAAAGGAAATCCAGGAGCCGAAATAGTTACTGGAACTTCCAACAAACACCCTGAAGAGTTGTCAACAACAGTAATAATGTGAGATCCAGCGCTTACATTACTAAAAAAAGTATCTAATGGATGAGCACTAGTATTTAAAACACCGTCTAAATAAAAATCATAAAGCAATACATTAGTATAATCCTCAACGGAAACTTGTACTGAGCCATCTGTATCGTCCCAACAATTTATATTAGTATTTGAAATTGAAAAATAAATTGGTGAAATGGTATCGGAAGATAATGAATTCTCAGCGCATGTAGACTCTGAAGTTAAATAAAAGTATTTAATACCTCCAACAAGAGATGAGGCAGGAACTACATCTGATTCATAAGGGTAACTAACATCAGATAAAATAGTGTAAGGGCCTCCAATATTTTCAGATCCATAAATATGATAGACTGTTGATGAACTAGCACCAACACTTGAATTCCAATTAAAAGTAACATCTCCATTAGGAGATTCCCAAGCACATTCAAAATCAGGAGCAGGTAAAGAATCAGCTGCGGAAACTTCAATAGTAATAGTTGCAATTGTAATTGCATTAGCAGGACAAAAATCATCAAAAGCTTTAATTGCAAAAGTATATATGTTAGAAGTAATCCCGCAACCGGCATCAGTGGCAACATGGCTACAAGCCGTTTGCCATTCAAAAACCCCCTCTACAAGTTGAAGCCCGGTTATTGGAGGTGCTAAACCAGAAGTATTAACAAAAGTAGCACAAGGAGGATTATCACAAAGAGTATTCGTAATATAATCATCAGATACTTGTCCTCCTGAAATTTCAAGAGTAATATCTTGCGATAATCCATTAGCATATAAATCATTATCACTAGCAGTAATGTTAAATGTAACTAGGTCTCCTGCTGAAACACTTTGAAAAAATACAGAGGGTGGAGAAGTGTTCAAAATAGGAGGAAGATTAATGGTTCCATTAGGCAAAATAGGGCAGGCAATTAGAACAGACTGAATTTCCCTGTAAATTGAAGCAACTTTTTGACCACACTTGAATGCATCTACCCTAATTACTGAAGAAAAATTACCAGCTATATTTGATGCGTAATTAATCTCTCCCGTTTGCGCATTAAGTGTAACTCCTCCTGGTAAAGGATTATTAAAAGTGTAAGGTGCAACAAAAGGAATAGACAAAGGATTTAAGCCAGGATTATAAGCTGTTCCAAAACCAATGTCATCTAAAGGTTCATCCCAGGAATATGACAAACTATCTAATTCAAAATCAGAAGCGTTTGGTGTGTAAGAAAAAGAATAACCAATACATATAATTGTTTTAGGACTTTCATTAAATTTTGGAGAGTTATCATAACATGGGTCAGCAGGCAAAATATTTCCATTAGCATCTGTAAAAGGAAACATAGAAGCTCTTAGAGTAAATCCCTCACTTGGATTAGCTGGAGTAAGTATAACTAAATTAGATATTGCTCCATTTCTACAACAAGAATCCCATGTAAAAAACCAGCCCGTAGCGGGAGGAGTTCCTGGTAAAGCAATAGGTTGTGATTCATAAAGGTATTCTTCAACTGCACCAACAGGATTTGTATTACAATCCAAACAGGCATTACCGCTATTAACGGCGTCCCCTGGAGGTGAAATATCAGTGCTAGACACATAATCAAGACTAATGTTGGATATTGGATTTACCCCACCATCCCAAACATCTATTGTCTGTGAAAAAGTAGAAAGTGTAGTACCATCACAGTCACGATAAACTTTCATTCTAAAAATATACTTACCAACATCTGGGTTATTAGGATCTTTAATACATTCCCATGTAATTTCACCTCCCATAATGTGAGTTGCATGAGTATTAACAAAAGCAAATAACACAACTATTAATAGTATAATTTTTTTCATATCATTCGTATTTTCTACAAAAATACAAAATTATCAGCTTAAATCGATAGTATTTTTCTGCAATCTTAGGTACTCAAACAGCAAAAAAGGAAATGCAATAGCTAAACCAATTTATATCAATAAAATTAATAATCTATTTATCACAAAAAAAATACAAACAAGCGGCATTCAATTTAGATATAAACGTACTTTTGAAATTCGAAAAAATATTATGGAAGACTATTTACAAAAATTAAACCCAGAACAAAAATTAGCTACACAACACCTTAAAGGTCCCTTAATGGTAATTGCCGGTGCAGGATCAGGCAAAACAAGAGTCCTTACTTATCGCATTGTTCACTTGCTAAAAACTGGAGTTAATCCACACAATATTTTATCATTAACCTTTACAAATAAAGCATCCAAAGAGATGCGAAACAGAATAGAAAATATTGTAGGACAAAACAATGCAAAGAGTCTATGGATGGGTACATTTCACTCAGTATTTTCAAAAATATTACGCTTTGAAGCTGATAAATTAAACTACCCTTCCAATTTTACAATTTATGACACTGATGATTCCAAAAGTTTAGTGAGAAGTATCATAAAAGAACTAAATTTAGATAAAGATATTTATAAGGTTGGCGTTATCCGAAATAGAATTTCTTCTTTAAAAAACAACTTCATTACTCCTGTTGGATACGCAAATAAAGCAGAATTATTACAAACTGATAAAATTGCAAAGCGAACAGAATTCGGAAGGATTTATCAAAAATATGTTCAAAGATGTGAAAAAGCTTCAGCTATGGACTTTGATGATTTATTATTAAAAACATATCAACTACTAGACAATCATCCAGATGCTTTATTAAAGTACCAGCAGAAATTCAAATTCATATTAATTGACGAGTATCAGGACACCAATCACATTCAATATCTGATCATTAAAAAACTAGCTGCCCTTAACGAAAACATATGTATTGTTGGTGATGATGCACAAAGTATTTATGCATTTAGAGGCGCTAATATTCAAAATATTCTCAACTTTAAACTAGACTACCCTGACTTCAAAACCTATAAGCTAGAACAGAACTATCGATCTACTTCCACTATTGTTGAGGCGGCTAATAGCATAATAAAAAATAATGAAAAACAACTTGAGAAAAATATCTGGACCAACAACAGTAAAGGCCATAAAATAATTGTTTGCAAAACAGGCTCAGACAATGACGAAGGAAGATTGATTGCAAACACAATTGGCGATATTGAAATGCGCGAACAAGCCCAGCATAAAGAATTTGCAATTTTATACAGAACAAATGCTCAGTCAAGGTCTTTTGAAGAATCATTACGAAAAAGAAACATAGCTTACAAAATTTATGGTGGACTTTCGTTTTACCAAAGAAAAGAAATAAAAGATTTACTTGCTTATTATCGTTTAGCAATTAACCCAAATGATGAGGAGGCTTTTAAGAGAATTATAAATTACCCAGCAAGAGGTGTTGGCGCAACAACCATCCAAAAACTTAATGTTTTTGCTAACGAACATGATAAAAGTATTTGGGAGGTTATCAATAATTTAGATGAGATAGAAATTAATATAAATAAAGGAACGCAAATTAAGCTTAAAGAATTTGCGCTCATGATTAACAGCTTCATTATAAATACTAGAAAAAAAGAAGCTTATCTTGTTGCGGAAGAAATTGCAAAACAAAGTGGATTATTTAACGATTTGTACACTGATAAAACTCCTGAAGGTGTCAGTAGGTTTGAGAATATTCAGGAGTTGTTAAATGGAATAAAGGATTTTAGTGAAACTGCTGAAAAAGGAGTTAATAAATTACCTGATTTCATGGAAGATGTTGCCTTATTGACAGATCAAGACAAAGAAACTGAGGAAGATTTTAATAAAGTAACTTTAATGACCGTTCATGCGGCAAAAGGATTAGAATTTCCATATGTATTTGTTGTAGGGTTGGAAGAAAATCTTTTCCCTAGTATGATGAGCGGTGAAAGTCAAGAGAATTTAGAAGAAGAAAGGCGTCTTTTCTATGTTGCAATAACAAGAGCTGAGAAAAGATTATTTTTATCTTTTGCCTCATCTCGATTTAAATGGGGACAGTATATTGATTGCGAACCAAGTCGATTTATTAATGAACTAGACGAAAGCTTTCTAGAAAAACATGAAATTACACCAAAAAATAAAAATGAGTCTAGTCCTTATAAAATTCATGCTAAAACTAAGTTTAAGAAACAAGAAAACTCTAATGTTACAAAGAAATTCATAGCGCCTAAAAACTTAACAAATATCAATAGAGCAAAAAACATTAGAATAAATGAAAGTGATCTTAGCAAAATACAATCTGGAATGAAAGTGAAACATTCCCGATTTGGAGAAGGCGAAGTATTGACTGTTTCAGGAGAAGGAGCTGACAAAAAAGCAGGGGTATTTTTCAGTGGAATTGGACTAAAGCAACTATTACTTAAGTTTGCTAAACTGGAGATATTATAATGCCTAAATAAAGAAGCTTAATCGGAATTTCATAATTTAATCAAAGACATTATTCTTTTCATTTATGACATCCAAATATATTTTACAATTATTTTCATCAATCTTTAGCTGACCTTGCAAATCTTCTAAAGAGTCAAACTGTTTTTCATCTCTAATTCTCTTTAAAAACTCAACTTTTATATCAGAATCATAAACATCATCTGAAAAATCAAAAATATGTACTTCTAAAGAATGCTTACTATTGTTGAGGGTTGGTTTATTACCAATATTTAACATACCAAAATACTGCTTATTTTTCAAAAATACTTTCACAATATACACACCATCACAAGGGATTAATTTCCACTTATTTTCAATCAGAATGTTAGCAGTTGGATAAGCTATTGTTCGGCCAATTTCATTACCCTTAACTACAATACCATTTATTAAATAATTATATCCCAAGTAAGCATTTGCTTTCTCTACTGATCCATTAGATAACAACTTTCTTATTTTTGTAGAACTGACAGTAACTTCTGACTCATCTTGTGGTGGAATTTGTTCCAGTTTAAAATTATATAATTCTGAAAGTTCTTTCAATTCATTGTAAGACCCCTCTCTATTCCTTCCAAAATGATGATCATATCCTACAACCATATGTTTCATTTTCAATTTATTTACGAGTAAATCTCTAATAAAATTAACTGATTTTGTTCTTGAAAAATCTTTTGTAAACTCATGAATAATAAAATGCTGTATTCCTGATTTTTCTAATTCTTTTATTTTCTCATCAATCGTGTTTAACAATTTGAGCTTTTGATCCTCAGGCTGTAAAACATGCCTAGGGTGTGGATAAAAAGTAAGCAAAACGCTTTCTCCAACTTCATTTTTAGCAATTTCATTCATACGTTTCAAGACATATTTATGTCCTTTGTGCACACCATCAAAAGTGCCTAAAGTTAATACTGACTTAATATCTGATGGAAACTGGTCTATTGAATGATAAACTTTCACTTATTTTTTAATTTTAGGTATGTTGAAAAAGTGTTCAAAATTAACAATTAATTTAAACCCATTAATATTAGCACAATACAATTTAAAAATAGTAAATTTGCATCCGATTTAAATTAAGTATTTTAACGACTTTAAAAGATATAAAAATGTCAAAAAACACCGGAAAAGTATCACAAATTATTGGCCCTGTAATTGATGTTTCATTCGAAAACAATGAAGCTGGTTTACCTAACATATATGACTCATTAGAAATTACAAGAGCTAATGGAACAAAATTAGTATTAGAATGTCAACAACACATTGGCGAAGACACAGTAAGAGCGATTTCTATGGAAACTACAGATGGTATTAGTAGAGGAACTACTGTAGTTGCCACTGGATCACCCATCAAAATGCCTATTGGAGATAATATTAAAGGTAGAGTATTTAATGTAATTGGAGATTCTATTGATGGAATGGAAAACTTAGATAGCACTAACGGGTTGCCGATACACAGAGACCCACCAAGATTTGAAGATCTATCAACGGCTACTGAGGTGTTATTTACAGGCATAAAGGTTATTGACTTAATTGAGCCTTATGCAAAAGGAGGTAAAATTGGCTTATTTGGAGGGGCTGGTGTTGGGAAAACAGTTTTAATTCAAGAGTTAATTAACAATATAGCTAAAGGGCACGGTGGACTTTCTGTTTTTGCTGGCGTAGGAGAAAGAACACGTGAAGGAAATGATTTACTAAGAGAAATGTTAGAGTCAGGAATCATCAATTATGGAGAAGATTTTAACAAATCAATGGAAGAAGGAGGTTGGGATTTATCGAAAGTTGATAAATCAAAATTAGGAGATTCAAAAGCAACATTTGTTTTTGGACAAATGAACGAACCACCTGGAGCAAGAGCAAGAGTTGCACTTTCTGGCCTTACTATTGCTGAATACTTTAGAGATGGAGAAGGAGATGGAAAAGGAAAAGATGTTCTATTCTTTGTAGATAATATTTTCCGTTTTACTCAAGCAGGATCTGAGGTTTCTGCATTACTAGGCCGTATGCCTTCAGCTGTAGGTTACCAACCAACATTAGCAACAGAAATGGGGACAATGCAAGAGCGTATTACTTCAACTAAAAACGGATCAATTACCTCTGTACAAGCAGTATATGTACCTGCTGATGATTTAACTGATCCTGCTCCGGCTACAACATTTGCCCACCTAGATGCAACTACTGTACTTTCAAGAAAAATTGCTGAATTAGGTATTTATCCTGCAGTTGATCCATTGGATTCAACTTCAAGGATTTTATCACCTGAAGTGGTTGGTGATGAGCATTATAAATGCGCACAGGACGTAAAAGAGTTACTACAGAGATATAAAGAATTACAAGATATTATTGCAATTCTGGGTATGGATGAGTTATCTGATGAAGATAAATTAGCTGTACATAGAGCAAGAAGAGTACAAAGATTCTTATCACAACCCTTCCATGTTGCTGAGCAGTTTACAGGCTTAAAAGGGTGTTTGGTTGATATTGCAGACACAATTAAAGGATTCAACATGATTATGGATGGTAAAGTAGATCAATATCCTGAATCAGCATTTAATCTTGTAGGTTCAATTGATGAAGCAATTGAAAAAGGAGAGAAAATGTTAGCTGACGTAAAATAATTAAAGAATGATATTAGAAATAATAACACCAGAAAAAAAAGTTTTTAACGGAGAAGTCTCTTCAGTGAAATTCCCTGGAGAATCAGGTGAATTTGAAGTACTCAATAATCACGCTTCTATTATTTCAACTTTAACAAGTGGAAATATAAGAGTAATTACTATTGAAGAAAAAACTGAAAATTTCACAGTAAATGGTGGTGTAATTGAAATGAAACAAAACAAAATTATTGTTTTAGCTGATTAATTTAAAAGCATTAAATTTAGAAAGAGGATTACATTGTAGTCCTCTTTTTTTTATGCTACTTTTGAGAAATGAAAAATCACTTTTTTATAACACTTTTTTGCAGTATTCTTCTAAGTTCATGTTTACAAAAAAAAATTGAATTGCAGGAGGGTGATTTATTATTTCAAGATTTAGACTCCTCCCCTCTTTGTGATGCGATTGAATTAGTAACACCAGGATACAAAGATGCTAATTTCTCACATATAGGCTTAGTAGTTTTAGATAATGATACTCTTAAAATTTTAGAAGCTATTCCACCAAAAGTTGTTTTAACAGACATGAAATCGTTCTTTAGTCGTTCTTATGATACAGAAGGAAAATCTAAAATAATAGCAGGAAGATTAAAAGATGAATTTCAATATACAATTAAAAATGCAATTATTTATGCTAAAAGCAAAGTAGGAATAGAGTATGATGAAGCATTTATAATGAATAACAACTTATATTATTGTTCAGAATTAATCTTTGAAGCATTTGAAAAAGATTCTATTTTCAAACTAAAACCAATGACATTTTTACATCCAGAGACAAATGACACATTAATTGTCTGGAAAAATTACTATTCAAAACTAGGCCTTACAATTCCACAAAACGAACCAGGAATTAACCCTGGAACTATGTCCTTATCAAACAAAATTGAAATAATATATTCATATGGAATTCCAGATGGCATGAAAAATTAACAAGCCCTATTTCCTATTTGTAAATAATTATATCTTTGCAAAAGAGCATATAAACAATCATCTACAATTACATACAACTAAAATGAAAATAATAATAATCATATCATTTATAATAGGTTTTGCAATGACAACAAATGCACAAAATTCATTCAAGAAAACTCTGAATGAAGTTATTGTATCTTCAAACAGAGCACAAACTGAAGGAAGCATTACTAATATTCAAATAATTAGCCAGCAAGAAATTGAAAATGCACCTGTACAAACTATTGAAGATTTATTGGAATATGCAATGAATGTAGATGTAAGGCAAAGAGGAGGACAGGGAGTTCAAGCGGATATTAGCATGAGGGGAGGTTCCTTTGAGCAAGTACTTGTCATGTTAAATGGCATTAAACTAAATGACCCTCAAACAGGACATCATAGCATGGATTTACCGGTAAATTTAGAGCAAATTGAAAGGATTGAAATAATTACTGGAGGAGCAAGTAGAGTTTTTGGGAATTACGCATACACAGGAGCTATAAATATTATTACAAAATCTGATATGGCTAATTCTATAAGCATTAGTACTGGCGAAAATGAATTTAAAAGCGGAAGTATTAATTACCATACTTCTACTAGAAATCTAAAACACAATATTTCAGTAAACCAGAAAGAAAGTAATGGATATATTTTAGGGATGGATTACAAAATAAAAAACTACTATTACCAAGCAAAAGCAAATATTGATGGAATAAATGCACTCTTTAATGCAGGTTACACTAACAAAGAGTTTGGAGCATTCAGTTTTTATACACCAAAATACCCTGATCAATTTGAAAAAACACAAACTACTTTCGCCTCATTACAACTTAGAAAAGAAGGAAAGATAACTTTAGATAATAAAATTTCATGGAGAAAACATAATGATGAGTTTATCTTGTTTAGAGAAAATCCATCTTGGTATCACAACTTTCATGAAACAAATGTATTTAGTATTGATATGAATGTGATACAGAAAACAAAAACAGGAACCAATGTAATAGGTATGGAAATAAGAACTGACAATATTATCTCTAATGTTTTAGGAAATGATCTTGAAAGTCCAATTGAAATTGATATTGATAACTTTTATTATAAAGGAGCAAGTAGAACAACAACAAATCTTTTTATAGAAAAAAATATTGACTTAAATGATTTAGCAATATCTGCAGGAATTATGATGAATATTGATTCTGAATATGGAAATGAATATTTTCCTGGATTTGACATATTATATAATGTTAGTAGTAATATTAAATTATTCACTTCATACAACAAATCAATGAGGACTCCTAATTATACAGAATTATACTACAAATCCCCTACTGATACAGGTAATATTAATCTTAGGCCTGAATATTCTATCAATAAAGAAATCGGTCTAAAGTGGAATGGCCGTTCACATAAGACTACATTTACTTACTACAAAAGAGAAGGGAGAAATATGATCGATTGGGTGTTAATAAACGGAGATAGTATCTGGAGAACTCAGAACCTTAATCAACTTACAACGATAGGATATGAATTAAACTCTAAAATTGATATCAATAAGATGTTTAATACTAATCTGCCAATTTCAAGTTTAAGTATTAACTATGCAATAAATGAATCTGACAAAAATTCAGATGGCTTTCAATCTAGATATGTTCTAGATCATTTAAAATCAAATTTCTCATTAACTGCAAGTCAAAATCTTAACAATAAATTAAGAATTGACTGGAGGGCATCCCATCAGGACAGAGAAGGAGGGTTCACTGATTTTCATAGCAAAGAAGAAGTTGAATATCTTCCTTTTTGGTTAATTTCAACTAGATTATCATACAAAGTATTTAACAACAGCACAATGTTCTTGGAAGTAAATAATCTGTTTGATAATGAATATCTTGATTTTGGCAATATACCTCAGCCAGGAAGATGGATGAGAGCTGGAGTCAAAATTACAATATAGTTAAAGGTTTAGCTTCTTATTACCATGGTGTCTATCAGCATCTCTCTTTGTTTTAAGCTGCATCTTTTTGTCAAATGCTTTTTGTAAATCAGTATCCGTTTGATTTGCCAAACAGAGTAATACAAATAATACATCAGAGAGTTCCTCACCTAAATCCTTCTGATCAGTTTCTTTGAAGGATTGCTCCCCATATTTTCGAGAAATTATACGCGCTACCTCTCCCACTTCTTCTGTTAGGACTGCCATATTAGTAAGCTCATTAAAATAACGAACTCCATATTTTTTTATCCAAACATCAACTTGCTCTTGTAATTCTGTAATATGCATTATTCTTTGTTTTTTGTATCAATTAGTATAGTTACAGGACCATCATTAATAAGACTAACTTTCATATCAGCACCAAATTCTCCTGATTCCACTTGCCTGCCAATTGCTGCAGATAAGTCCTTTATTAATTGTTCATATAAAGGAATTGATTTTTCTGGTTTTGCTGCTTTTAGATATGAGGGTCGGTTTCCTTTTTTAGTTTTAGCATGTAAAGTAAATTGACTCACAACAATTACTTCACCACCTGAATCAATAATAGACTTGTTCATCGCTCCTTTTTCATCTGAAAAAATTCTAAGTGTTGCAATTTTACTTGCTAACCAAAAAGCATCTTCTTTAGTATCTTCAATTTCAATCCCTAACAAAACTAAAAGTCCTTGATTAATTTTTGTAATTTCTGTTTCTACAACAACAACTGATGCATTTTCTACTCTTTGGATTACGGCACGCATAAGTTAATAATCATTTGTTCTAAAATTCTCTTCTTCTTCTACAAGCATATTTAAGTAATTTTTATATCTACTTGCAGCAATATCTCCGTTTTCTAGAGCAGACTTCACAGCACATTGAGGTTCATTTTTATGAATACAATTATGGTATTTACATTTTAATTTTAATGCAAAAAATTCAGGGAAATAATTAGCTATTTCAGCTGCTTCTAATTCAACAAGACCAAACCCTCTGATTCCCGGGGTATCAATAATAGATGCCCCAAAATCAAGCTCATGTAACTCAGAAAATGTGGTTGTATGCTGCCCCTGCATGTGTGTGTCAGAAACTTCCTTAGTGTTAATATGCAAATCAGGTTGCAAATAATTCACTAGTGTAGATTTACCTACTCCAGAATGCCCTGAAATCATATTCAACTTTCCTTTCATTACTTCTTTTATTTCAGATAAATCATCATTAATAACAGAAGTAGCGAAACAAGTATAGCCAATATTTTCATACACTTTCTTTATTTTATCATGTTGAATTTTCAATTCATCACTTAGCAAATCCACTTTATTAAATAAAAGTATTACTTCAGTTCCATAAGCATTTGCGGCCACTAAAAAACGATCAATAAATCCAGTAGTAGTAACTGGACTATTTAAGGTTATCATAAGAAGCGCTTGATCAATATTAGCAGCAATAATATGAGTTTGCTTACTTAGGTTTACTGATTTCCTAAGGATATGATTTTTTCTGTCATATAACTTAATAATCATCCATAGTTCCGATTCTTTAATAACCTCAACTTTATCCCCAACTACAATTGGGTTAGTACTTTTAATTCCTTGAATACGAAATTTACCCTTAAGACGACATTGCACTACTTCTCCTGAATCCGTTTTAACGTTATAGCGTTTACCAGTTGTTTTTATAACCACTCCAATCATTGTGGCAAATATACAATTAGATTTTTCTTATGTTTGCCTATAATAAAAACTATTAATTATGAGAAAAGCACTAGCTTTATTGTTCTCTCTCCCTCTTTTAGGAATTGCACAAAATACAGTTTGTTTTAATATTGAAGCTAATCCTAATCCTAATGATTTAGCTCTTTCTCCTTTTACAAAATATGTGGATGTGTTAGGTTGTTTTAATATTTATGCGGAAAATACTATTTCAGATGCTAAAGTAAAGCATGCCGCAGCTGTTGCAGCTGAGCTTTTGGATAATGATGAAGATGGAATTGTTGACGACCCTTTAATTGCAGCTCAACTGACTAATAAAAATGCATTAATGCCGTTATTTTTTCAAGATGGAAATTCAGCAATGAATACCTTTGAATATAATTATAATGGGGATGGCGTAAGTGCAGTGCTATTCGATGATGAAATAGACCCTTCACAAACAGGGCATTGGGGAAGTGATGCTACAGTTGAAGAAATTATGCATACAATCAATCACGTTGGACATACCAACGTTTATTCAAGTGCTTTTAGCTTGGGACCTAATTCATCTCTAATGTCAACAGCTATGGATGCCGCCAGAGGAGGTCAATTTATGACAATTCCAAACCCTTATCCTGCATCTGCTTGGTATCATTATGATGATCAAACTTGTGATTATGAATGCATGGTGATTGAATACATGTATTGGGCTTTAGTAAGTAATATGGGAATCTTGGATAGCCCTCAAACTGCTTCTGGCATTGCAAATGAATGGGAAGCGTACAGCGCTAATCTTTTACAATCCATGGATGTATTAATGTTTAGTTTAATTACAGATGCACAATACAAATTACCTCAACTAGCTCCTGATGGAAATTACTGCCCGATTCCTTCTGCTATTAGTGAAATAAATAAAAAAAGGAAACTTATAAAAATGATAGATGTGTTTGGTAGAAATACAATAGCTACATATAATAATCCCCTCTTCTATATTTATGACAATGGAAGTGTAGAAAAGAAAATTATTATTGAATGAAAAAACTGACACTAATATTTACATGCCTTCCTTTTCTATTGCTTTCACAAAATATTAATCATTGGGAAACCGTAGTTTTTGAAGATAATTCTTGGAAATATCTGGAAGGCAATTTTGAGCCAGATACTAACTGGAGAAAATTAGCTTTTAATGATTCTAGTTGGCTACAAGGTATTGGAGGTGTAGGGTATGGTGATGGAGATGACAATACTATTATCAATCCAGTAATATCACTTTATTTACGAAATATTTTTAATATCAATGATACTTCCGAAATTTCTGAAGCAGTTCTGCATATTGATTATGATGATGCCTTTGTTGCTTATTTGAATAATGTTGAGATTGCAAGGTCAAATATTGGAAGTATTGGTGATCACCCATTATATACTCAAGGATCATCTTCGCTTCATGAAGCCCAAATGTATCAAGGAGGTAATCCTGATCAATTTATTATCAATACACAACTATTAAATAATATCTTACTACAAGGCAATAATGTGTTGTCCGTACAAGTACATAATGATAATATTTCTTCTTCAGATTTAACAGCACGTATATTTCTATCATTAGGCGTTAATACTTCAACTACTAATTATTTACCTACTCCTTCCTGGTTTCAACCTCCTCTTATTTTTACAACATCAAATCTTCCTATTGTTGTAATCAATACTAATAATCAAAACATCATGGATGACCCAAGAATTGTCTGTGATATGGGGATTATTGACAATGGGTTTGGAACTATTAACTCAATAAATGATCCATTTAATGATTACAATGGCAAAATTAGCATAGAATACCGAGGAAGCAGTTCACAATCCTTCCCTAAAAAACCTTATGCATTAGAAACTCAAGATTCAATGGGAAACAATAATAATATTTCACTTTTGGGTATGCCCATAGAAAATGACTGGATATTATACGCTCCTTATTCAGATAAAGCCTTAATGCGTAATTTTCTAACTTTTGATTTAGGAAGGAAAATGGGTCATTATACGCCAAGAACTGTTTATTGTGAACTAGTCATAAATGGGGATTATAAAGGTGTGTATATATTAATGGAAAAAATAAAAAGAGATAAGGATAGAGTTGATATTGCTAAATTAGATGCTGATGATTTGTTAGGAGATAGTTTAACTGGAGGATATATAATCAAAGTAGATAAGTATACAGGAACAGGTGGTTTAGACTGGCTCTCAGACTTTCCTAATATTGGTGGAGGGATGTTATATATTCAGTATCATTATCCTGAAGCTAATGCATTACAACCTCAGCAGTTAAATTACATTGAACAATATGTAGATAGTTTTGAATATGCTTTAAATGGACCTAATTTTACTGACACTTCTATTGGATATGCTAAATATATAGATGTAAATTCTTTTATTGACTTTTATATAATAAATGAACTTTCAAAAAATATTGATGGATACAGGTTAAGTACATATATGCATAAAGATAAAGAAAGTAAAGGAGGTAAACTAACTATGGGTCCATTTTGGGATTTTAATTTAGCATTTGGAAATGCTGACTATTGCGATGGAGGAGGTATATCAGGATGGGAAGTAGATGGTGGCTGTGGAGATAATAATCCTTTTTGGTTTGAACGACTATTGGATGATACATTATATCAGAATAAACTTAAATGTAGATGGGAATATTTACGAGAAAAGAGTTTTAATCAAGACTCGATTTTTAACTTTATTGATAGCGTAGCCATATATTTAGATGATGCACAGCAAAGAAATTTTCAACAGTGGGCAACATTAGGGACTTATGTTTGGCCTAATTATTATGTTGGGAGTACTTATCAGGACGAACTTAATTTTTTAAAAACATGGATTGGGAATAGGTTATCATGGATAGATAATAATTTGGAAGGAAATTGTTACGAAATTTTAGGATGTACCGATCCATATGCATGTAATTATAATCCACAAGTAAATACTAATGATGGAAGTTGTAATTATGATTCAGCATCATATGATACACTTTTTTCAAATATCAGTGTAAGTTGGAATGGTTTAAATTTATTGTCATCAGGAGATTATTCCTACCCCTTAATTAATTCATCTGGATGTGATAGTATTGCAAATATTAACTTTACCATTATTATTTCAGACATATTAAATATATCTGACATTCATAATAGGTATTTGATTAAAATAACAGATATTTTAGGTAGAGAAATAAATGGTGTTAAGAACCAAACCCTTTTCTACATCTACAATGATGGAAGTGTAGAAAAGAAAATTATTATAGAGTAATTCTTTTCTCTTTTTTATCTTTACGCCATGTCAATCAACATTAATACAGTCAATAAATTTTACGGAAAACAACAAGCTCTGAATGATGTTTCCTTTTCGCTGAATAAAGGTGAAATAGTCGGATTCCTTGGCCCTAATGGAGCTGGGAAATCTACCTTAATGAAAATTATAACTTGCTATTTAGAACAAGACAGTGGTAAAGTTCAAGTTTGTGATTTGGACACTTTAGAACAAAACTTAAAAGTAAAAGCAAAAATTGGTTACTTACCAGAAAACAATCCGCTTTATACTCACATGTACATTAAAGAATACCTAACTTTTGTTGGTAGAATTTATAAAGTTGAAAATCTTAATACTCGGATTACTGAAATTATTCAGCAAACAGGTTTAACCGCTGAACAAAACAAAAAAATAGATGAACTTTCAAAAGGATTTAAACAAAGAGTTGGTTTGGCTGCAGCCCTAATTCACAATCCTGAAATTTTAATTCTTGATGAACCTACAACAGGCTTGGATCCTAATCAATTGTTAGAAATAAGAAATCTGATAAAAGAAATAGGAAAGGATAAAACTGTACTACTTTCCACACATATAATGCAAGAAGTAGAAAAAATGTGTAATCGAGTAATCATTATCAATAAAGGTAAAATTATAGATGATAAATTAATTTCCAATTTTCAGAAAAATAATATTGACCTAGAAGAACATTTTAGGAAATTAACTAGTTAGAAAAATACCCAATAAATAAAAAATAAAAATAACAGCAATTTTATAAAATTTTATAAATTTGCAAAGTAAAGTGGATAGATTTGGCCTATTGCAACCACTGAAAAAAATGCTAAAACAGTATTTCCTTTAGCGCTTATTCGCCAAATCTTCCTTAATAAAAATTAAACTTAAAATTAAGAAGATGTCATATTATTTCACATCAGAGTCCGTCTCAGAAGGACACCCAGACAAAGTAGCAGACCAAATTTCGGATGCATTATTAGATAATTTTTTAGCCCAAGATCCCCACTCAAAAGTAGCATGTGAAACACTAGTAACTACAGGACTAACAGTACTAAGTGGAGAGGTAAAAACAGAAGGCTATGTTGATGTGCAAAAAGTAGCGCGCGAGGTAATTCGTAAGATTGGATATATAAAATCAGAATACCAATTTGATGCTGATAGTTGTGGTGTTATTTCAGCAATACACGAACAATCTGCTGATATTAGACAAGGAGTAGTTGAGGGAGAAGGTCTGAATAAAGAGCAAGGTGCAGGTGACCAAGGAATGATGTTTGGATATGCAACAAATGAAACTGAAAATTTGATGCCATTGGCTTTAGATATTTCTCACAAAATATTGATTGAATTAGCAGCGATTCGTAAAGCAGGAAAAGAAATGACTTACCTGCGCCCAGACTCCAAGTCCCAAGTTACTTTAGAGTACAATGATAACCATACCCCAAAAAGAATTACAGATATTGTTGTTTCTACGCAACATGATGATTTTGCAGATGAAAAACCAATGCAACAACAAATTGAATCTGATGTAAGAAACTTATTGATCCCAAAAATTAAAGCACAGTTATCTATTGAAAATTCGGCTTTATTTGGAGAAGAAAAATACCATGTAAACCCTACTGGAAAGTTTGTAATTGGAGGCCCTCACGGAGATACAGGATTAACTGGAAGAAAAATTATTGTAGATACCTATGGTGGGAAAGGAGCACATGGTGGTGGTGCTTTTTCAGGAAAAGACCCAAGTAAAGTTGACCGTTCGGCAGCTTATGCTACTCGTCATATTGCAAAAAACCTAGTAGCAGCTGGTGTAGCTGAGCGTATATTGGTACAAGTAAGTTATGCTATTGGTGTAGCTGAGCCAATGGGAATTTTTGTGGACACATATGGAACTTCAAAATTAAATTTGAAAGATGGTGAGATTGCTGAAATAGTAAAAGAAATGCCTTGCTTCAACTTGAAACCAGCTTCAATTATCAGCCGTTTAAAGTTAAAAAATCCTATTTATTCAGAAACTGCAGCTTATGGACACATGGGAAGAAAATCTGAAACTAAAATCGTTAAATTTTTAGTTGGAAAAGAAGAAAAAGAATTTGAAGTAGAAACTTTTACTTGGGAGAAATTAGATTGCCAAGAAGAAGTGAAATCTGCTTTTGGATTATAATATAAAAAAATTATAAACAAAAAGCCAAGCATTTGCTTGGCTTTTTTATATCAAAATTACTCGTCATCAGCAGTAATCTCTAAATATGTATTACCTCATCATAAGCATCAGCAACTGCTTCCATAACGGCTTCACTCATTGTTGGGTGAGGGTGAATCGCTTTCAATACTTCATGCCCTGTAGTTTCTAATTTACGAGCAACTACTGCTTCAGCAATCAATTCTGTAACATTATATCCTATCATATGGCAACCTAACCATTCTCCATATTTAGCATCAAAAATAACTTTTACAAAACCATCTTTATGTCCTGCTGCAGATGCTTTTCCAGATGCTGTAAAAGGAAATTTCCCTACTTTAATTTCATATCCTGCTTCTTTAGCAGCTGATTCAGTCATTCCTACTGATGCAATTTCTGGACTAGCATAAGTACATCCAGGAATATTACCGTAATCAATTGGCTCAGGATTCTGACCAGCAATTTTCTCTACACAAGTAATTCCTTCAGCAGAGGCAACATGAGCAAGTGAATTATTTGGCAATACATCACCAATTGCATGATATCCACTTATATTAGTATTATAGTAATCATCTACAATAATTTTACCTTTTTCTGTTTTAATTCCTACTTCTTCTAATCCTATATTCTCAATATTAGCGACAATACCAACAGCTGAAAGAACCACATCACATTCTATAGTTTCTTCTCCTTTTTTAGTTTTTATAAGGACTTTACAATCAGAACCATTAGTATCAACTTTCTCAACTGAAGAGTTAGTCATTACTTTAATTCCTGACTTTTTGAATGATCTTTGTAGCTGCTTAGAAATATCAACATCTTCAATAGGTACAATATTTGGCATAAACTCAACAACAGTAACATCAGTACCCATTGCATTATAAAAATAAGCAAACTCCACACCAATTGCTCCTGAACCAACGATCACCATTTTTTTAGGTGCCTTTTTCAAAACAAGCGCATCTCTATACCCAATAATTTTTTTTCCATCTTGAGGTAAATTTGGGAGCTGTCTACTTCTAGCTCCTGTTGCTACAATAATATTTTTTGCTGAATAATCAGTTGATTTTCCATCAACAGTAACAGCTACTTTATTTCCTGGCTTTACTTTTCCAAAACCATAAATTACTTCAACTTTATTCTTTTTAAGTAAATATGCTATTCCATTACTCATTCCATCAGCAACATCTCTACTTCTTTTAATAATTGCAGGGAAGTCAGTATGCGCCTCTTTTACAGTAATTCCGTAATCTTCAGCATGATTAATGTATTCAAACACTTGAGCTGACTTTAATAATGCTTTAGTTGGAATACATCCCCAGTTTAAGCAAATTCCACCTAAACTTTCTTTTTCAATAACTGCTACTTTTAATCCTAATTGTGACGCACGGATAGCTGAAACATATCCTCCAGGCCCACTTCCTAATACAATAACATCATAGTTCATTTTACTATTTTTTTAAATTCATATTTAAGAATACAATATTAGATAAAACATCTTAAACTGAGATATCGTTCATACATCTTTTTTCAAGGCTTTAAGACTTTCCAAAATAACATTCACAAACACTAGTAATTTTAACAACTATCTCTCTTTCGTTTAGTTCAAATTTATTAATCAGTATCTGCATCAATCGAAAGTGGTGTAAAACTTAAATTTTGTAAGTTTGTAAATAAATTCTTTAAGATGATAAATTACTATATTTCTTATTCAAATCCACACAGACATTTTGTGGATTTTGAATTTACTGCCAAAACAAATGGTGCAAATAAGATGCAGTTTCAACTTCCTTCTTGGCGTCCTGGAAGATACGAACTTGCTGATTTTTCGCAAAACATCCAAAAATGGGCTGCCTTTGACGAAAATAACAACTCACTTGCCTTTCAAAAAATCACAAAAGATTTATGGGAAGTTATTTCTGAAGATGCAATGGAAGTTACGATTACCTATAACTTTTATTCTAATCAATTAGATGCAGGATCCTGTTATTTAGATGAACATCAATTGTATATAAACCCTGTACACTGTATGTTTTATATTGTTGGTAGGAAAGAAGAAAGCTATACTTTAAATCTAGAAATACCTAGCACTTATAAAATTGCTTCCTCTATGAAGCAAGAAGAAAATACTTTAACAGTAAAAGGTTATGATTTGTTAGCAGAATCGCCAATTATTTGTTCAGATAGTTTACAGCATGGAACTTATGAAGTTGATGAAATCACATTTCACATATGGTTTCAAGGAAAATGCAATCCTGATTGGGAGAAACTTAACAAAGATTTTACAGCTTTTACAAAAAGTCAAATAAAACACTTTGGCGAATTTCCTGTTGATGAATATCATTACTTTTTTCAAATCACTCCTTACAGAAGTTATCATGGTGTGGAACATACCAAAAATACTGTTTTACTTTTAGGGCCTGGTAACGAAATAATGGACAAAAGATATGAAGATTTATTGGGAGTTTGTTCGCATGAGTTATATCATACTTGGAATATAAAGGCTATCAGGCCAGTAGAAATGTATCCATACGACTACACTAAGGAAAATTACTTTCGAACCGGATTTGTTGCCGAAGGTGTCACTACCTACATGGGAGATATGATGCTTTATAATTCTGGAGTATTTAATTGGGAAGAGTTTATTAAAACTCAGAATCAGAATTTAGAAAGGCACTTAACTAACTACGGAAGATATAATTTATCTGTTGCCGATAGTGGTTTTGATAATTGGTTAGATGGTTACAAATTAGGCTCTCCTAATAGGAAAACATCTATTTACCCTGATGCGGCTCTTTGTATGCTGATGGTTGATCTAGAGATTATAAGAAATACAGATGGAAGGAATAGTTTACATTCTGTAATGAAAGAGTTGTATGAAGAGTTTGCTCAAAAAGATAAAGGATATACTGAAGATGATTTTAGAAATATCTGTGTAGCATTTGGAGGATTAAAAGTTGCTGAGATTTTTGAAAATCATATTTATGGAACTGAGGATTACATCCCAACTTTAAAAACTGCTTTAGCAGTTGTAGGTATTGAATTAAAAGAAAAGAAAAACCCTAACCTTTCTGCACAATATTTTGGTTTAGTTGCTGTAAAAGAGGATGGTAAAGTAATTATAAAGAAAGTAGAGCCAAACTCTGTAACAGATAAAAATAAAATAGCTCCTGAAGATGAAATTACAAAAATAAATGGAGAGAATATAGAAGGAAAGCTTTCAGATATTTTAAAAGACTGTAAAGATGAAGTTACATTTACAATAAAAAAGAAGTTCTCAGAAAAAGCAATACCTTTAGCTATTGGAAATTATTATCAATTGTTAGAACTAATTAGAGAAGAAGATGCAACAGCTGAGCAATTAACTTTAAGAAAAGTTTGGAGCAATAATTAAAATGAAAAAAATAAAAATACATAAAGGAAGAAAATATAGTATATGTTCATGTGGACTAAGTAATACACTGCCTTTATGTGATAATGCTCATAGGAAATATAATGAGGAAAATAAAACAAATTATAAATCAGTTAAGATAATATCTGAAGAAACAACTAAAATAAATATTAATTCATCAACATGGAAATAAAAAAAATACTATCAACTTTACTAAGCATACTATTTTGTGCAGTTTCATTTGCTCAGAATGTCCCACAAGGAATCAACTATCAAGCCCTTGCAAGAGATGCTAATGGCGATATATTGATGAATCAAACTTTAACGATTCAGTTTTCTGTTATATCAGATATTGCAGATACAACAAATACAGGTATCAGTTGGCAAGAAACCCACACAGTATCTACTAATGATTATGGTTTATATACAGCCATTATAGGACAGGGAACAGCAACATCTGTTGGTAGTTCAGTAGCATTTGATTCTATTAATTGGGGAGCCTCCAATCATTTATTAAAAGTAGAGGTAAATTATGGAGGGGGTCTTGTAGATATGGGAACCACAGCATTTATGAGTGTTCCTTATGCACTTTATTCAGGAGGAGGAGTATCTCGAATAGTTGCAGGAGTTGGAGTATTTATTAGTCCAGACGTAGGTACTGGAGAAGTAACAATAAATACATATGGTGGTGGTGTATTTGGTGGTGCTGCCACAAGTAAAACATTTTATATTACATTTGCTACAAATCAAGATTTTAAGGTAAATCAACAGCCTTTATATGACGATGGTATTGTTAGATTTGGATGGGATGCTCCCGGAAATGATATAGAATTTTATCTTATACCTGGTTCAGAACCAAGTGGTATTAATCCAGCAACTGGTGTCCCATGGGGAAATATACCATCTCTAGGGTCGGGATTTCCTGCAAGTCAATTACAAGCAAATGTTTGGAATAATGATTCGTTTTTACCTTCAGTTAGCACTTTTATTTCTCCTGGGGTGACTTATGACTTAATGCCTACTGGTGTATTTGCTTTGGAGCGCGGTTCAGGGACAATTAGCCCTTATTATGATCAGGCAAATCCTTATATTGCCCCAAATTTCTCAGGATTTAATTCCATCAATTCATATATTGGAAATCCTCCACCATTCCCTACTTATAATTTTATATATCATAATTTAGGGTCATCTAGCAATACAACATTACAAATCACCAGAATATCAAATGACTAAGGAGATAGATATAAAAGATAAAATATTTGAGATATTTATATCAGAAGATGAAATTTCATCTATAGTTCATTCAATGGCTAATCAGATTAACAATAGTGGAGTTAAAGATCCTCTTTTTATTGCCGTATTAAATGGATCTTTCATTTTTGCAGCAGATATCATGAGAAAAATTAATATCCCAAACTGTGAAATATCTTTTATCAAGCTTTCCTCCTATTTAGGAACTGAAACTGCAGGTAAAGTAAATGAATTAATTGGATTAGGTAAAAATATTAGAAACAGAAATGTTGTAATTTTAGAAGACATCATTGATACAGGAATTACATTAGAAAAAATAATGTCATTACTTGAAAAAGAAGAAGTAGCAGATATAAAAGTAGCTACATTATTATTTAAGCCCGAGGCTTATAAAAAAGATATTGAGATTGACTTTATAGGAAAATCAATCCCAAATGATTTTGTTGTAGGATATGGCCTAGATTATGACGAAATTGGTCGTAATTTGCCACATATTTATAAACTAAAAGAATAGAACATGTTAAACCTAGTATTATTTGGTCCTCCTGGGGCTGGAAAAGGAACACAATCCAACCTGTTAATTGATAAATATAATTTAGTACACCTATCGACAGGGGATATTTTAAGAGGAGAGATTACAGCAGGAACATCCTTAGGCCTAGAGGCAAAATTGATTATGGATAGAGGTGATTTAGTTTCAGATGAAATAGTTATCGGTATGATATCTTCCAAATTAGATAATAACCCAAATTCAAACGGATTTATTTTTGATGGCTTTCCAAGAACAGCAGCACAAGCTAATGCTTTAGATAATCTCTTGTCTGATAAAGGAACATCAATATCTGCAATGCTTTCATTAAAAGTAGAAGATGCAGAACTTATAAAAAGATTACTCGCAAGAGGAAAAGATTCAGGAAGAGCAGATGACAAAAACGAAAGTATAATTGCCAATAGAATTAATGAATACAATAATAAAACAGCTCCATTAAAAGATTTCTATGCTAATCAAGAAAAACTTTCAGAAATTGAAGGCTTAGGAAGTGTAGAAGATATTGCTCATAAATTAAACTCTGTTATTGACAATCTTTAAATGAGAGTTAAAAATTCAAACTTTGTTGATTATGTAAAAATCTTCTGCCGGTCAGGTAGAGGCGGTGCCGGTTCATCTCATTTTTTGAGAGATAAAACTACTGCTAAAGGTGGCCCTGACGGAGGTGATGGAGGGCATGGTGGAAGCATAATCATTAGAGGAAATAAACAAATGTGGACCCTACTCCACTTACGCTACAAAAAACACATTTTTGGGGAACATGGAGGAATAGGAACTGGAAATCATAGTTTTGGGAAAGATGGGAAAAGTAGCTATATTGATGTTCCTCTAGGAACAATTGGAAAAGATGCTGAAACAGGAGAAGTCCTATTTGAAATCACTGAAGAAGCAGAAGAGCATGTTATAGTTAAAGGAGGTATGGGAGGTAGAGGAAACTCTCACTTTAAATCCCCTACTAATCAATCACCAAGATACGCACAACCAGGAGGAGATGTGGTTGAAGGTTGGTTTGTATTAGAATTAAAAGTATTAGCAGATATTGGTTTAGTAGGCTTTCCAAATGCTGGAAAATCAACTTTACTTTCAGTAGTTTCAGCTGCAAAGCCACAAATAGCTAATTATCCCTTTACAACTTTAGTGCCAAATTTAGGAATTGTTTCCTACAGAGGGGATAAGTCATTTATTATGGCAGATATTCCAGGAATAATTGAAGGCGCTTCAGAAGGGAAAGGATTAGGATTACGATTCTTGCGTCATATTGAAAGAAACTCCACATTACTATTTATGGTTCCTGCAGATTCGGATGATATTGCAAAGGAATACAAAATACTTTTAGGGGAATTACAAAAATATAATCCTGAATTATTGGATAAAGATAGGATACTTGCAATTAGTAAATCAGACATGTTGGATGAAGAATTGATAGCCGAAATAAAAGAAGAATTACCAACTGACCTTCCTGCTCTATTCATTTCTTCAGTAGCACAGCAAGGAATAACTGAACTCAAAGATTTAATCTGGAAAAAACTAAATGACTAATGGAAAATCTGCAGAAAATAGATGAATATTTTTTCAGATTAATTAATTCTTCAGGATGGGAACAAATGGATGGATTAATGATTCTCATTTCTTCAAAATGGTTCTGGATTCCGCTTTATCTTTTCATACTATACAAGCTCTACAGTAAATTTTCTGTTAGCTTTATTAAAATATTACTATCCTTAGGCTTGCTAATTTTTCTAGCAGATTTTGGCTCAGTTCATTTGTTTAAAGAAATTTTTCAAAGAGCAAGACCTTGTTATGCCTTAGAAGGAATAAGAATAGTAGATGGATGTGGAGGTCCGTTTGGTTTTATTAGTTCGCATGCGGCGAACTCTTTTTCTCTTGTATTTTTTATTGCATTACTTTTTAGAAATTATTGGGGGTTTGTACATTTATTCTCTTGGGCAGTACTAGTTGGCTTTAGCAGAGTGTATTTAGGTGTTCATTATCCTTTTGATATTTTGGGTGGTATGTTTTGGGGACTATTTGTAAGTTTGCTAGTATATTATATTTATAAAATGAAAATAAAAGATTTTGATTGGCTTTGGTTTGGTTGGCTCGTATTAGTTGTAATCTGGAATTTTGTTTGGCCTCAAGTACCACCTATTGCAGATGTACTTGTAGCTATAATTTTATCGCTTGCTGTAATTAAAATTAAAAAAAGAAATACATGAAAAAAATACTACTAATATCCTTAGTACTTATAACAGGGTTTCAATCTTTTTCACAGAAAGGAAAAAAAGGGATTTCTATTTCTTTAGAAATTAATACAAAAAATGATTTACAAAAACCAAAACTGGTTGTTGGGATAGTAGTCGATCAAATGCGTTATGATTACATCTACAGATTTTGGGATGATTTTGGAAACGATGGTTTTAAAAGACTTATAAATGAAGGTCATTTTTTTAGGAATGCACAGTTCGGATATGTACCAACTTATACTGGACCAGGACATGCGAGTATCTATACAGGAACAACACCCTCCGTACATGGAATTATAGCAAATGATTGGTATGACAAGAACTCTGAAGAATATATTTATTGTGCTGGAGATGGTGATATGCATACTGTTTGTGATTGTGATCAAAAAAATACAGATGTAGTATCTGCTGATGGAAAAATGTCACCACATCACATGCTTACAACAACTTTCAGTGACGAATTAAAGCTTTTTAATAATGAAAGTAAAGTATTTGGAATCTCGCTAAAAGATAGAGGGGCAATTTTACCAGCAGGACATTCTGCTAATGGAGCTTTTTGGCTAAGTAGTGATGGAAAGTGGATTACTTCTTCTTTTTATATGGATCAACTTCCTGATTATATTAAAACAATAAATGATAACAATCCTTCAGAAACTTACCTTAAAGGAGAGTGGGCTGTAAAAGGAGAGTTTTCTCATAATCTTGACGCTTTATTACTAACGGGTGCAAAATCGATAAAAAAGACGCCATTTGGGAATAGTATCTTAAAAGATCTAGCAATTGATATTATAAATAAAGAAGAATTAGGACAAGGAAAAAATACAGATATAATTACTATTAGTTTTTCTTCTACTGATTATATTGGTCATAAGTACGGGCCACATGCTGCAGAAATTAAGGACACTTATATCCGTTTAGATAATGATATCGCAGATATTTTGAATAATCTAGACAAAGAAATTGGAGCGGAAAATGTAGTGCTTTTCATTACTGCTGATCATGGAGTTGTTTCTGAGCCACAAGAACTTTTAGAAAGAAATATTCCTGCTGGATATTTTGATGGATCTGTTATGAAAACAGAATTATCAACTTATCTAATTACTAATTATGGTGAAGGAGAGTGGATAAAAAACTATTCTAACAACCAATTATTTTTAAATCAAAAATTAATTTCAGAACGAAGCATAGATCTTCAAGAAATTGAGAGAAAATGTGCTAATTTTTTCTTAAAATATGAATGGGTTAAAAACACATATACAGCAACTCAAATAAATGAAAACGAATATAACAATTCATTTCATTCCTTAATTCAAAGAGGTTATAATCAGAAAAGATCGGGTGATGTAATTGTCAGTTTACAAACTGGTTGGCTATCGTCTTATTGGGAAAAAGGAGGTACAACTCACGGATCATCTTATAGTTATGACACTCATGTACCACTAATTTTCTGGGGAGGAAAAATACCTCAAGGACAAACGGACAGAAAAGTTAATATCCGTGATATTGCACCAACAATTTCTACAATTTTAGGAACGGCATATCCAAATGGCTGTACCGGAAATCCTTTACCAGAAGTAACTGAGTGAAAGAAATAAAAGCAATAGATTATTCGATTTGGATTGGAGAAAATTCTCTTTCAAAACTTGATATTTCTACTTACTCCAAAGTTGCTATTTTGGTAGATGAAAATACCAAGAGAGATTGTTTATTCAAACTTCCACAAATAGAAAACGCTCTTATTATTGAAATTAAATCAGGGGAGGAATACAAGAATATTAGCACATGTAATTTCATTTGGGAACAACTCACCATAAATAATTTCGACCGAAATGCACTGCTTATCAACCTAGGAGGTGGAGTCATTGGTGATATGGGAGGATTTTGTGCTGCTAATTATAAAAGAGGTTTAGAGTTCATTCACATCCCTACTACTTTACTTTCTATGGTGGATGCTTCTGTGGGAGGTAAATTAGGTATTAACTTCAAAGGGTTTAAAAACCAAATTGGACTTTTTAATAATCCGAATTCAGTATTAATTTATCCTAAATTTTTAGAAACACTTGAGGAAAGCGAGTTGAAGTCAGGTTTTGCAGAAGTGGTAAAACACGCCTTGATTTCAGATAACTCTCTTTGGTTAAAACTTAAGAATACGCCTTTTGCTGATTTGGATTGGAAAGATATTATTGATACCTCTGTTCACATAAAAAATAAGATTGTTTTAGCAGATCCTTTTGAAAAAGGAGAACGAAAGAAACTCAATTTTGGGCATACTTTTGGTCATGCAATTGAAAGTTATTATTTGGAAAATGGAACACCTATTTCTCATGGGGAAGCAATATTTATGGGAATGATATTAGAAACTGAAATTTCTGATTTATCAGAAATTAATAAAAATGAAATTAAGAATTATCTCCTTAGTAATTTTGCTTTACCGTATACTCCAAAAAAAACATATCTTCATAAATTCCTATTAAACGATAAGAAAAACCAAAATGAAAAAATTAATTTCACGTTATTAAGTGGAATAGGAAATTGTTCAATTGATAATCTTTTCTCTATAAATGAATTATAAAATTTCACATCCTACAAAAGTGGTGGAGTGTGAGATTGATCTACCTGCTTCAAAAAGTATTTCAAATCGATTATTAATCATTCAAGCACTTTGCAATCAAGAATTTGTAATTTCAAATCTGTCAACCTCTGAAGATACCAAAGCTTTACAGAAAGCTTTAACAGCTAATGAAACTACAATTAATGTTGGTGCTGCAGGAACTTCTTTTCGATTCTTAGCGGCTTATCTTTCTACTTTGGTTGGTAATAGATTTATCTTGACTGGGAGTAATAGAATGAAAGAAAGACCCATTAAAGAATTAGTAGATACTTTACTAGATTTAGGAATTGAGATAAAATATTTGGAAAAAATGGGTTTCCCTCCTTTGTCCATTTTAGGCACTGAAATAACAGAGAATAAAGTAAGTATTGATGGGCAAATAAGTTCTCAATTTATTTCTGCAATTTTGTTAATTGCTCCAACTTTAAAAAATGGAATAAAACTTAAAATTCCTGGTGAAATAGTTTCTAAACCCTACATAATAATGACTTTAAAACTTATGCAAGAATTTGGAATTATTCATACTTGGCAAAAAAATACAATTGAAATAATACCTCAGAAATATAGTGCAAAAGACTTCAATATAGAAGCTGATTGGTCGGCAGCATCTTTTTGGTATGAAATTGCTGCACTTTCTAATGGCTGTAATATTAAACTCATGGGATTAACTGAGAATTCTATTCAGGGAGATAAAAAAGTGATTGAGCTATTTGAAAATTTAGGGGTACAAACTAAATTTAAAAATGGAAGTATTATACTCACTAAGAAAGAAGAAAATATCATTTCAAAAGAAATAAACTTAATCAGTACACCAGACTTATACCAACCTTTAAAATGCACTCACTTGTCCAAGAATTTAACAACTAAATTTTTAGGACTACAAACTTTAAAAAACAAAGAAACAGACAGAATAAAAGCAGTAGAAAAAGAATTGTTAAAATTAAATACAACTAAAAAAATAACGACCTACAAGGACCACAGAATGGCAATGAGTTTTGCTCCTCTATGTTTAAAATATGACACATTACAGATAAATGATGTGGATGTTGTAGGCAAATCATATCCTAACTTTTGGAATGACTTAAAAAAAGGAGGTTTTATAATAACGCCATTAACTCACTAAGACAAAATATCTCATGAACTACTGCATGATCGTGAGATAACTTATTTGGGTTAAAATAAACTCCTTGCATACCAATTTTTTCAGCACCTAATATATCAACAGGGAAGTCATCTCCAATCATAATACTTTGATCCAAATTTGCCTTTGCTTGATCTAATGCAAACTCAAATATTTTAGCATTTGGCTTCTTTACTCCTACTTGTTCGGAAGTTACAATCACATCAAAATATTGTGTTAAATCAGAATGTGCTAATTTAATATGTTGCACTTCTTCAAATCCATTAGTAATTATATGGAGTGAGTACTTTTTTTTCAAATATAATAGCACTTCATGGGTATAAGGGAAAAGAAAAGTTTTAGTTGGACATTGCTGAATGTAAGCCAAGCCAAATTGTTCTGCTAGTTCTGAATCATCAATATCGTATTCGGCTAAAGCTAGTTGAAATCTTTTTCCTCTTAACTCACCTTTCTTAATCTTGTCTTTTCGATATAAATCCCATAATTTTTCATTATGTATTTTATATTTTTTTATAAAGTTATCTGAGTTATCTATTCCTTTTTCAATTAGTTTAAAGTCCTTAATTAATTTCAACAGTGTTGTATGAGAATTTTTTTCAAAATCCCATAATGTTCGGTCTAAATCAAAAAAAATATGTTTTATCATTAATATAATTTTCTTATGAAATGCATATTATGTTTCTTAATATTCTCTTCTCTTCGCTCACTAATAAAATGATTAAATACTGAATTCTGATTTCCCAAATTAATTATTTCTATTTTCAATATATATTATTTTAAGCATCTCCTCATACACATTTCGCCAACCTTTCCATACCCCCATATCACTAAAAGTATCGTTATGCCAAATGCTTATTAACATTCCATCTACTTGTTTTACTTCATTTATAATTTCACCTAATTGCTGCAATACATCTTCAGGACTTAACTGCATATTAAACTTTAATGTATCATCAACTATTGCAAAGGGATAAATTTTAATAGGCAAAACCTGCTCCACATCTAAGTTGTAGAATGTAAATGAACTAGCGATACCTGCCCTAAATCCTAAAGTAGAGGCGTAACCCATTGTATAATCATTATTAATACCAACCTCTAATAAACGTTTATATGTTTGAGGTAATGACAGTTGTAAAAAATGTTGACGACTAAAAGTAACCTCTCTCCTTTGAATATTCTCAAGTCGTTTTATCTCAACTGCTAATTGGTTTTCTTTAATACTTGAACCAAAAGAAGGATGAATACCCACTGGAGCCAAATCAGCTAAACGTTTTACTAAAGCTTGAAATTTACTATTTGTATGAGAGATGTTTTTATCATTCAATCCATAATCCCCAAGTAGTACAAAATAACGTAAATCAAGACCATATTTCTTCTGTAAATTAAATTGAAAGGAATAAGTATCAAAAGGGTCTTTTCTTTTCTTTAAGCTAACTGCAACTGCCATTTTTAAAGAATCAATATCGAACCGCAATATTGCCTTTAATAGAAAAGCAACTGAACGTACAAAACCTTTACCTTTATACATATATGCATTGTCAATATCAATAGTTGAAATGTACTTAAATACTGGATATTTTATTTGAAAATCAGGGAACTTATTCTTAATAACACTTATTAATTGCTTAGCCCAGATATTTACAACTGGCTTTTGTAAAAAATTATTTTTAAAGGCTAAACTCTCCTCTGCTTTAAATCTATTATAATTATCTTTTAGGTGAGGTAGATATTCCTCATATCTGGTTACTAAATAGAAACTTGCAGCAAAAATATCATATGCAAAAGCATTTTCTCTTGAATTTTGAAAAAAAACTGGACAACTTTCGTGCTCCCCTACTTGGATTAACACTTCATTTATTCCTCGTTCATTTAATAAAGAATGAGCCTCTACAAATATTTCATTCTCACAAATTGGTAATAGTGAATAATTTAATTTTGCAGTTTGAGCAGTTAAGTAAGCTTGCTTATCTTCAGTTAAAAGATATTCTATTTGGTAAATCTCATGAAAGATTAGCGAAAAGACATACTGATGCCTGGCTGAAATCTTAGGAATATATACTAACAAGCTTTGCATTATGCAAATATAAAAAAAAGGGCTTATCGTAATGATAAACCCTTTCTAGATAATTAAATTATTACTTATGCTAATGCATTTACATGCTTAGATAATTTTGACTTTAAATTAGAAGATTTATTCTTGTGAATAATATTTCTTTTTGTCAATTTATCCAACATACCTGAAACTTTAGGAAATAAAGCAGCTGCTTCTTTTTTATCTGTTAAAGCACGCAAAGCCCTTACTGCATTTCTTACAGTTTTATGCTGATACTTATTTAACAATCTTTTTGTTTCTGATTGTCTTATTCTTTTTATTGCTGACTTATGATTTGCCATAGTTTTAAATTTTAGTAGCCCGACGGAGAATCGAACTCCGGTTACATGGATGAAAACCATGCGTCCTAACCACTAGACGACCGGGCCATAATGTTCTCAAAATTGAGGGTGCAAATTTATATTTTTTTTAATACCACACGAAAAATTAATCATTATTTGTTTCAAAAGAAAATTTATAACCCATTCTTTTAGCAGTTTTTAGTTTTTGATTGCTATTCATATCTAGTATTTGGTGAATAGAAACTACTTTAACATCGTTGAAGTTTGGCGCTTGTAAATCAAAGTTTAAAGCATAAAGCATTGTTTCGTTAATAATTTTATCAATTTGAACTGTATTTATTTGTTGATTTTTAAAGTCATTAAACAATAAACCTAATTGTTCATCACCCTCTACAAAAAAATGTTTATCCTTATTAACAAATACACGAGCTATTAAATAACCCGCATCGTTCATACGATTATATTTAAAGGAATCAGAAAGGAAATTATAGATATTAATCACCCCACAAAAAGATCTTAATGTATCTTCTTTAACATATTTTGTTTTATGAATTGAATGTGAGTTTTGGAAATCAAAAATATTTGAATGCATGTGAAAAAGTAAAGTGTCTCCTGAGAACTTTAATTTTGATTCAAAATCACCAGCTGAAGAATAAATAACCTGTACATCTTTATCAGTTAATTCATTATTAATAATCTCTGATTTAGCTTTTAAATACTGCTGAAATTCAGTGAAAACAGATTTCGTTTTTCGAAAAACCTCTTGCTTTGTGCTAGATTTAGTCTTTAATAGTTTAACAATTTTTTCTTTATTATTCATATTTCAATATGCTTTTGCAAATAATACTCTATGAGCTGATCGGTTTCCTGTAAAAATACAAAACCCATCTTCCTGTTTGACGTCCAAAGGGATACATCTTATTGTTGCTTTAGTTTCTTGTTTAATTAATTCTTCAGTTTCAGAAGTACCATCCCAATGCGCATATACAAAACCACCTTTTTCTATTAACTTCATAAACTCCTCTTTGGAGTCGGCTTTATAGGTTTTTTCTTCACGGTAAGTTAATGCTTTTTTATATAAATTATCTTGAATATTCTCTAAAAGATGTTCAACCTTATTTTCAATATCTATTATCTGGTAAGTTTCTTTTTCCAAAGTATCTCTACGAGCCACTTCAATAGTACCGTTTTCTAAATCACGAGCCCCTAATGCTAAACGCAATGGCACTCCTTTCAATTCGTATTCTGCAAATTTCCAACCTGGCTTATGTGTATCTCTATTATCAAATTTAACTGATATACCTTTTTCCTCTAAAGCTTTCTTCACTCTATTCGCAACCTCTGACACAGCATTTAATTGTTCTTCTCCTTTGTAAATGGGTACAATAACTACTTGAAATGGCGCTAATCTAGGAGGTAATACTAATCCATTGTCATCAGAATGCGTCATAATTAAAGCCCCCATCAAACGAGTTGAAACGCCCCATGATGAAGCCCAAACATATTCTTTCTTCCCTTCCTTAGTTGCAAACTTCACATCAAAAGCTTTTGCAAAATTCTGGCCTAAAAAATGAGATGTACCTGCTTGTAAAGCTTTTCCATCCTGCATAAGCGCCTCAATACAGTAGGTTTCTTCAGCACCTGCAAAACGCTCATTGGCTGATTTTAAGCCTTGAACAACTGGCATTGCCATAAAGTTTTTAGCAAAATCAGCATAAATACCAATCATCTGCTCAGTTTCTTCTACAGCTTCTTTTTTAGTAGCATGAGCGGTATGTCCTTCTTGCCATAAAAACTCGGTAGTACGTAAAAACAATCTTGTACGCATTTCCCATCTAACTACATTTGCCCATTGGTTTATCAAAATTGGCAAATCACGATATGATTGTATCCACTTTCGGTAAGTATCCCAAATAATGGTTTCAGATGTAGGGCGAACAATTAATTCTTCTTCTAATTTAGCTGTAGGATCAACTATTAACCCACTACCATCCTCAGCATTTTTTAAACGATAATGCGTAACGACAGCACATTCTTTTGCAAATCCCTCAACATGATCAGCCTCTTTACTTAAATATGATTTTGGGATAAAAAGAGGGAAATAAGCATTCACATGACCTGTTGCTTTAAACATCCTATCAAGCTCTGCTTGCATTTTTTCCCAAATTGCAAATCCATAAGGTTTGATTACCATACAACCTCTTACCCCTGAATTCTCTGCTAAATCAGCACCTTGTACAATTTCATTGTACCATTGTGAATAATCCTCTTTACGTGATGTTAGTTTTTTTGCCATTTTGCTTTAAAAAATGTAATTTTGTAATGTTATTTTCGTTAACTTATAAAAGTTGTACAAAACTAACAAATTAAACTAGCATAAGTTTATGCCTGTCAAACAAAAACATACTACTATGAGACCTTTACTTTCTACCTCTATCGTTTTACTTTTTTTATCTTCTTGCATTACAACCACCCATATGAATTATAGCGACCCTAATTATTTGGCTAGTACTGAATTCAGTAGTTATGATGATATTGTAACAGAACCTCTAGCTGAAATTGAACAAACACAATATACAGACACAATAACTAATGATTATTATAGCGAACATGATGTGGCTGATGATTATTATGATTATAGTTTTTCCTCAAGAATAAGAAGATTTCATAGACCAATGTATTATAGTAATTATTATGGTGGACTTTATACTGATTATTACTGGTATAACAATGATCCTTTCTATTGCGGAACAAGCATCTATTACGGATACAATTGGAATTCTCCTTATTACTCATACTATTCTCCTTATTACTATAACAATTACAATAGTTATTACGCTTATGGACACAACAATTACCACCATAATACACCAACTTATACTAATTACAATACTAACAACAACCACACAACAGGACATAGAGGCTCATTATCCTCACATTTAAGCGGAAGAGGGGTAAAAACAAATGCTATTATCCCGAATACTAATATTAACATATCAACCTTAAGCATTAGGAATGGGAATACTTTAAAAAATAATACCCGCAATACAATTAGTAATACCGCAATAAAAACAAAACCTTACAGAGGAAATACGACAATTAATACAGGTAATAGCAGAGGTAATACAAGTACAAAAACAAATACCAACAGAGCTAATACTACTCCCAAAACAAACAACACTTATAGAGGGAATACATCAAATAAGACTACTACTAAAAAAGGAAATCGCACATATACTGCTCCAAAATCAAACACAAATAACAAAAGTTATTCAACTCCAAAATCTAACTCCAGTAATAGAAGTTATAATTCAGGAAGTAGTAAGTCTAACAGTGGAAGTAGATCCTCAGGAAATTCAAATAGAAGAAGTACAAAACCAAGAAAATAACAAATGAAAAAAGGATTATTAGCAATATCAATTATTGCACTAAGCAGTATTACTTTATTAGCTCAAAACGAGATTGATGCTTTACGTTTTTCTCAAGATGCACCATTAGGCACAGCTCGTTTTTCAGCTATGAGTGGTGCATTTGGCTCTTTGGGTGGAGAGTTTTCCGCACTAAGTCTAAACCCTGCAGGAATTGGAATGTATCAGTTTTCTGAATTTAGCTTTACCCCAAGTTTCAACTTAAATAGCAATACTTCTTACTACGGAAATAAAGTAACTGACTACGAATCAGGATTAAAAATAGGCAATATAGGACTTGTATTTTCAAGTCCAAGAGAAAATTCAGAATGGAAAAGAATCAATTTTGCTATTGGCTGGAATCAATTAGCAAATTATGATGGCAATATTAGAATTCAAGGTGAGAACAATACTTCCTCAATAGCTGATAATATCTTAGCGATTTCTCAAGGCAATTCTATTGATGAGTTAAATACACTTTATTCTGCGCCTGCTTTCTGGACGAACTTAATTGATTTAGCAGACAATAGTTTAGACTCAATAACTGATTGGTATGCTCAAGATAACGGAAATTATATTTCCCATGTTAACGGAAATTCTTCAAAAACTCAAATTAAAAATATTCATTCTATTGGAGGGAAAAATGAGTTTATTTTCTCTATCGGAGGCTCCTTTAATGAACAATTATATTTAGGAGCTACAATAGGAATTCCTACTTTAGATTATTATGAACAATCAACTTATAGTGAAACAAATCTTGAAGATACAATTAATGGGTTGAAAGGATTTGATATACATGAGGAATTAAGCGTCTATGGAGCTGGTCTAAACTTAAAATTAGGTGCAATACTTAGAGTAAATGATAATTTAAAACTAGGTGCTGCCCTGCACACCCCAACGGCTTATAGTATTGAAGAAAATTTCAGCACAAGCTTAACAACACATTTTTCTGTAGAAAGCATTACAGAAAGTTCAAATCCTAACTACTTTGAATACGATTTAATTACGCCATGGAAAGCAATTTTAAGCGCATCATCCTTGTTAAACAATAATATTCTATTAAGTGCCGACTATGAGTTAGTTGACTACTCTTTCTCAAGCATGCATTCTAGTCAATACACGTTTACTGACGAGAACAATGTTATTAAAGATCTATACACCCAAGCTACAAATATCCGTTTTGGTGCCGAGATAAATATAAAGCCTTTTGTAGTTAGAACTGGATACTCAAAATACGGAAGTGCATTTGCAAACAAAGATTACAGTAAAGAAAATTTCAGCTTTGGATTAGGAATAAATAATGGAGGATACTATTTGGATGCTTCTTATGTATTATCACAAGGAAATGGTGAACAGCTATTATATAGTGAAGATTATATTAGCCCTATTTCCACTGTAAATACAAATCATAACCTAATATTTACTATAGGATTCAGGTATTAATCAATAATTTTGATGTAACTGATTTGCCGTAGAGAGTAAAAATGTAATAGTTAAAGTGACTTGTAACTCTTAAAAATCAATAACAGGAATTTATAATTTGAATAAGGGAGTTTTAGAATCTAACAATTGAATACAAAATTGCTCAACCGAATCAGAATTCCTAACCTTCTAAACTAATCATTGCTCGATTAAGTCCTGATTTAGCCTTTTGATGTATTCCTCTTTCATAGTCAAAGTTTGATATAGATAAACATTTTTCAAAGTAGATTATTGCTTTTTTAGTATCATTTTTCTTTTCATAAATCAATCCTATTTGTAAAGCAGACATAGGGGCATAGTAGTTTGTAGATTTTTTCCCTAAATCAAATGATTTCTGATATTTAGCAATTACATGTTCATCCACATAATTCAGCTTTGATTGAATACGAGCTAGACGATAATAATACTCATCAAAAAATAATGTAAATTCTGACAAATTAATTATACTGGTAAGTTCTAAAAGTGCTTTCTCATAATATCCGCCATCATAAAGTAATCTTGCTCTTAATAATTTTGGAGAATTCAAATGGTTTTTCTCAGCCTCTTTTAAGGCAACTTTATCTTCATCAATAAATGATCTTCCTTCTAATTTTATTTTTTTCAAATATCCCATTTCTTCAACACTCTTTTTTTGTAAAAAAGCAATCCAAGACAATTTTTGATAGGCAGATTTTATATAATTATTTCCTTTAAAATTCTTAAGAAACCGAATAAAATACATCTCAGATTTTTCATAATCTAATGAGTACAAATAAGAGATGCCTTGTAAATAATCTAAATAATGAAAAGGATATCTCCCTTGATCAGCTGGACGGTTTTCCAACACCTTAATACATAAAGCATTCTTACCTAAAGCATGCGAAAGACGAGCTGCAGCAAAATTTAACAGATAATTATCGGAATACTCACTTGATATTACATCCAATAATTGCTTATAAGCTATCTCATTATTGGTCATATTTAACTGCAAGAAAGTAGTTAAGAATAAAACTTCTGAATGATACATTTCCATTTCCTCATCGTGTAACAAAGACTTCAACTCTGATAGTCCAAGCTCAACACTTCCCACCATACCTACTAAGTTAATGACCCATTGATATTTTTCAGGAATAGCCCCAACTAAAGTATGCAATAATCCTAATCCCTTTATATTGAGTTTAAAATTAGGAAATCGCTCTTGATTTTGTTCCAAAAGAGAATAGGCTTTCTGAATCTCATAAGCAGAAGTTAAGTATTCATTAAATTTTAAACGAGCAAAAGCCCATTGTAAATGCACTTCAGCCTGAGCATATAAATAATAAGGAGAACTATTATCCCCTGCTTTAATAAAATCAATTCTATGGGATTTCAATTCCTTTGCAGTTGAGAAAAAATCTTCTTCTTCCCCAATAAGAATCGTTAAAAAGTCAATATAATTTTGATGCAAAACAAGGATAGCATTATCAGGGTTTTCTAATTGTTCTATTTGAAGCAATTTATTAGCAGCCTCAAATTCCAAATTGATAATATGAGTGTACGATAGCTGCATTCTTTCATTCATCTGAAATGATGCAAATAAAGGGTTAGTTAAAAAAAGAAATAGTAACGTTAAAATTCTCATTATATAAAAAAAGGGACCTCAAAAATATGAAATCCCTTTAAATTAAGATCGTTTATTATTAAGCTTCTTGCTCTTCAAATATATTTGAGTCAACCATAATTCTACCACAATGCTCACAAACAATTACTTTTTTGTGCATTTGAATATCTAATTGTCTTTGTGGTGGGATTTGACTAAAGCAACCTCCACAAGCATCACGCTCAACAGAAACAACTGCCAAACCATTTGACACTTTGCTTCTAATTCTCTTATAAGCATTTAATAATCTTTCTTCAATTACTTTTTCTGCTTTTGCAGAATCCTTCATTAAAGCAACTTCTTCTTTTTCTGTTTCTTTGATTATTTCATCAAGTTCACTTTGCTTAATTTTTAATTCTTCTTTCTTTTCAGAAATTTGAGCCTTACAAGCATTGATGATTTCAGTCTTATGCAAAACGTTAGCTTCATTTTGAGCTTTATTCTTCTCAGCAATCTGAATTTCTAAGTTTTGAAACTCTACTTCCTTTGTTAAGGAAGTAAATTCACGATTATTCTTAATGTTTTTTAATTGCTTTTCATACTTTTCAATAGCATCTGCAGCTAACTCAACAGTTTTTTTGTTAGCTGTAATATTACTATTAATAGTTATTAATTCCTCATTAAATTTCTCTAATCGAGTACTTAATCCTTCCATTAAATCTTCTAAATCTTCAATTTCCAAAGGCAATTCACCTCTGATAATTCTAATTTTATCTACTTCGGTATCAATTACTTGAAGTTGGTGTAAAGCTTTCAATTTATCTTCAACAGAAGCTGTGATTTTTTTAGTTGTTTTTGCCATTATATGTACTTTATCGGATTTGTATTCACTTTTGATAATCGGACGGCAAATTTAGTAAAATTTTTGACAAGCAAATCATAAATCAAATCCTTTGTAAATTGCTCACTTTCATAGTGTCCAATATCTGCAATAACAATCTTATTTTCAGCATCAAAAAACTCATGATATTTAAAGTCAGCTGTTATAAAAACATCCGCCTTTGCCTCTATTGCATTTTCCAACAAAAAACTACCGCTACCTCCGCAAACAGCAACCCTTTTAATCTGTTTCTCAGACAAAAGAGTATGCTTCACGCAATCTGTTTGCATATTCAATTTTAAATTTTTAAGAAATTCCTTCGCATCAATAGCTTCATTAAGCTCACCAATAATTCCTGAACCAACCAAATTTGAGTTTAAACCTTCTTTTGGTAATAAAACCTTGCAATTTTTTAACATTAATTTTTCTGCAATTTTAGCACTTACGCCATTATGCACATTATCCAAGTTAGTATGAATAGCATATATTGCAATGTCATTCTTTATCGCTTTTATAACTGTACGCTCAATATAATTTGATCCATTTAACTTTTTAAGTCCACTAAAAATAATAGGGTGATGAGCAATTACTAGATTACATCCAGTTTCTATTGCCTCATCAATTATATCTTCTGTACAATCTAAAGTGACAAGAGCTGACTTAACTATTGCATCAGAATTTCCAATAATTAAACCACAATTATCATAGCTTTCTTGATATTCTAATGGCGCAAAAGATTCTAAAAAACTAGTTACTTCTTTTATTTTCATTCTTCAAAAATACAAAACCAAAGTCTATTCATCAATTTCTAATATCTTAAATCTAAATCTTATCTTTGCTAAGATGAAATGGACCAATTTTAATATAAGAACTTTTAAATCTCTTACACATTTTCTATTACTGCCATTATCATTCATTTACTTAAGCATTACTAGTATCCGTAATTTATTATTTGACTTTGGATTTTTTAAAGAAAAAACACATCAAATTCCTATAATTTGCATTGGTAATTTATCAGTTGGAGGATCAGGTAAAACACCGCACACCCAATACCTTTTTGATTTATTAAAGAACAAATATAAAGTTGCTGTACTAAGCAGAGGATATGGACGTAAAAATTCCAGTTTACAACTTGTTGAAATTACAAGTCGAGCTATAGATGTAGGTGATGAACCTTTACAACTAAAGCAAAATAACCCAGAATGCTTAGTTTTAGTGGAAAAGAACAGAAACAAGGGAGTAATTCATATTCTAAGACATTTTCCTAAAACAGAAATTATATTACTAGATGATGGGTATCAGCACAGATGGATAAAAGCAGGATTTAACATCATTGTTACCCCATTCTCATCTCCTTTTTACGACGACTTCCTTATGCCATTTGGTAAATTAAGAGAAAGCAAGAAAGCGGTCACAAGAGCAAATGCTGTAATTTTTAGTAAATCTCCTGAAAATACCAATCCTACTTTAAAAAAAGGAATGCTAGAAAGGTTACATCTCTTTTCTCATCAAAAAGCTTATTTTTCAGTAATTAAATATCATCAATTCAAATCTATAAAAAATAATACTGAGCTTGAAGAAATAGACCCACATAGCATTACCTTAGTGAGTGGTATTTCAAATGCAAAACCACTGATAAAATACCTTAAAGAAAAAGGGCATAGTATTAGTCATTTAAAGTACTCTGATCATCACAATTACTGCATTAATGATATTAATAATATCTTAGCTAGATACAAAGCTGAAGAAAGCGCAAAAAAACTTATCTTAACCACCGAAAAAGATGCAACAAAACTAAAGCAGTTTTCACATTACTTTAAGGATGTTAATTTTTATTATATCCCTATTGAAATAAAAATTGACCAGTCAGAAAAATTTAAAAACCAGATACTTAATTATGTTGAAAAAAATTAAGAAATCAGCAGAATTCTTACAAAAAAAAACAGATTTCAATCCTCAAGTAGGCATAATACTAGGCACAGGACTTGGTGGTTTAGTAAATGAAATTGAGATTGAACACTCCATTTCTTATGAAGAAATTCCTAATTTTCCGGTCTCAACAGTTGAAGGTCATTCAGGCCGATTAATTTTCGGAAATCTTGGGGGAAAAAAAGTGGTTGCCATGCAAGGTCGCTTTCATTTTTACGAAGGATACTCTATGCATAGAGTTACTTTCCCTGTACGAGTAATGAAATTACTTGGAATCAAAAACCTTATTGTTTCAAATGCAAGTGGCGGAATAAACCCTAGCTATGAAGTGGGTGATTTAATGATATTAAGTGATCACATTAACTTAATTCCTAATCCATTAATTGGTCAAAATATTGCAGAGCTAGGACCAAGGTTCCCTGACATGAGTGAAACATATTGCCCAACCCTCATCAATAAAGCTGAAATAGTAGCAAAAACTAATAACATTAATGTTCAAAAAGGAATTTATATTGCTTTAACAGGACCTACTTTAGAAACTCCTGCCGAATATAAATACATGCGCATTATTGGAGGAGATACTGTTGGAATGTCAACTGCACCAGAAGTAATTGTAGCCAGACATATGGAAATCCCTTGTTTTGCTATATCAGTAATTACTGACCTTGGTGTACATGGAAAAATAAAAAAAGTAACTCATAAAGAAATACAAGGTGTTTCAGAAATAGCAGAACCAAAACTAACCCTAATAATTAAAGAACTCATAGCCTCAATATAATGAAGAAAATTATCCTACTTTTAAGCATTTCTCTAGTTACTCTAATTAGTAATGCACAACAAACTGCAAACCTTTTATTCCATTGGCAGGACACAACACTAGTTGGCTCATGGGCATACGACAATACATATAACGAATGCTGGGGGACGGTTGTAAATAACAGAGAAATTGCAATTATTGGTTCAACTGCAGGAACACACTTCTTTGATGTAACTGACCCAGTAAATAGCACTGAAGTTGCTTTTGTATCAGGAGCCTATACCGGAGGAGGGGTAATCCATAGAGATTATCATGATTTTAATGGGTATCTATATGTAGTCTGTGATGAGGGAAGTTCATCCACATTACAGATTATTGATGTCTCTAACTTACCAAATACTGTCAATACAGTATATGATTCTAATCAACTATTTACAAAATCTCATAATATCTTTATTGATACAGCAACCGCAAAATTATATGCTTGCGCTTCTAACTCCGCAATGGATATATATAGTCTAGCTAATCCTACAAATCCTACTTTCATTTACTCATACAATGATGTTGGTCATGTCCATGATGCTTTTGTTAGAAATGATACTGCATTCTTAAATTGCGGAAGCCAAGGCTTAAGAGTAATGGATTTTTCAATGGTAAACACAATAGGTGACCAACCCACACAATTAGCAACATTTACTTCTTATCCTGATGCTGGTTACAATCATTCAGGATGGCTAAATAATGATGGAACACTTTATATTATGCAAGATGAAAACCATGGCTATGATGTTAAAATACTAGATGTTGCTGATTTAAGTAATATTTCAGTTTTAGCTACTTTTAACTCTGGAGTTGACCCACAATCAATGGCACATAATGGAATTATAAAAGGAGATTTAGCCTATATTCCTTATTACCATGATGGCTTAAGAGTTTTTGATATTTCTGACCCGAACAATCCAATTCAAACATGGGAATACGACACTTATTCTCCTAATAGCCATGCATCCTATAAAGGAGCTTGGGGAGTTTATCCATATTTTCCTTCAGGTAATATTGTTGTTTCAGATATGCAAACTGGACTTTATTTACTTGATTGTAAAAATACAACATCAATAATTGAAAATAAATTAACTCAAAATCTATTCCCTAACCCAGCAGCAACTCATTTTATTATTAAGAACTCAAAAGCAGAAAAATTTACTTTATACAATAGTATGGGAGCTAAAGTACTTGAGAAAGAAATTAACACAAATCAAAATACTATTTACAGAGAAAACCTAAGTAATGGTTTGTACTTTTACACCCTTAATAAAAAAGGAGAAATAGTTGAATCAGGAAAAGTAATTTTTGAATAATGAGTTTAAGAAATAAATATGAAGTTGTCATCGGGCTAGAAGTTCACGCTCAATTACTAACTAAAACAAAAGCCTATTCTTCAGATGAAAATATTTATGGTGAAGCTCCCAATACTAAAACATCTGTAATTTCATTAGGACACCCAGGCACACTACCCAAAAGTAATGAAAAAGTAATTGAATATGCTGTAAAAATGGGGATAGCTGTGGGAGCTGACATAAGAGAAAGAAATGAGTATGCCCGTAAAAATTATTTTTATGCTGATTTACCAAAAGGATATCAAATCACACAAGATACTACTCCTATATGCAATGGTGGAGTTATACAAATTAAAGACGCTGTTGGAAATCCAAAAAAGATAAAAATAACAAGAATCCATATGGAGGAGGATGCTGGAAAATCAATTCATGATTTAGATCCCTTCCATACTTTAATTGATTTAAACAGAGCTGGAGTACCGCTAATTGAAGTTGTTTCTGAACCAGATGTCCGTTCGTCTGATGAGGCATATCAATACATAAATGAAGTTAGAAAATTGGTACGCTATTTAGATATCTGTGATGGTAATATGGAAGAAGGTTCTTTAAGATGTGACGCCAATATTTCAGTAATGCTGAAAGGAAGTAATGAATTCGGAACAAAAGTAGAAGTTAAAAATATGAACTCGACTAGAAATGTAAAACGAGCTATTGAGTTTGAAATAGATAGACAAATAGCTTTAGTAGAAGCCGGTAAAAAAGTAAGCCATGAAACAAGAAGTTTTAATGCAGCTAACAATTCTACTATTTCAATGCGACATAAAGAAGAAGCAAATGACTATCGCTACTTCCCTGAACCGGACTTGCAAGCAGTAATTATTACTCGAGAATATATTGAAAAAATAAGAAATAACTTACCTCCTCTTCCAAGTGAACTTTTCAAAAAATTTACTACTGAATTTGGTTTATCAGATTATGATGCCAATATCCTTACAGATGAGAAAGGAATTGCACTATACTTCAATGAATTATGCTGCTTAACCAAAAACTATAAGTCAGCTGCTAATTTTGTAAATGGAAGTGTCAAATCTTACTTAAATGAAAAAGCAATTAGCATTACCGAATTCAGTATAAAGCCTAAAAGATTAGCCAGCCTCATTTCTATTGTTGATGAAGGGAAAGTAAGTAATACAGTAGCCACATCAAAAGTATTCACTACAATGCTTAAATGTAATGATATGGCTGATAAAATAGCAACTGACAATAACTGGACACAAGAAAGTGATAGCGATGCTTTAAGAGATTATATAAAACTCGCAATCGCTAAATACCCAGAAAAAGCAAAAGAATATAAAGAAGGTAAAAAAGGATTAATTGGCCTATTCATGGGAGAAGTAATGAAACTTTCTAAAGGACAAGCTGACCCAAAATTAGCTAACCAATTACTAAGAAATCAACTAGAAAAATAATTTTGATTAAAGACAAAATATATTTTGCTTCCGACTTCCATTTAGGAGCACCTAATATGGCGGAAAGCCATAAAAGAGAAAAAAAGATTGTACAGTGGCTTTCTGAAATTGAAAAAGACGCAAAAGCAATTTATTTAGTTGGAGATATTTTTGATTTCTGGTTTGAATACAATAAAGTTGCTCCTAAAGGATTTGTTCGTTTATTAGGTAAGATTGCAAACTTAACCGATAAAGGAATACAAGTACATCTATTTGCAGGCAACCATGATTTATGGATGAAAGATTATCTAGAAAAGGAAATAGGTGCTATCATACATCACGGAAACATCATTATTCAGGAAGGAGACAAAAAGATACTTATAGGACACGGAGATGGATTAGGAAGTGGAGACAATTTATATAAAATTCTTAAAAAAATATTTACTTCAAAAATCTGTAAATGGATATTTGCTCGTTTACATCCCAACTTTGCATTTACTTTAGCACATACTTGGAGTAACAATAGTCGTAAAGGTGTTGGTGAAGCCAAGTTTATTAGTAAGGAGAAAGAAATTCTTTTTGGCTACTGTCAAGAACAACAGAAAATTAATCCTGTTGATTATTATGTATTTGGTCACAGGCATTTACCCCTTGAAATTAAGATAGATAAAAAAGCTACTTACATTAACCTTGGGGAATGGATAAGCCAAAAAAATTATGGGGTCCTAGAAAAGGGAATAATAAAATTAGAAACCTACAGGCAATAAAAAAGCCATCAGATATGATGGCTTTCTTTTTATATTTAGATTTGATTATTTTAGTATTAATTTATCCGTTATAATTACATCTCCATCAGCAACAACCTGAACAAAATAAATTCCCGTTACAAGATGAGATAAATCAATATTATCGATCATGTAATAGTTAGTTACAATCTCATCTTCAAATAAATGAATTATCTCCTCACCTAAGATATTTATCAACTTAACCTCAACCTCTTTATTAACTAAATTATTAAGTTCAATAAACAATTTACCATCTGAAGGATTAGGGAAAATTGAAAGTCTTGAAGCAATAGTACTATTAGAAAGCATTAAATTAGCAGCTTCTCCAATTTCAATATTATCTAGATAGAAATTATTTGCACTACCATTAGTTACATATTCAAATTTGAATCTGATATTGTCATTTTTTAATTGATTCTTTGTCATAACTGTATCATTCCACTCTGATGCAGTTGGTCTAAAATTAGTTGTATACAAACCTGCATTAGCCACTTGCACATTAGTTAATGAGCCTAGAGTTCTCCATATTTCTCCACAATCATTTGAGTAATATACATTAACCTCATTCATAGGGAAAGTATTTAATGAAGCTCCTGAATAAGAAAACTTAATTGCTGGATTTGTTAAAGCACTTAAATCATATGCTATAGAGATTAACTCATCAGTTCCTAAAGTCAAATTATTTTTATTTATCATTAATCCTGCTGATCCAGAAACGGCTACTCCATTTATCCATTCCCATGAAGAGTTCTCAATTGTATTAAAATCCCAATCAGCAGAAGGAACAGCTTTACTTATTTGCCAGTCATTAGATAGTTCAGAAACATCTTCAAAATCATAAGTATAAGCTCCAGCAGTGTTTGAAGATGAGGAAGGAGAAATAATAATTATGTTTTCTTTAACAGTTGTGGAGGAGCAAGAATTAATGTAATAAGCCACATATGTTTTTTTCTCTATTTCACCTCTATAAAAAAGTGTATCCGCAAAATAACCATTAAAAAATAAAGTGGAATCTGTTTGAATTGTATCTATGTAAGTTGCATTTAACATACTGTCTGTATTTAATTGATTTAGCAACCAATAAGAATCAATACTGTATCCTTCATTATCAATGTGAAGGGAAATACTTGAAGCGCCAAGTGCAACTAATTCACTTTCTGAACCTTGTATAATTAATGTTTCAATAATTGAGTCATAAGAAGTTGCATCTAGCAAATTTAGATCAGATAGATTGGAAGATCTAGCCTCAGTAGTTTCATTGTATTCAATAGTTAAAGATACATCATAACTTCCTGAAGAACTATAAGTATGAGCAACCAAATCTGCATTTGAGTTATCTGTATTACCATCACCATAATCCCAAATCATTGAGCTAACTGTACCTGAAGGAAATTGTGTTTTATTTCCTTTTAACACTATACTTTCTCCTAAACACATTAAGTATTTTCCTGAAGAACTAATAAAATCAGTATTTTGACTACAAATTGGTGTTATAAAGCCATCTTCCACACCAGTTAGTATAATATTTTCATCTGACCACATGTACTCTCTATACCCAATACCTGAAACACCTGATTCTTCATCATATAACCCTTCCAAAGTTTCATTCATAACTTCGTTTTGCCCCATCGTAAACATAGTAACATTAGCATCAGAAGAATAATCCATATAATTAACAAACATTTCACCAGCAGGGCTTAGAGAATCTGCTACACATCCCCAGGGCACTAGTCCAGTGCTAGGATTAACTAGACCAACATGATAAGGGAAATCTGATATGTTTATTCCATAGTTAGGTTCTCTTGCAGGAGGAGTGTCTTTTACATTATCATCACCACAAGATGCATCCCCCCAAACATGCCTTAAACCTAACCAATGTCCACACTCATGGGTTAAAGTTCCCCCAGAGACCATTTGGCTAGCTAACAATACAACTCCGTCAGTAGACATACTTCCTGTAGAAGGAAATTGTGCATAACCTAGCAAAGTATTTCCATCAGCTTGTGGTTGAAACTTTTGTAGTGTCCAGATATTAAGGTATTGATACGAGTTCCAATAGCTCAATGCTTTAACTGCATCTCTAGGCTCCGGCTCATTAGTCAATTCTGAACGCACCCTAATAATACCAGAAGTTGGGTTTCCTTGAGGATCTATTTTAGCTAAACGAAATTCAACATTCAGGTCTCCTCTTACAGAAGCAAAAATATCTGGTGTTTTATTTAAAAAATTAGAAGCTTGACCATTTATATTAGCATTTAAAATATCTAAAGCACCTTGAATAGAAACATCAGAAATATTTTCACCACCTAAATTATGTATAACATGTACTACAACTGGAATAATTTTTTTACCATTCTCTACTTTTAAGTTCTTCATTTTACCTAAGACTGATTCATAGTCAGACTCTAAATCAGCGTTAATCCCATCAAGATTCTGATAAAATATCGGGAATTTCTGTTTTTGCTCTTCAAAAGAACCGTCATAAGTACCACATTGTTGTGCATTTACAGAAGTGACTAATGACAAAGCAAAAATTAAGAGTAAAGATATATTTTTCATAACGAATGAATTTGATTAAATTTTAAGGAAACAAATATAATGATTATCTACTATTATAGACAATATCTTACATAAAAATATAAAAAGGAATACGCTGTTAGCATATATGCTTTTCAGCATGATAAGAAGATCGAACTAAAGGACTGCTCTCAACATGCTGAAAACCAAGAGAAAGACCAATATCCCTATACTTATCAAATTGAGCAGGAGTGATAAATTCGAGAACAGAAAGATGTTTTTTTGATGGCTGCAAATACTGACCAATAGTCATTATAGAAACACCCACTTCCCTTAAATCACGCATAGTTTCAACAACTTCCTCTTGAGTCTCGCCTAGTCCAAGCATAATTCCAGATTTAGTTCTAATACCACCTTCATTTAGGTACCTTAATACATCCAAACTTCTATCATATTTGGCCTGTATTCTTACCTTTTTTGTTAATCTCCTCACTGTCTCCATATTGTGAGAAACCACTTCAGGTGCTACATCAATAATTGGTTGGATATCCTTTAGTTTGCCCTTAAAATCAGGAATTAAAGTTTCCATTGTTGTTTTAGGGTTTTCTTTTCTTATTTCATTTATAGTTTCCACCCAAATACTTGCACCACCATCTCTCAAATCATCTCGATCAACAGAAGTAATAACAGCATGTTTCACTTTCATTAAATGAACAGAACGCGCTACTTTTTTTGGTTCTAGAATATCAACAGCTAATGGGCGTCCAGTCATTACATTACAAAAACCACATGATCTTGTACAAATATTCCCAAGAATCATAAAAGTTGCCGTTCCAGCACCCCAACACTCCCCCATATTTGGGCAATTTCCACTTTCACAAATAGTATGTAAATCATGAGATTTAGTGATTCCCCTAACAGCCTTGTAAGCTTGACCAGTTGGTAGCTTAACCTTTAACCACTTAGGCTTTTTTATTTTTTCTTGAATCTCCAAAATAAATTTAAGCTGGTAAAACTGATGTTTCAACTTCAGCTACACCTGGACATTGATCAGCATTAAGCGCACAAGATGAAATAAAACTAACTAAGACAATTGCTATTGCAAAAAACACTACTTTTTTCATGTTAAATAATTTTCTACAAAAATACATTTTTAAAACAGATTATCTATCTTTGAAATAATAAAATGACAATTAAAAAATTACATCTAAATTCAAAATGGAAAGCTTTTTTGAAGCAGGAACTAAATTCAAATAACTTTCAAGATATTATAAGTACTTTAGTAATTGAAAGAAAAAAATACTCTATTTTTCCTAAAAATGATGAAATTTTTAATGCATTCAATTTCACATTGCCTAGCGATATTAAAGTTGTGATTTTAGGTCAAGATCCTTATCATGGAAAAAGACAAGCACATGGGCTTGCATTTTCAGTACCTAATGGCATAAAAATACCACCCTCTCTTAGGAATATATTTAAAGAATTACAAAGAGACTTAAATTATCCTATCTCGTGCAATGGAAACCTAGATTCTTGGGCAAATCAAGGGGTACTAATGCTGAATTCTTCACTAACTGTCAGAGAGAAAATTGCTGGTTCTCACCAAAAAATAGGTTGGGGGCTATTTACAGATAGTGTAATTAAAAAAATATCAGATAAAAAGGAAGGAATCATTTTTTTACTTTGGGGTGCCTTTGCTCAAAAAAAGTCAGAATTAATTGATCCAAAGAAACATCATATTTTAATTACCTCTCATCCCTCCCCTTTTTCGGCATATAGAGGTTTTTTAGGATCTAATCACTTTTCAAAAACAAATAAAATACTTTTAAAAAACAATCAACAGCCTATAAATTGGGAATTATGTTAAGAACCATTGCTGTTATCATAATTAGTCTCTCAGGACTAAACGCAACAGCTCAAAATTCAATAATTGAGCGAGTTAACAATTATTTAAATAGTAAAAACGCTTTCGCTGATGAAGTAATCTATGTGTCCATCAAAAAACAAAAGCTCTACCACATACTACTTGATAGAATTATTAAAGAATATACTATTTCAAGTTCAGTACACGGAGCAGGAAGTATGGCAGGTAGTAACAAAACACCAACGGGGCTACACAGCATAAAGGAGAAATATGGTGAAAAAACACCATTAAATGGTATAATGATAGCAAGAGTATTTCATGGCAATATAGCAACCATATATAATGATGAAACAAAAAGCAAAACTGATGACATCACAAGTAGAATATTATGGCTAGAGGGCTTGGAAAAAGGAAGTAATAAAGGCAAAGGAATTGATTCCTATAATAGATACATTTACATACACGGAACATCAGAAGAGGGAAGGTTAGGGAAACCTGCATCACATGGTTGTATAAGAATGAAAAATAAAGAAGTGATTGATTTGTATAAGCTATTAGAAGTTGGTACTTTAGTCCTCATTTTATAATTCAAAAAAATACTTATGGAATATCTATTTTTAATCGTATTAATTGCTGGTTTTGCGTTAATTTATTTTAAAAAAGAATCTACTAACGAAGATAATTTTGAGGAAGATAGAAAAAGAATTTTAGAATTAGAAAAATCGCTTGCGACCAAAGAAAATGAGGTGAAACAACAACAACAAAACATTGATATTGCTAATGCCAAAACTACTGCTTTTGAACAAATAAAAAATGAGAATGCTATAATCAAAGAGAGAATTTCTAATATCGAGCAAGAAAGAAATAATCTTAAAAATGATAATATCTATCTCAAAAAAGAAGAAGAAAACAGAAATGAAACGCTAAGAAAATCAATTGAATCAACTAATACCTTACAAGAAAGTTTAACCAAAGAAAAAGAAAGGCTTAATGACGACAGGGTAAAAGAAACAGAAATTAGACTAGAAAAAATGAAATGGACGTGGGGAGAGCATGAAAAAGAGGTTGAAAATCATCTACAACTTATTTGCCGCAACCATGTCATCAAATACATTAGTCAAGAGGATTTTCCACATTCAAGAAACAAGCCTGATAATTCTATAGAAATAATGGACCAACTTATTATTTTTGACGCCAAGAGCCCCGCGAATGATGACTTAAGTAATTTTCCTAAATATATAAAGCTTCAAACAGAAAGCCTGAAAAAATATGCAAAACATGATGATGTAAAAAAGGATTTATTTTTAGTTATTCCTTCTAATACAGTGCAAGTCATTAATCAGTTTACCTACAACATTGGTGATTATAATGTATATATAATTACTAAAGATGCTTTAGAGCCAATCATCCTAAGTTTAAAAAAAATAGAGGAATACGAATTTGCTGACAAACTAAGTCCTGAAGAAAGAGATAATGTATGCAGGATTATTGGGAAATTTGCTCATACTACAAAAAGAAGGATACAAATTGACCAATTCTTTGCAGGGGAATTTTTGGATACTCTCAATAAAGCAGGAACACAATTACCAAGAGAAATTTTGGAGAGTGTTATTCAGTTTGAAAATGCTGAAAAACTCAATCCTCCAATGGAAAAACGAAAAAAACAGATTTTAACAAACGATTTAAAAGTTAAATCAGAAGAAATTAAAAAAGAAATAGAACTCAGAAATATCCCTGAGATTACCACTCAAATTGAGTTTAAAAAAGATCACAATGCATAACACAGAAGAAAAAAATTACATCTTTGGTATACGTGCCATAATTGAAGCGATAGAAGCAGGAAAAACAATTGATAAATTATTTATCCAAAAAGGATTACATAACGATTTGTTTGCAGAACTCTGGAAATTGGTACGCGAAAAGAGAATAAACTATAAGCATGTTCCTTTAGAAAAAATTAATCGATTGACTAGGAAAAATCATCAGGGAGTTTTCGCGTTCATATCTCCTATCGACTTTCATAATATTGAGGATGTAATCCCTAAACTCTATGAAGAAGGAAAAAATCCATTAGTATTGGTGCTGGATAGAATTACGGATGTGAGAAATTTTGGAGCTATTGCACGTACAGCAGAATGTGCAGGTGTGGATACTATATTAATTCCTGAACAAAATGCTGCTGCTATTAATGCTGACGCTATAAAAACTTCAGCTGGTGCCTTACACAAGGTTACTGTTTGCCGAACTTGGAATTTGAAGTTGGCCTTACAATTCATGAAAGAAAGTGGTGTACAATTAATTGGGTGTACTGAAAAGACACAGGATAATATGTACAAAGCGGATTATACGACACCCACTGCTATCATTATAGGCTCAGAAGAAGATGGTGTTTCTCCTGAATTTCTAAAAATGTGTGATTCTAGGGCAAAAATACCTATGAACGGGAAAATTGCTTCCTTGAATGTTTCAGTTGCTACTGGTGTTATTTTGTATGAAGCGTTAAGGCAGAGAGGATAAAATGAGTCTTGACTATCTTAGAAAGCAATTATGAGTTGGTTTACAAACTGGTTCGACTCCCCCCATTATCATACTCTGTATAAAAATAGAGATGAAAAAGAAGCACAAATTTTTATTGATAATTTAATTGACTATTTACAAATACCAAAAGGAAGTAAGCTTATAGATATAGCTTGCGGCAAAGGAAGACATGCTAAATACTTCAATAAAAAAGGAATGAATGTGGTTGGTATTGATTTATCTTTAAATAGTATAAATACTGCTAAAAAGGATGAAAATAAAAATTTAATATTTTCAGTACACGATATGCGTGAGAATTATCAGAAGAATTCCTTTGATGTTGTTACTAATCTATTTACTTCTTTTGGTTATTTTGACAATAATAAAGATGAGCAAAAAGCTATTAATGCTATGGCTAGTAATCTGAAAAAAAAAGGTTTACTTATTATTGATTTTATGAATGTAAAAAAAGTAATTTCCAATCTAGTGCTAAATGAAAAAAAAAATATTGACTGTATACAGTTTGATATCACAAGGCAATTAAAAAAAGGATATATTCTGAAGGACATTCACATTACTGATCAAGAAGAACAGCTACAATTTCAAGAAAAAGTAAAAGCAATTACATTAGCTGAATATTCTGAATTTATCACTAATGCAGGACTAAAAATAATTAATATATTTGGCAATTATAAATTGGATAATTTTGATGAAACAATTTCTGATCGTTTAATACTAATTTGCAAGAAATGAATTTAACAACACTAGGATTATTATTTGCTTCCGTAATTGCGGGTGCAATTGTAGTTGAAATCTTTAAACCAAAGAAAAGTAAAAACATACAATTACTACTTACTTTTAGTGGAGCATATTTATTAGCCGTAAGTGTAATGCACTTATTACCTGAGCTGTTCGAACACAACACAACACAACATATCGGATTATACATTTTAGGTGGTTTTCTAATCCAGATTTTGCTAGAATATTTTTCACAAGGAATAGAACATGGGCACTTCCACAAAAGCAATGTAATTCCTTTTTCTGTACTGATTAGTCTTTGTCTACATGCTTTACTTGAAGGAGTGCCTTTAGGTGGGCATTTAAACCATCACGCCCATAATGCCTTACTTACAGGAATCGTTTTACATAAAATGCCAGTTGCTATTGTACTTATGACTTTCTTTTTACAGAGTAATATTTCAAAACAAAAAGCCTATTTCTATTTGCTGCTTTTTGCATTGATGGCCCCAATAGGAGTTTTTGCTGGAAGTTTTTTTACAACTCTAGCAAATTATCACAATGAAATTATGGCTATGGTTATTGGTATATTTTTACATATTTCAACTACTATTCTTTTTGAAAGTAGTGATGGTCATAAATTCAGTTCTCAAAAGATTTTAGCCATAATTTTTGGTGCAATTATAGTTATGTTGAGTCTTTAAAATGAACCAAAAATACATAATCACTGGAGCTCCAGGGACTGGGAAAACAGCTATCATTAATGCCCTTATACAGAAGGGCCACTCATGTGAAAAAGAAATATCAAGAGAGATTATTGCAGAGCAAATAATTATTGGAGGGGATATACTACCCTGGGAAAATCAAATTGCTTTTGAAAACCATATTGCTAACTTGCGTAAACAACAATACTTAAACAGTTCAGAAGATAAAAATTATTTTTTCGACAGAAGCAGTATTGATTGTATTGCTTATTTAAAAGCAAATAAATTAGGAGTAACAAGTGAAATCACTCAAATTATAAATCAATGTATTTTTAACAAAAAAGTATTTATTACTCCATTTTGGGAAGAAATATACATTAATGATGGTGAAAGAATGGAGGATATAAAAGCAGCTCTTAATATTGAAAACTCAATAATTGAAACTTATAAATCTCTTGGCTATACTTTAGTTCAAGTCCCCAAACTATCCGTAAGCGAAAGAATCAATTTTATTCTCTCAAATATTTAATTATTATGCCTAAAATTATTCTACTTTTGCAAGTAATTTAACAATCAAAAAATATAAAATGGCGAAAATTACATTAGGCAATAATCCAGCAAATACCTCTGGATATTTACCGAAAATTGGCGAGCAAGCAAAAGACTTTTGCTTAATTGGAAAAGACCTGGAAGAGGTGACCTTACATAATTTTCAAGGTGAAAGAATTATTATGAATATTTTTCCCGCTATTGACACTGGAGTTTGCGGTACTTCAGTAAGAAAATTCAATATAAATGCAGCAAACCTTTCCAATACTAAAGTGCTTTGTATTTCGAAAGATTTACCTTTTTCTCATAACAGATTTTGTGGAGCAGAAAATATTGAAAATGTTGTTACGTTATCTGATTTTGTATCAGGTGATTTTGGAAATAATTATGGACTTACAATATTAGATGGGGCATTTGCTAACCTTCACTCTAGATGCATTATTGTACTTGATGAATCTCATAAAGTTATATACACTGAACAAGTTGATGAAATATCAACAGAACCAAATTATGAAAAAGCAATAGCAGCATTAAATTAACATTTATAAAAAATATACAATTAATTTTTTAGCAAATTATCAAAAAAGGGATCATAACTATTTAATAAATAAACAGTTAAAATCTCAAAATATTTTATGCCAATTATAATAATATTGACTATTCTAAAAACAATAAATAAACTATGGAAAATAAATCAGAATTAAACACTAAAGAGGGAGAATGTCCTTTTGGCTACAGTGAACAAAAAAAAATAGAAACTAAAAGCTATTCAAATAAAAATTGGTGGCCAAATCAGCTTAATTTAAAAATTCTACATCAAAATTCTAAATTATCAAATCCAATGCAAGATGGATTTAATTATGCTGAAGAATTCAAAAGTATTGACCTAAAAGCTTTAAAACAAGATCTCTACACTTTAATGACTGATTCACAAGATTGGTGGCCTGCAGACTACGGCCATTATGGCCCTTTTTTCATTCGCATGGCGTGGCATAGCGCAGGAACCTATAGAATAGGTGATGGGCGTGGTGGGGCCTCATCAGGAACTTTACGTTTTGCACCTTTAAATAGTTGGCCAGATAATGGGAATCTAGATAAAGCTCGTCGATTATTGTGGCCTATTAAACAAAAATATGGACAACAAATTTCATGGGCAGATTTAATGATCTTAACAGGTAATTGCGCATTAGAATCAATGGGATTTAAAACTTTTGGTTTTGCTGGTGGACGTGAAGATATATGGGAGCCTGAAGGAGATATAAATTGGGGTCCAGAATCTGAATGGCTTGATGATAAAAGATATACAGGAGACCGTGAATTATCCAACCCTTTAGGAGCAGTTCAAATGGGTCTAATATATGTAAATCCTGAAGGGCCAAACGGAAAGCCAGACCCATTAGCATCTGCGAGAGATATTAGAGAGACATTTAGCAGAATGGCAATGAATGATGAGGAGACCGTAGCTCTAATTGCTGGAGGACATACCTTTGGGAAAACTCATGGAGCAGGTGATGCTTCTCATGTTGGAGCTGAGCCTGAAGCTGCAAATATAGAAGAGATGGGGTTTGGATGGAAAAACAGCTTTAAAAGTGGGAAAGGTTTACATACAATAACAAGTGGTTTAGAAGGGGCATGGACACCGACTCCAATTAAATGGGATAATAGTTATTTTGAAACATTATTTGGATATGAATGGGAATTAGGTAAAAGTCCTGCAGGCGCCCAACAATGGCACCCTAAGAATGAGGAAGGAGCAGATACAGTACCTGATGCTCATGACTCATCAAAACGCCATGCACCAATGATGGCGACAACAGATTTAGCGCTGATTGCAGACCCTATTTATAATGAGATTTCCAAACGCTTTTATGAAAATATAGAAGAGTTTGAAGATGCATTTGCTAGGGCTTGGTATAAATTAACCCATCGTGATATGGGTCCTATCTCAAGATATCTTGGGGAAGAAGTTCCTTCTGAAACACTTATTTGGCAGGACCCTATTCCTAAGATAGATTATGTAATGATTGACGATACAGATATCTCTAATCTTAGAGAAATAATATTGAATTCAGGGTTATCAGTATCTCAATTAGTTTCAACTGCCTGGGCATCAGCTTCAACATTTAGGGGGACAGATAAACGAGGAGGAGCAAATGGAGCTCGCTTAGCTTTGTTCCCTCAAATTAATTGGGAAGCAAATCAACCTGAAAAATTATCAATCGTTCTAGAATCTCTTAAAAATATACAAGCAAAATTTAACGATTCCCAAATAGGAAATAAAAGGCTCTCATTAGCTGATTTAATAATTCTTTCCGGATATGTTGGTGTTGAAAGTGCTGCAAAGAAATCTGGATATAATATTAATCTTTCTTTTAAGCCAGGCCGTAACGATGCATTACAAGAGCAAACAGATATAGAATCTTTTTCAATTTTAGAACCAAAATCAGATGCATTTAGAAATTATCTTAAACCTGGTCAAAATATTCCCGCAGAAGAATTACTATTAAATCAATCACATTTACTTACATTAACTGCTCCTGAAATGACAGTCCTATTGGGAGGGATGAGGGTTTTAAATACTAATTTAAGAAGTAAAAAATATGGCGTTTTAACTTCCAATCCTGGATGTCTCTCAAATGATTTTTTTATAAATCTACTTGACATGAAAATTGCTTGGGAGCCTTCATTAGAATCTTCAGATTTATTTGAAGGGCGTGATCGAATTACTGGTGATGTAAAATGGATGGGTACTAGAGTTGATTTAATATTTGGTTCAAATTCTCAACTGCGTGCTTTAGCAGAAACATATGCATGTGATGATTCAGAACAGAAATTTATAAATGATTTCGGAAATGTTTGGATTAAAGTAATGAATCTTGATAAATTCTAATTAAATCTAACTAAATACACTTACAAGAAGCCTGCATTTTGCAGGCTTTTTTATTACTTTTGATTTTATGTTTAGAAGAAAAATTTTACGATTTGTACTCAATATTTTTCCACCCCTTTTCTTCAATCGGATTATACTAAAAAAAGTATCAGAAGATTATACTGAATTTAAAGTAGTTCTTAGAAAATCAATCCTAAACATGAACTTCCATAAAACTATATTTGGAGGAACAATATTCTCCGCTTTCGACCCTTACTTTCCTACTATGTATTACAATATATTTCAGCAGAAAGATAGAAAATTAGAAATTTGGTTGAAAAGTGCAAATATAAAATACAAACGACCTGCTAATACTGACCTCCACCTTACCTTTAATGTAAGTACGGAAGATATAATAGAAGCTGAAAATGCTTTAAATAAATTTGGGAAATTTGAAAAATGGCATTCAGTACAAGCCATTAACACTAAAGGAGTAATTTGTGCTGAAGCAGAAATGCTTGTTTATTTAAGAGATAATGAAATTAAAAGTAAAGTTGGGTTTTAAATCTTATTAATCAAAACTGTTGCATATGCTGAAACACCCTCTTCCCTTCCGACAAAGCTTAACTTTTCTGTTGTAGTTGCTTTTATAGAAACTTGATCAATATCAATATCCATACAAATAGCTAAAACTTTTTTCATTTCTGGAATATAGGGGCCTATTTTTGGTTTTTGCAAACAAATAGTTGAATCAATATTGCCAATTTCATATCCTTGATTTCGAACCAAAAGCATTACTTCTTTTAGTAAAATTTTACTATCAATTCCTTTATACTCAGCTGCAGTATCAGGGAAATGTTTTCCTATATCGCCTAGATTAGCTGCCCCTAAAAGCGCATCACAAATAGTGTGAATTAAAACATCAGCATCAGAATGACCAAGACCTCCTTTAGTGTGAGGGACAATTATCCCTCCTAACCAAAAGTCTAAACCAACTTTTAACTGATGTACATCAAAACCGAAACCTACTCTAAAACTCATAATTAGCTTTCTCTAATTGCCCCAAAGTCAAACACTAATGTAAAGCGCATAGTGTTTGCTAAAGGATTATTACCATTAATTGAACGACTAGCATTTATTAAGTACGAAAAATCAAGTGCAAAAACATTATACTTAACTCCTGAACCAAAAGTAAAGAACTTTCTACCTCCCTTGGTATCATGTTCAAAAAAGTAACCTGCTCGTATTGCAAACTGATTAGCATACCAATATTCTGTTCCTATAGAATAATTAATTTCACGAAACTCCTCTTTTGCTCCTCCAGGTGCATCCGAAAAAGATTGAAATATACCACTTACTACAGATACCTCAGGATCCATACCTTCAACAATCTCCCTATCCCCCCCAGTCCCTTCATATATCGGAGGAGTTGGCACCAGTAATTTATTAACATCAAAGGCAAAAGACATTTTATTGTAGTCGTCAAATTCTGTACCTATTGCTGTTCCTAATCTTAAGTTAATGGGAATAAAATCCTGAACTGCCGTTTCAGTGTAAGAGATTTTACTACCAATATTTGATATATTACCTCCAATTGCTAAGTCAACATCTTTCCCTGCTATTCTGATAGGCTTTGTATAATAACCTGAAATATCAGCAGCTATTGATTGCCCTGCAACTGTAGGAATCCCTCCTGCTGATTGCCCTCCTGTCAAGTTAGAATAAATATATCTACCTGAAATAGCCAAAGAAAAATCATCAGAGAGTTTACGAGAATATGAAGTACCTAAAGCAAATTCACTTGGCTTATATTGCCCTATTGTAGTTCCCAAAATATCGGTAAAAGTAATATCTCCAAGTGAAAAATAACGCAATTCCAAGCCAATAGATTCATTATCATTCAACTTCTTGTATCCAGCTAAATACGATAAGTTAATATCTGGAACAAGTGCTCTAAGCCAGGGAACATAAGACATAGAGAAACCCATATCGTCATCAACAAAAGCTAATTTTGCAGGATTCCAATGCAATGAATTTGCATCAGGAGTAGTAGCAACACCAACATCACCCATAGCTCCTGATTTTGAATCAGGGGAAATTAGTAAAAATGGAACGGCCGTAGTAATGGTGTTTAAACCTCCTGTTAATTGATCATAAGATGGAGTCTGGGCAAAACCATTAAAGGCAAGTGATAATACACAAATTATTCCTGTTATTTTCTTCATTTATTAAATTTAGTTTGCAAACATACTTTATTTTTCACTAGACTTCAACGAATCTTTTAAGGTAATAGTATAATGCGTATTGACTTTGATGTAAAATCACCATCTGAACTACTCACACCTAATTTTGCAATATAAATTCCTGCACTTAATTTTCCCCCATATTCATCACTTCCATCCCATTTAATTGGTCCTATTCTATATCCATTATCACTGTATATTTCTTCATATTTTTTAACTAATATTCCTGTTATAGAATAGATCTCCATAAATACATTCAAATTCTGATTTGGCTTATTGTGCTGAAAATAGATCTCAGTAGAATTTGAAAAAGGGTTAGGGTAAGTTTTATAATCAGAGATTGTAAATTGATTATCATCAACAACTACAAAAGTAATTGTAGCCTCAGCAGAATTATTAAATACATCCCATACCTTTAGTATTAAAGTATGCTCCCCTTTTGCTAAATTATAAAATGGGAAACTAATTACTCCCCTAGTGTAATCATCTTTATTTGCTTCATAAAAATCATTTAATATGTAAGGACTTGATGTGTTACCATCCAAAATAGCCGTAATATCATGACCAATACCATTACCTACAGTATTAATTCCACTAAAATCAAAAATATCAACCAACAAAACAGGATTCTCATCGGTTATACCTCCATCAGAAAAATTTCTTGTATTCATATATATATCTATTTCTGCTTGATCATAGTCATAAGCAATATCTTTAGCAGTACCTCCAATCACAAAGTCTTCATCACTTCCCCCTGCATCTATTGGCTCCTGATCATCAGAGACAGCATAATAAGAAATTTTTCCAGCACCATAGTTATAAGCTATATCCTTAGGAACAACAAATGAAAAAGAGAATTTACCTTCAACAACTGAAGCAGCCCCTTTATATATTATGTTATTCTGATCACGATAAGGCATTGGTGTGCAAGATTCCTGCCCTAAAGTAGTTCTAATAATTTCTTTATCATAGACTGTTGGATAAACAGTTCCATCAAAAGCACTAAGTACTCCATTCTCGTCAGTAATCTCCCCTTCTATAGTCACTAACCCTAATGCTTTTAACGTATCGAGACTATTTGTAGTTTTTATAAGATACTCTGGATAAGCCAGACAAAGAGCAGGATCTCCCAATAAAGTGAAGTTTCTATTATTAAGTGACGTCCCACTCAAAACTTTAGTTTGCTTAAATATATCTCCTAATCTGGGAAATTCTCCATCAATCTTTTCAAATAAAGTATTAATAAATTTAGTATTTAAATTATAATTTGGAGAAGAGTACACCAATCTTGTTGTACTTAACAAGGCAATTGCGCCCCCGTTAGGATTTAATAAAACATATTCTCCTGCTGAAGTTTGTTCAGGATTATCAAAATATGAAAATTTACAAGTAGCGGTCATAAATAAAGGCAATTTATGGCCATTATCCCAAGCATTAATCTGATCTAACTCTAAAATTCTTTCGGCAGTCCAACCTAAAGGTCCCCCATGACCCGTATAATTAATCAATAAAGCTCCTTTATCTATTCTATTATTAATAGCATTATTAGTTGCTTCGCTTCTAGGACCACCAGGAGTTGATTCTTGTAAATAATTATCTAAATAAATCTTATTAATATTGATATTTTTATAATTATCTGCCACAATATTTGCCAGACTATCTGAATCTCTCATAAAAGTGTTTCCGTCATTCGCATCACCATCATCAGCAATAAAAACAATATCATTCCTCCAACTGCCAAATGAATTTTTGGAATAATAGTTTTGAACCTTAGCCACTAACAAATTAGCTTCTGAAAGTGTCGAAACGGGGAATCTACCAATCCCAATATCAACTAAATCATTATTGAATTCACCTTCATTATCATCTAACAATCCAAAATAATCATCTGTAACATAAGAATATACTGGATGAGTAGAATTTAGAGATTGATAGGTTGGAATAAAGTTTGTATTATCAGTTACTCTATTTTTAGGATCATAAGAGCCATCTCCAAAAAGTAAAACATATTTCAATTTTGAATTTTGTCTTTTATATAAAAATCTCAGAAAATCACGAATTGCACTTATATCTTGTACTCCTGAAGAGAACTCATTATAGATCTGGTTTGGCGTAACAACGATAGATGAAATATTACCTTTTTCTTGATGAAAATCAGCTAAACGTTCAGCAGGAACTAAAAAATTAGGATGAGAAACTATCACATATTCTACACCAATTGAGGTATTGTGTAAATTTTGATTAGTTATTTCACCCAAAATAGAAGGAGTTAAGTAAGCGCTAGAGCTAAAGGCAATATATTCATGTAATTCATTAACAGAATCATTAAAAAAAAGTTTATTATCATTTATTGAGGTTTGCATTTTAACTACAGAAGTCGGATCTGTCACATCCCAAACACTAATTCCAATATTTGCATTAGAAAGTTCAAAAGAAGCAACCCCATTCTCAATTGAAGCTGCGTCTCTGAATAACAAGTAGTCTCCTGACATTTTTAGTTTTCTTCTTGCATTTATTTCTATATAATTCAACCAAGAAAATGCACCATTATCAGCGGAAGTATATTCTATATCAATTGTAAGATTAGAAGATGACGCCATATATACAGAAGTCTTAGAGGAAGTATTAGCATATGCTGAAGCATAAGTTGTAACAATATTCTGAACAGAAATAGCTTGCAAAGGGTCAGAATTTACAGATACTAAAAACGATGAAGGGTTTAATGAGCGTGCGGCAACAGATGTTTTTACGCTAACGGGAAAAGTCATTTCTAAATTAGGAAAACTAAAATCAAAAGATTGACTATTTTGACTGTCAAATCGTTCTCCAAACCACTCTCTTCCAGAATTTATTAAATTTTCAAGCTCAAGTTCATGAAAAGAAAAAGCATTAAATGATGTTATAGTTTTAGTAGGATTTTGTAAAGTTTCTTTTTGCTCTATCCTTCTTCCAACATGTTGACCATCAGTAGTTATAAAATAATTTACAGCATCAGAAAATAAATGTGTTTCATGCTTAAATAAGCTTGATTGAGCGTCATATTTCCAAGTATGTGGAGATTGTCCATAAAACAAAATATAATCTCCATTTTCAAATACACCATTATTATTAGAATCATAAATTTTTATGGCATTTTCAACTAAATCATTGTATCTAAAATCTGAATTTAATTTCGGCAACATTCCACCTCCATTTCCATATAATTTTATGCTTGAAATTTGCAAATCATTTACCCCAACACCTAATAACAACATACTAGAGTAATCTAATTTATAAATACCCGTTTTGTTAGTTGATATTTTAAACCATTTCCCACTAGACAAAACAGAGTTATATTGTCCGAATAAATTAACTACAATAAGAACATATGATAAAGTTAAAACTATATATTTTTTCATTGCTGCAAAGTTATGTATCATTTTAGTAAACAGGGACAAAACGTAAAAAAAAAATAATTATTATACAATTTCCTTACTAGTAAAAGTGGATAGTAAATAATTTGTTTATTTTTGTGAAATTGAAATTAAGAAAAAACACATTTATGTTGAATAAATTTTCCAAGATTTTTATAGCGGTATCTACCTGTATTTTCATGAGTAATGAAGCGTGTGCACAAGATCCTGCATTTAGCCAGTTCTATGCTAATCCGTTATATTTAAATCCTGCATTTGCAGGAACAAATGAATGTCCCAGAGTAACTTTAAACCATAGAGATCAGTGGCCTGGAATAGGAAGAACATTTATTACTACTTCAGCATCATATGATCAGCATATTAGTGCTATAGGAGGAGGTTTGGGTATATTAGTTGTACAAGATAGAGCTGGAGCAGGTAGCCTTAACACAACATTTGCTAGCTTACAATATTCATATCGACTAAAGATTAACAACCAATTTACAATGAAAGCTGGTTTTGAAGCATCATTCAGGACAATCCAATTGGATTGGAGCAAATTAACTTTTGGAGACCAGATAGATTCTAGAGATGGATTTATTTACCCAACTCAAGAAGACATAGCTAACAATCCTAATTCTAAAGGGTTCCCTGACTTCTCAGCAGGTCTACTAGGCTATTCTAAAAATTTCTTTTTTGGATTTGCAGCTCATCACATTACTCAACCTAATCAAGGCTTTATAAGTAACAGTCAATTGCCAACGAAAATAACTTTACATGCAGGAGGTAACATTGTAATTAATGAATTTAGCAATAATTCTTTCACTATTTCACCTAACTTTCTTTACCAAAATCAAGCAGACTTTCAGCAATTCAATTATGGAATTTACGCAAAAAAAGGACCTATTGTTGGAGGGCTTTGGGCTCGACATAGTTTAAAAAATATTGACTCCTTCATTCTAATGATTGGACTAATTCAAGATTCCTTCAAATTTGGATATAGTTATGACATTACATTAAGTGATCTTAAAAACAGTAATACACTTGGTGCTCACGAATTATCATTTACTCTTTATATGCCTTGTAAATCGAAAGGCAAATCGTATAATACAATAAGTTGCCCACAATTTTAGTTAATATAAAACAAATTAGTATTTTCAATAAATAATATGAAAAAAAATAAATTAATTTTAACAATAGGTAGTATCCTAATCTTAGCATCATGCTCAAGGGAGAAATCATCAACTACTGGATGGGAATATAATAATTCAAAGAATGGTGGGTATGAAACCAACGAACGTTTTACAGAACAAGTAACTGGCCCTGGACTGACCTTTGTGGAAGGAGGCTCATTCACCATGGGAAGAGTAGAACAGGATGTTATGTACGAATGGGATAATGTTCCAAGGAAACAAACTGTATCTTCTTTTTACTTAGATATAACAGAAGTAACAAATAAAGATTATTTAGAATACCTGTTTTGGGTAAATCGAGTATATGGACAGTCGTACCCAGAAGTTTATAAAAAAGCATTACCTGACACCTTAGTTTGGAGAGATAAATTAGGCTATAATGAGCCTCTTGTAAAACAATACCTAAGAAATCCTGCTTACAGAAACTACCCAGTTGTAGGAGTGAGCTGGCAACAAGCAACAGACTTTTGTGCTTGGAGAACAGATAGAGTAAATGAAAGAATTCTTATTGACAATGGAATTTTACGAGAAGATATGGAGCAAATGGATGACAATGTTTTTACTACTCAAGCATATTTAGCAGGACAGTATGAAGGAATTGTTAGAAGAAATCCAAGAAACTTAACCAACAAAAATTATGGAAGTGGAGAGGATTCAAGAATAATTAGAATGGAGGACGGCTTGTTACTCCCTAATTACAGACTACCAACAGAAGCAGAGTGGGAGTTTGCAGCTTTAGGATATATAGGTAATACCCAAGAAGAAAACACTAACGAAAGAAAATTATACCCTTGGAATGGTTCATCATTAAGAAATGGAAACCCTAAAAATCAAGGTGAAATTATGGCTAATTTCAAAAGAGGAAGAGGAGATAATATGGGTGTTGCTGGAAACTTAAATGATAATGCTGACATTACCGCACCTGTACTATCGTATTGGCCCAATGATTATGGCTTGTACAATATGGCTGGTAATGTCTCTGAATGGGTAATGGATGTTTACAGACCTATAATAGAACAAACTACCGTATCAGACCATAGAAGCTTTAGAGGGAATGTTTATTTAACTCAAAAAACAGATGATGATGGTTTTATTGCAGAGAAAGATAGTTTGGGTAGAATAACTATGGTTCCTGTTGATGTTAAAGGAAATGCTTATAGAAGAAACTATAAGAAATCTGACAATATTAATTATTTAAATGGAGATATTGAATCTCAAATGGCAATTGATTGGAATACATTTTTAGAAGAAAAAACAACTTCAGACACTGCAAGAGTTCAAATTGACAAATGGAATAAAGCTGCATCTAAATACAAAGATGATGCTCCTGAAGGAAATAGTAGTGAAATGTACGCTTATGGTGAATCCTCTTTAGTAACTGATAGAACTCGAGTATTCAAAGGTGGCTCTTGGAAAGACAGAGCATATTGGTTAAATCCTGGTACAAGAAGATTTCTTGACCAGGACCAGTCAACTGATGCTGTCGGATTTAGATGCGCTATGGATAGGATTGGAGCACCTGTCAGTAGAACTAAAGAAAATCAAAGACGAGGCGCTGACTATAGTAAGAAAAGAAACTAAAATAACAATTATATATTAATAATAGAACCCCACTAAACATGGGGTTTTTTTTTTAAAATGCTATGGATATTAAAGAGATATACGATCTTTTCAAACAACATCCTACAATCTGTACTGATACTAGAGAAATAATACAGGGCTCAATATTTATTTCTTTAAAAGGAGAAAATTTTAATGGAAATAAATATGCTCTAAAAGCTATACAAGAAGGTTGTTCATATGCGATTATTGATGAAAAAAAATATGATATTAATCAAAATACAATTCTTGTTCATAATGCACTGAAAACACTTCAAGATCTAGCTACTCATCATAGAAATCAACTAAATATCCCTTTAATAGGAATTACAGGAACGAATGGAAAAACAACATCTAAAGAGCTTATTAAAGCTATTTTAAACAGTGAATTAAATTGTTATGCAACTGAAGGGAATTTAAATAATCATATAGGCGTACCGCTAAGTGTATTAAAAATCAATAAGCAACATGAAATTGCTATAATTGAGATGGGAGCAAATCATCAAAAAGAAATTGAGTTCCTCTGTAATATTGCACAACCAACTTATGGAGTAATAACGAATATTGGCTCAGCTCACCTAGAAGGGTTTGGAAGTATGCAGGGAATAATTGATGCAAAAAAAGAGTTATATGAGTTCATAAACTATAGTAAGGGTCATTTATTTGTAAATGCTGATGATGAACTACTACTTAGTCTTTCTAATGGAATAATGCAAACAACTTACGGAGAGTCTGGAGATGTTACAGGATTAATCACTGACATAACCCCACTGATTAGCATAAAATATAATAATAAAATAATAAAAAGTCATCTTATTGGAGAATTTCAGTTAAGCAATATATTATTAGCTATTTGTATTGGAAACTATTTTAATATCTCTAACCAGAACATCAATAAAAGTATTGAAAATTATATCCCCACAAATAATCGTTCACAAATACTTAAAACTAAAAAAAATACATTGATACTTGATGCATATAATGCAAACCCATCTAGTATGAAAGCAATGCTAAACTCATTTTCAAATCAAAAATACAAAAATAAACTTTGTATACTTGGCGACATGCTTGAACTTGGAGAGGAAACAAAGAAAGAGCATCTAGATATTATTAAACTAACTAATGAGCTAAAATTAGATTGCCTATTTGTTGGAGAAATATTTCATAATCTTACTAAAAATACCTTTAAAAATAAGGTTGATTTAGTGAAATATATTCAGAAAAAAAATATTCAGAAAAAGATAATTCTTCTTAAAGGGTCCAGAAGAATTAGTTTAGAAGAACTAATTAATATCCTCTAGCTTAATCTAGCAAAGCATCATTAAAAAGCTTTCTAAAAATAAAGAAAACTAATGAAAGAAAACCTCCTAGAAATACTCCTAACAAACCTAAAGCTAATGAAGATTTTCTTTCGGCTTTAAGTGGAAGAATAGGCTTATCAATAATCTGAATAATTGGTGTTTGATTTAATAATGTGAGTTTTGAGAGCTCTAAATTCTTCACAATCTCTAAATACATGGTATTTAACACCTCAACATTTCTCATTAACTGTAGCTCTTTGAGACGGCCAGATGCTTTTACAATTCGTTGATTAATATCTTTAACTTTAGCAAATTCTTCTTCTGCCATTTCTAATTCTATAAAAACTGAATCAGCCCTAGATGATAAAAAATCTAATGTATTACTTGTTTGTGCAGTTTGATGACTAATATACATTTTACTCATTTGTTCAATTAAAGTTACAACAAATATTTTCGCAAACTCTTCATTAACTGATGTATAAGATAAATTAATAATATCTGCTTCATCTGATTGTAACTCAACTACTAATTTATCTTCTATAATATTCATCCAGACACCACCACTAATACTGTCGTTATCCTGTGTTAATATTCCATGAAATGAAACTGGAGTAAGATCTTTATTTTTTTCCCATGATTCATTTATATAAAGATAGTGTTCAATCAATAGATCATTGTTTTTATTAACTTCTCTGTACTGCATTAAAGTTGCTTCAACTACTCCTCTAGACTTTAACAATTCTAAAATATTATTCTGGCTAAATGTTGAACTTGATGAACCACCAACATCAAAGCCAAACTGACTCGCTAGTCCTGACATAGAACCTAATGCCCCGCCTCCCTTCTGCTGACCCTCAACCACAAAAGTAAGTTCGGCAATATATTTTTTATCATCATTAAGTGCAAATGCAATTCCCAAAATAAAGAAAAGGCCTGAAACAGCTATAATTACAAATTTCTTACCAAATAAATAAGTCTTATAATCTGATAATTTAATCAGAATATCCTTTAGCTGAATTTCATCATTATAATTATCCATTATTGTGCAGGTGATACTCTATCAATTAATAACCATAAAGAAAGAATAGCAGTAACCTTAAGCATAGTTTTCTCAATTGCGGCGTTCCAGTCAATTGGGACTTTTTTATTTTTTAATTTATCAATTTTATTCACTACTTTAATAATCGATCCTTTCTTAACTCTAGGTGAAATAACGAACAAACCAAAATTCATTGTTTTCTTAGCAATTCCGTTAGGGTAAATAACAACAGTGTTCATTTTCTTATTCAATTTAGTAAAACCACCAGCAAAATTATTAACATAATAATTAGCTCTTCTTCCTCCAAAATAAGGTGCACTTATTGCCCCACCATCAAGATTCATTAACTCACCAGAAATATGAACGAAATCCATAGTTTTAGGAATAACAACACTATCTCCTTCCAATAAGACTAAGTTGTGTTTAGAATCATCAGATTGCAAGGCTTTATCTAAGTTCAGATAGACTTTATTATACATTATCGTTTCCTTAAAATTTTCAAAATTTTCCACTCTCATTTTTTGCATTTCTTCATGATATAAAAGTGATAAACTTGGATTAGTAAGAATTGAGTCTAATAACACTTCAGATAGGTCATTAAGTACAATAGTTGTATTTTTAATTCTATTTACTAGTTCTTTTCTGAACATAGTAACTCCATCAAGATATGCAAAACTTGTGATACCTCCTGCTCTTTTGATTACTGAAGAAATTTTCTCATCCTTAGATAAAAGTGTGTAAGTTCCTGGATATTTAACTTCTCCATAAATTATAATATTTTTAGCAGCCTCAAATTCAGGATTTTCTCTTACAAAAACTTGATCAAAAGGCTGTAGTAAAAACTCTTGAGCTTTAGCACTTAAAATTAAGTCATCCCCAATTTTAATTGTTTTTACAATAGCTATCCTTGGCTTTAATTTATTAGATGAAATATCATAATCCATAACTCTACTTACCTCTACTCTACTTCCTTCAGCCTGACGCATAAAGCCTCCTGCCTGTAGTAAAACATCCTGTAAAGTCATTCCATCTCCAAAATCAAAGCTTCCAGTTTTTCTAACAGCTCCTAAAACTGATACGGAAAACTCATCATCAAAATCATCAACAGAAAGTACACTTATAATATCATATTCTTGCAATAGTACGTTATCAATATGATTATTATCTTCCAGAATTGCCGATAAGTTAATAGAAATATGAGTTTTTGTTCTATCTTTATTTAACCGGATTACATACACCTTATCCATAAATGTTTTTTCAGTAATACATTTAGCTCTTTGAAGTAAGTCTAATAAATGATCTCCTTGAATAAACTCATAATCACCAGAAACACCAACACTACCTTTTATACTTACTACATTTGATAATTTAGTAGAAATTGTATTCACAACCATCTCATCACCATTTTGAACAATTGTAGAGCTGATGTGATCTTTATACACATCATTAACTTTTACTGCATTATAATCAATGCGCTTTAGTGTCAATACATCAGTAAATGCATTTGTAGTATAGCCTCCAGCATATTTAATTAAATCTGCTATTGACTCTCCTTCTTTTGCCTCATATGTGTAAGGACGGTTCACTGCACCCTGTACTTCTATAATGTGCTTTGCTGGCGGAACAAATAAATAATCTCCATCTTGCATGTATATATCTTGTGAGCGAGTTGGATTGAATAAAAAATGATACACATCTAAAGAATCAACTATTTTACCATCACGCTTTATATAAACATTACGAACTGAACCTAATTGATTAGGGCCATTTGCTGCAATTAAAGCATTAAAAGCCGTGTTAATTGCAGGTATTGTGTAAGATCCAGGATTATATACCTCACCAACAATATTTACAGTAATTACTCTTGAATAAGAAAGTGTAACATCTATCTCAGAATTTTTCATATCCAAGAAAGTTGAAAATTTACTCTTAAGTAGTGAACGCATTTTTTTGAAAGTTAAACCCTTCACATAGATTCTTCCATAAGAACTAGGTGTAATATAACCTCTTTCATCTACTAACAAATTTTCAGAAAACTCAGAATATCCCCATACAGAAATAGAAATTTCATCTCCACTTCCAACTCTATAGTTTTCAGGAGCTTTAGCATCCAATGCTTTTTGATAAAATGAAAGTTTATTATTTCTAAATATATCCTGTCCATAAATTCTTGCTTTAGGATATGAGTTAGTATCTATTAATAAAGTGTCACCAAAACTTTTATAAAATTTTGAAATATTATTATTTCCTCTAATTGTATCTTGAACTCCTTTAGCATATTTACCTTTACTATATTTATAATCCATTGCTTCCGAAATCTCAGAATTTGAAAGGCCCATTTGCCTTAATACTTGTTCGGATGGGATATCTGATGGGCGCAAGTCCTGAGGATTGGCATTAGAAGGTAAAAAATTTAAATAAGCAGTATTGATTTTTGATTTATCAACATCAATTTGGGCACTTACTAAAAGGGTAAATAAAATTGAAAATGATAATAGACTAAGTTTTTTCATAATAGTTATTTTAAAATAGAACGAGAAATTACAATTCTTTGAATTTCAGAAGTTCCTTCATAAATTTGTGTAATTTTTGCATCACGCATTAAGCGTTCTACATGATATTCTTTCACAAAACCATAACCACCATGAACTTGAACGGCCTCAACAGTAGTTTTCATAGCCGTTTCAGAAGCAAAAACTTTAGCCATAGCCCCAAGAGTATCATAATTTTCACCATTATCTTTAAGCCATGCAGCTTTTAAACACAACAATCTTGCAGCTTCAATTTCAGTAACCATATCTGCTAATTTAAACGCAATAGCTTGGTGCTTAGAAATTTCTTTACCAAACGCTTTTCTTTCTTTAGAGTATTGTAGAGCTAACTCATAAGCTCCTGAAGCAATGCCTAATGCTTGTGCTGCAATTCCAATTCTACCCCCTGACAAAGTTTTCATTGCAAAAGTAAAGCCAAATCCATCTTCTCCAATTCTATTTTCTTTTGGGACTTTAACATCTGTAAACATTAAAGAATGCGTATCAGAACCTCTAATTCCTAATTTATTTTCTTTCGCACCAACTACAAAACCATTCATATCTTTTTCAACAATAAAAGCATTAATACCTCTATGTCCCTTCTCTACATCAGTTTGGGCCATCACCAAATAAACAGAAGCCGAGCTTCCATTGGTAATCCAGTTCTTTGTTCCATTCAACAAATAATAATCTCCTTTATCAATAGCTGTAGTTTGCTGAGATGTTGCATCAGACCCTGCCTCTGGTTCTGATAAACAAAAAGCACCAATTATCGCTCCACTAGCTAATGGTTTTAGGTATTTTTCTTTTTGTTCTTCATTTCCAAATGTTTCTAAACCCCAACAAACTAATGAATTATTTACTGACATAACTACCGAACAAGAAGCATCTACTTTAGAAATCTCTTCCATTGCTAGAATATAAGAGATAGTATCCATTCCTGCTCCACCATATTTAGGACTAACCATCATACCCATAAAACCAAGCTCTCCTAATTTCTTTATTTGCTCAGTTGGAAAAGACTGATTTTCATCTCTTTCAATTACACCAGGCAATAATTCTGTTTGAGCAAAATCTCTTGCTGCATCCCTAATCATCCTATGTTCTTCCGTCAATTCAAAATTCATTATTTGCTTTTATTAAAATTTATACAAAAATACATTTTTTAAACTATTTTTGGAAACTGATGGCTGAGAAAATAAAATATAGAGTTTTGGGTATTATGTCTGGCACATCACTAGACGGAATTGACCTTGCTATATGTACTTTTACTAAAAATCAAGGATGGAAATATAAAATTAATAAATCAGATACTCTAAAATATCCTATTTTTTGGAAATCAAAATTAGCAACTACACATACCAAAAGTAAAGACATAGTTGAACAAAATAATATTCAATTTGGAGAATATATTGGACAAACAATTAATACATTTTTGAATAATGAACAAGTAGATTTTATCGCCTCTCATGGACACACTATATTTCATCAACCAGAAAACAACTATACGCTACAAATTGGTTGTGGAAAAACTATTTCTAATACTACCAAAATAACAACCATTAATAATTTTAGAAGTTTAGATGTTTCCCTTAATGGGCAAGGCGCTCCTTTAGTTCCAATTGGTGATTTATTACTTTTCCCAGAACATAAATACTGTGTTAATCTTGGTGGGTTTGCTAATATATCCATAAAAACCAATGAGAAAATAATTGCATTTGACATTTGTCCAGCCAACATAGTATTAAATGATATTTGCAAAGAGCTAGGTGTTGAGTATGACTCAAATGGTGATATTTCTAGAAAAGGAAAAATTATCCCAACACTTTTACAGCAACTTAATAAATTAGATTTTTACACAAAGAAAACTCCAAAATCTTTAGGAAGAGAATGGGTAGAAAAAAATGTTTTCCCAATCCTTAAAAACAATAACAGTCAGGATCTACTTTGTACTTTTTGCGAACATGTAGCCATTCAAGTAGGTAAATTATTAACAGATGAATCAGCACTCTTTACAGGAGGAGGTGTGTTTAATTCTTTTTTAATGGAACGAATTACATTCCATTCTAAATCAGAAATACTTGTACCAAATAAAGAATTAATTGAATTCAAAGAATCCTTAATTTTTGCTTTCCTTGGAGTCCTAAGGCTAAGGAATGAAGTAAACTGCCTGCAATCTGTTACAGGTGCCGATAGGGATAATTGTGGTGGACTTATTCATGAAATCTAAACCTAAATTTAATACATTTGCAAAAAATATATAACCAAGAAGATGGAAGAATTACTAAAGAAATTTGAAGATAAAGAACCTGAAATAGTTTTTGAGTGGAAAGATGAGAAAACAGATGCTGAAGGTTGGATAGTAATAAACTCATTAAGAGGTGGTGCAGCAGCTGGAGGAACAAGAATGAGAGTTGGTGTTACTAAAGATGAAGTGTTGGCACTTGCAAAAACTATGGAGATTAAGTTTACAGTTGCTGGCCCACCAATTGGAGGAGGAAAATCAGGCATAAATTTTGACCCTAGGGATCCTAGAAAAGAAGAGGTTTTAAAAAGATGGTATGCAGCTGCAAAACCTTTATTAAAAACATATTATGGTACGGGTGGCGATATGAATGTAGATGAGGTACATGAAGTAATACCCATGTGTGAAGAACAAGGAATTTTATTTCCATTAGAAGGAATTGTAAACGGGCATCACAGAAGAGATGAAAAGGGTAAAATGAAAATTATTAACCAACTAAAAGTTGGTGTCCCTTTAATTGTTAGGGAAGAAAGTTTAACACCTAATCCAAATAAAGATTATTCTGTTGGTGATTTAATTACCGGCTATGGTGTCTCAGAGACTATAATACATTATTACAATATTTATGGTGGAGAGGTAAAAGGAAAAAGAGTAATCATACAAGGATGGGGTAATGTTGCTGGAGCAGCTGCTTATTATTTAGCACAAGCTGGCGCCATTATTGTAGGAATTATTGACAAAGCTGGAGGAATAGTAAAATCTGAAGGCTATTCTTTTAAAGAAATACAATCATTTTTAGCAAACCGTTCATCAAACTTTTTAGAAACTGAAGATATGTTGTCTTTTGAACAGGCTAACGAAAAGATATGGAATGTGGGAGCTGAAATATTTGTTCCTGCAGCAGCTTCACGCTTGCTTACTCAAACTCAATTAGATTCTATGGTTCATAACGGACTAGAAGTTATTTCATCAGGAGCAAATGTTCCTTTTGCAGACAAAGAAATATTTTTTGGACCTATTTCAAAAAGTGCTGATGAAAGAGTGAGTGTATTACCTGACTTTATAGCAAATTGCGGAATGGCTAGAGTTTTTGCTTACCTGATGGAAGATAATGTTGAAATGACTGACAAAGCAATTTTTTCTGACACCTCAAATTGCATTAAAAATGCATTAACTAAATCACATTCGATTAATAATAGTAAAACAAATATATCAAAGACAGCTATTGAAATTGCACTAAAACAATTAGTTTAAATAAAATACTATGGAAACAGAATTTTTAATTACAGAAATACTAGGAAATACAATTCAAGACTACGCTTGGTTTTTAGGAGCTGTTCTTTTAGGATTTATTTTCAAAAAATTAATCTCAAAATACTTAAGTCATTTATTATTTAAAGTATTAGGTGAAAAAGGTGTAGAAGTAGGAATTGAAAAATTTGACAAATTACTCACTAAACCTATAGGTTTTTGCATAATGCTTTCTGTAATATACATAGGAAGTACTCATATACAATATCCTGCTATTTGGAATTTAGATCCAGAGAATGAAGTAGGTTTAAAGATGCTTATAAATAAAGGTTTTTCTCTTATCTATGTTTATTCTATTTTCTGGATTATCTTAAAGGTAATTGATTTTATTGGATTAATTTTAAATAAAAGAGCTGAAGCAACTGAAAATAAAATGGATGATCAGCTTATTCCTTTTATTATTGAAATTGCAAAAATTATTACATATGTATTTGCCTTAGTAATTGTAATGGGGAATATTTTTGAGGTAAATATTACTGCGCTAGCAACAGGATTGGGAATTGGAGGTCTTGCTCTAGCCATGGCTTCTAAAGAAAGCTTAGAAAACCTTTTAGGTTCTTTCACTATCTTTTTTGATCAACCTTTTACTGTTGGTGATATTGTAACTGTTGGCTCAGTTACGGGAGTAGTTGAAAAAGTAGGATTCAGAAGTACCCGAATTAGAACTTTTGACAAAAGTTTAGTGACTGTGCCAAACAAAAAGATGATTGATGCAGAATTAGACAATCTAGGCTTGAGACCAATAAGGAGAGTCAAATTTAATATTGGTTTAACTTACGAAACTGCTCCAGAACAAATAAAAGCAATTGTAAGTGATATTCAAGAAATGATTAATCTGCATGAAAAAACAAATCAAGATGGTAGAGTTCGTTTTCAAGAATTTGGATCAAGTTCATTAGATATAATGGTAATGTATTTTGTAGATAGTCCAAAATGGGAGGACTTAATAAATGTTAAAGAAGATGTAAATTATAAAATTATGGAGATTGTAAAAAAACACAATAGCGATTTTGCATTTCCAAGCACAACAGTTTATTTACAAAAAAACTAAACAGAATTAAAATGTCTACAATTATTGGAGGCTTAGTAATAATTGTAATTGCAAATTATTAGCAATAATAAAAAGGTATAAAATTAAAAGAAAATTATGATCACAACAATTATGATAATTGTATTCGTTTTAGGATACATGGCAATTGCCTTAGAGCATTCAATTAAAGTTGATAAAGCATCTTCCGCATTAATTATTGGAGGGCTTACTTGGGGTCTTTACGCCTTTACAGGAGCTGATGCACACCATATGAACGAGCATTTAGCGCACCATTTAGTAGATATTGCTGAAATTTTATTCTTCCTTTTAGGAGCAATGACTATTGTAGAATTGATTGATGCTCATGAAGGATTTTCAATTATTACAGATAAAATTACGACTAACAAGAAGGTAGCTTTAATGTGGATTTTAAGCATTATCACTTTCTTTTTCTCCGCTGCTCTGGATAACCTAACAACTGCAATTGTTATGTCGGCTTTACTTACCAAACTAATAAAGGACAAAGAAAATTTATGGATGTTTGCAGGAATGGTAATATTATCTGCTAATGCGGGAGGAGCCTGGTCCCCTATTGGTGATATTACAACTATTATGCTTTGGATTGGAGGGCAAGTTACAGCAAGTAATATAATTACTTCTATATTTTTACCTTCAGTAGTCTGTGCACTTGTCCCTTTGGTTTATTTAACATTTAAACTTAAAGGAGAAGTAACAAGGCCAATAAAAGCAGAAAACAAAGAACATTATACCGACCCAACTACATCATTCGAAAGAAATTTAGTATTTTACTTGGGAGTAGCTGGTCTACTGTTTGTACCTATCTTTAAAACTATTACTCACTTACCTCCTTATGTTGGAATATTATTATCATTAGGAATACTGTGGTTAGTCACTGAAATCTTACATAGAAGTAAAAACCATGAACAAAAATCTCAACTCTCGGTTATTGGAGTAATGAAGAAAATAGATGTTCCAACAATATTTTTCTTTTTAGGGATTTTATTAGCAGTAGCAGCCCTTCAGTCAGCAGGGCAATTGGAGATTGTTGCTAATTTCTTAGATAAAACATTTAATGGTGATATTTATATCATCAACATGATAATCGGGCTTCTTTCTTCTATTGTGGATAATGTTCCTTTAGTAGCTGGAGCTATGGGGATGTATGAGATCACACCGTTAGGTGACTTTGCTGTTGATGGTAAGTTCTGGGAGTTTTTAGCCTATTGTGCAGGGACAGGTGGATCTGTTTTAATTATTGGTTCAGCAGCAGGAGTTGCTGTTATGGGGATTCTTAAAATTGACTTCATCTGGTACTTAAAAAATATTTCTTTATTAGCATTAATGGGCTATTTAGCTGGAGCAGCTACTTACATCTTCATGCAATAAAAATTAACTTTAGCGTTTAATAACTATGAATTCAATTCTATTACAAATCCCACTATCTACTGACAGCTTAAGCGCTCCAGTAATTACCGAAAAAACTTTATCTGTTATTGACTTAATTACTTCAGGAGGAATTGGAGGAAACCTAGTAATGGGAGCTTTAGGTTTACTTTCTATTTTTGCAATTTACATTTTAATTGAGCGTTTTTCAGCTATTAAAAAAGCCAGTATTGAGGATGACGCTTTCCTAAAAAGTATACAGAATTTTGTAGAAGCAAAAGATATTGAAGCTGCAAAAACTTTATGCCGTAATACGGACAGCCCTATTTCAAGAATGATTGAAAAAGGAGTTAACAGAATTAATAAACCCATGACTGATATTTCAGCTGCAATTGAAAACCAAGGTAAGCTTGAAGTATTTAAAATGGAAAATAATTTAGCTAACCTAGCTACCATTTCGGGGGCTGCCCCAATGATTGGATTTTTAGGTACTGTAATTGGAATGATTGTTGCTTTCCATGAAATGGCAAGTGCTGGTGGTAACATTGACGTTGAGATGCTTTCGAAAGGTATTTATACTGCAATGACAACAACAGTAGCAGGTTTAATAGTAGGAATTATAGCATTTATTGCTTACAACTATTTAGTATCCAAAGTGGACAAAGTAGTATTTATGCTAGAAGCAAAAACAACTGAATTTTTAGACCTTTTACACCATAACGAATAATGGGATTAAGAAGTAGAAATAAAGTAAGTGCTAATTTTAACATGTCCTCCATGACAGATATTGTTTTTTTATTACTTATCTTTTTTATGCTTACTTCTACACTAGTAAGCCCTAATGCTTTAAAGTTACTTTTACCAAGCAGTAAAGCAAAAACATTAGAAAAACAAACTATTTCTATTTCAATAACTAAGGATGTTGATTTTTATATTAATGAAAATAAAGTTACAGCTGCTAGTATTGAGCAAGAATTAAAACTACTCATTAATAACGAAATAGATCCTGCAATAATCTTACATACCGACAAGACAGTTGCTATTGAACATGTCGTAAAAGTAATGGATATTGCTTATAGAAACAAATACAAAATAGTACTAGCAACAACTCCTAATTAGTATGACAGCTGCTGAAAAGAAAAGCAAACGCAAAGGAATTATTGGAACAATTCTGATTCATACTTTACTTATGGTTGCTTTTCTTTTTATGGGATTAAAATATCAAGACCCACCTCCTAAAGAAGAAGGAATAAGTATCAATTTTGGATTTAGTGATGAAGGATTTGGAGAATTTGAACCAGAAAGTACTGAAGAATTAACCGAAATAGTTGAAGAAGAAATTATTGAACAACAAATAGAAAATACAGAAGAAATCGTTACACAATCTTTTGTTGAAACTCCAGTAGTTGAAAAAATAGAAAAAAAGAAAAAGGTTGTCAAAAAAGAAGAGCAAAAGGAAGAAGTAATTGAAGAAAAGAAGCCAGAGATAAATAAAAAAGCGCTCTACCCTGGGAAAAAAGAAAACATTGAGACTTCAGAAGGTGATAAGAATGGAGATGGCAATCAGGGTGCAATAGATGGCGATCCAAATTCCGAAGTATATGAAGGAGGTGGAATTGGGAAAAATGGAACTGCTTATCAGCTAGGTGGGAGAAAGGTGGAATTTAAGGCAAAACCAATATATAACCTACAAGTAGAAGGGAAAGTTGTAGTTATAATTACAGTTGACCGATTAGGTAATGTGGTTAATGCAATTCCTGGAACAAAAGGCTCAACTACACTAAATAAAAAATTGTTACAAAGAGCTAAAACAGCTGCACTAAAAACTAAGTTTGACCCCAAACAAACCGCACCAACTAATCAACAAGGAAAAATTGTTTACCACTTTAGGTTAAATTAATGAACTACACTCAAACGCTTGACTATTTATTCAGCCGTTTGCCGATTTATCAAAGAATAGGCGCAGCAGCTTATAAAGCTGATATTGGAAATATAGTTGCTGCAACAAAGCATTTAAAAAATCCGCATACACAATTTAAAAGCGTCCATATTGCGGGTACAAATGGTAAAGGATCAACAGCCCATATGCTGGCCTCTATCCTACAAGAATCAGGAATAAAAGTTGGATTATACACCTCCCCTCATCTTAAAGATTTCAGAGAAAGAATAAAGATAAATGGAGAGATGATTACTCAAAAACAGGTGGTAAACTTTGTTAAGGAAAATCAAGTTATTTTTGATAAAATGAAACTCTCATTTTTTGAGTTTACAGTTGCTATGGCATTTGATTATTTAGCCAAACAAAAAGTGGATATTGCTATAATTGAAACAGGTTTAGGTGGTAGGCTAGACAGCACCAACATTATCCGTCCTGAGTTAGCAATAATTACAAATATAAGTTTAGACCATACAAATCTATTGGGCGATACTATTGAAAAGATTGCAATAGAAAAAGCTGGCATCATTAAAAATGAAATTCCAGTAATAATTGGTAGAAAACAAAAAGAAACAACCTCTATTTTCAAGAAAATTGCCAAAGAGAAAAATGCAAATCTCAATTATACTAGTCCAAAAAAGCACTATGTAAGTGATTTGAAAGGAGAGTATCAAAAAGAGAACATTAATACTGTAATAACAGCCATAAAGCAATTACAAAAACAAGGTTGGGCAATAACAGAGAATGATATTGAACAAGGTTTATTAAAAACAGTAGCTAACACTAAACTACTAGCTAGATGGCAAACCTTAAGTAGAAATCCTCAAATAATCTGCGACACAGCACACAATGAGGATGGGATTAAAGAAATAGCAAAACAGTTAAGGAACTCAAAATACAAACAGCTACATATTGTTTTTGGCACAGTTAATGATAAAAATTTAGACACCATTCTATCTTACTTACCGCAAGACGCAAAATATTATTTCTGTAATGCCAATGTTTCAAGAGCAATGAATGCAGAGGACCTAAAAAAAAAAGCAGCTAAATACAAACTTAATGGAAAAACATTCACTAGCGTGAGAGAAGCACTTAAATGCGCAAAAGAAGATGCAAATGCAGCTGATTTAATCTTTATTGGTGGTAGTACATTTGTCGTTGCTGAAGTTGTTTAAATAAATTTAAAAAAACTTGCTCGTAATAAGAAATCGTATATATTTGCAATCCAACTCAGGGCGATTAACTCAGTTGGTTCAGAGTGCCTCCTTTACACGGAGGAAGTCGGGGGTTCGAGTCCCTCATTGCCCACCAAAGCGGAATCCATCTCATTATGAGTTAAGATTCCGCTTTTTTTATTCTCATAAATACCTGAAGATATTTTACTTACCTAATAATAAATTTTTAAACTCATTATAATTAGAAATTTTAGTAAATATTTTTTTCTTCAAAATTATCTTTTCAATAGATTCGGGAGGTTTTAACTTTAAATTTAGGTTCTTTTCAATATGATTTGAGAATTTTATTGGATGGGCTGTTTCAAAAAAAACACCCTTAAAATTACAATTTAAATTTAGATATTTTTTCAAGCCTAAATAACCAATTGCACCATGAGGATCAAGAATATATTTACAATCCCTATATACTCTCTTAATAGTATTAATAGTTTGATCATCATTAAAACTAAAAGATGATAAATTATCTTTAAGTAGATTAAAATCATTGTATAATTCTTCAATTCTAATAAAGTTACTAGGACTTGACACATCCATTGCATTTGAGATTGTCTGAACTGTAGTTCTGGGATTATAAGTTTTTGTCTCTAAGTATCTAGGGATTGTATTATTAGCATTTGTACTAGCAATAATATGATCAATTGGCAATCCTAGTTTTTTAGCCATTACACCAGCACAAATATTTCCAAAATTACCACTTGGAATACTAAAAACTAATTTTTTATCAGATTGGATAATTTGTTTGAATGCAAAAAAATAATAAAACATTTGAGGTAACCATCTTGCTATATTTATAGAATTCGCAGATGTTAAATTTAATTTGATATTTAATTCCTTATCAATAAAAGCATTTTTAACCATATTTTGACAATCATCAAAAGTACCATTCACTCTGTATGCAGTTATATTTTTTTTATTAGTTGTAAGTTGTCTTTCCTGTATATCACTAACCATATCCTTAGGATATAAAATCACAACATTTACCCCCTTAATATCTAAAAATCCATTGGCAACTGCAGCACCTGTATCTCCTGAAGTTGCAACAAGAACAGTAGTTATCTCACTATTTGATTGATTAAAATAACTAAGGCAATTTGCCATAAATCGTGCTCCAACATCTTTGAAGGCAAGAGTTGGTCCATGAAAAAGCTCTAAAGTTTGTATACCCTCTTCAATTTCAACTAGTGGAAAATCAAAATCTAAAGTATTTTTTATGATTATTTTTAAATCTTTTTCATTAATTTCATCACCAATAAATTGCCTTATTACTTCATAAGCAATATCAGTATTTGAAATATTTTGTAAATTTTCAAAAAAAGATTTTTCTAGTTTATTAATTTGTTCTGGAAAAAATAAGCCACCATCGTCAGCTAATCCAATTTTTAATGCTGTTTCAAAATTTACACTTGATGAAATTCTATTTAAACTCCTATATAACATTCTACTTGATTTCAATTATTTTTATTCCTATATCATTTATTGGAGAAACATGAATATCAAATTCAATATCTATTTTATCATAAATCTCTTTCATAGATAAAGCAATATTGTTTGCTGTAGAAAAACCTTTAGAAAGAGCAAAAACAGATGGCCCCGAACCAGAGATACCACAACCTAAAGCTCCATTAGATAGACTTGTTTTTTGTAGTTCATTAAATTTTGGAATTAACTTAGATCGTAAAGGTTCAATTACATTATCCTTAATAGACCTACCAATTAATTCATAATCCTCAGTATATAGACCAGCTATAAATGACCCAATATTAGCAGATTGTTCTGTCATTTGTTTTAGTGAAATATCTTTTTTTAAAATCGCTCTAGAATCTTTAGTTCTTACTTCTATCTGAGGATGAATAATTGTAAACACAAGCTCAGAAGGAGTAGATAACTTAAAATAATCATACGCTGAACCATCTCTTACAAAAGTAAACCCACCTAAAAGAGCCGCTGCAACATTATCAGCTATTAAGGAGCCGCACGCTACCTTCTCACCTTCCATTGCAAACTTTATTAATTCCTTATTTGAATAAGGCTTACCAATTAATTGATTTATTGCAAAAACACTTCCAGCAGCGCTAGCTGCACTACTGCCAATACCACTACCTGGCTTTACCCCCTTATGAATTTCAATTTCAAAACCACAATTAACATCAGTTTCTTTTAATAAAGCAGAAGCAGAGACACCCGCTACATTTATATTAATATCTTTAGTAAGTTTTTGCCCGGTTACTTTAGTTATAACTATACCTCTCTCTCTTTTTTTTCTTACAACTATTTCATCACCAACTTTATCAAGACAAGCTCCTAAGATATCAAATCCACATGACAGATTTGCAACAGTTGCAGGTGAGAAAACTCTAATTTCATTCATTGTACAAAATTGATGATAAGAATATTAATAAACTAATAATATTAAATAAAAATGTTAATTATACGTAAAGTGAGTGAATGAGTTTTTATTTTAAATAAATTAGCTCTAACTATTCTTAAAAAAGTTCGAACTTAGGACCGAGAGGTCCACCAAAATAAAACCCACTCAATTGATTGGGTTTTATTATATTTATAAAATGAATAATAACTTAATACTTTATATAGCATCATCTCAAGATGGTTTTATTTCGGGTGAATCAGATGACTTAAGTTTCTTAAAATTAGTAGAAATTGAAGGTGAAGATTATGGTTATTTGAAATTTATAAATTCTGTAGAAGCTATACTAGTTGGAAGAAAAACATATGATAAAGTAATTTCTATGGGCTTCCCTTATCATGAAAATAAAAATGTCTATGTTATATCAAGAGATAAAAAAAAATTAGGAAAAAAGAAACTAACATTTTTTTCTAATGATATTTCAGAGCTAGTTACTCAGTTAAAGAAGTCTTCTACTAAAAATATATATTGTGACGGAGGAGCAGAATTAGCAAAATATTTAATTAGTAAAAACCTAATTGATCAAATCATTCTTTCTGTAGTTCCTGTTGAATTAAAAAAAGGAACATTATTATTTGAAAAAGGAATAGTCCCACAAAATTTCCAACTAAATAAAACAAATAAGTTTGAAAGCGGATTAGTACAATTTACTTATTCAAAAATTTTAAGTTAGACTAAAAAAAGTTAGAAATTGGGATCGAGAGGTCCACCAAAAAGAAACCCACTCAATTGAGAGTTGAAGGATCATACCATGACACTTTATATATGATTACAGCAAGCTTTAAAACTAAAATTTGCACCACTTTTTGTACTTCACATCAATCTACTAATTCAAACTTAAGTAATTAATTTAATTTTATGATTAAAAAAAACATTCAAAAATAATTTATTCAATAATTATCTTCTTTTCTACCGTTCCGGCATCATAAATATAAAAGAATGGAGTGTTTCTTCTGTAAGGGGTTATTTTAAAATATAGCCAAATTGAAAAGCTAAAACATGATTGAAATAATAAATCTTTGGGCCTGATTCAGTAGATGAAGTGAATTGCAAATCATTAGCCTCTAAATCAATAGGTCTTATTTTTTTAATTTGATTATAAACTGGATAATTAAATGCAAAACCTAAACCAAAATCTAAAAAGAACCTTTTAGTAAACATTGTTCTTCTGCCAAAAGATAAATTTGGACCAATTGTTAATATAGTGGAATAATCACCACCACCATATGGAGACCAAGAAGAAAAACTCTTTATAAAATTAAACCCTAATCCAGAAGACGTATAAAAATTATATTTTATAAACTTCTTATAATTAATATTACTTCTAAACTCAGATGCATCTTGATCACCATCAAAAATATGTATTCTAGGTTTAAAATTAAACTCTATAGATTCAGAATCCGATATTTTATGATCATATCCCAAAGTGGTTCCAATAGCAGCAACTGACAAAGTCCCTACACCTTCATCTGTAAGAACTGGTGTAAACATTGGATAAATTGGAAAAAGTCGAATTGTACTATTTTGCCCAAAAATAATCATTGGAAAACAGAATGAAATTAGTAAAAATTTTTTCATAAAGCAAACTTACAAAAAACTATGAAGACAAAAAGTCGGGTTAGCATACAACCAACACTCTTTTCACTAGATTAAAACCTACACTTATTTCACTAAATTACAGGAAGAATTGAAAAGAGCAATTATTATTAAAAAATAGTTAAGTTGTTTTTTCATTCGGTAAACTTACTTATTAATTTTCTAAAAAAGTTCGAACTTAGGATCGAGAGGTCCACATATTTAAGCCCCTTACTCTGTTACAGAGTAAGGGGCTTTTTTTGACTCTAAACAACCATAAAGACCCCTATATAAAAGTTAATTACTGTATGTCGCTTCTTTTAGATTTTAACTTTTTCAAATATTCATCATAAATATTGGCGTTAACTTTTCTTTCATTCCAGCACTCGAAAGCAAGTAATTCAAGCCTATTATTTATTGCATACTGAATATCACTTCGATAGTCTTTGTAGGAATGATAATCTGTTGATGTTAAAGTATTCCATTCATTTTGAAAATATGAGACAGGATTAAACCAATAAGAACTTGTTATAAGATTATTTTTAGAATCGTTTTGTTGCTCTATTTTATTTATTGCATAAATATTGATTTGATTTACTAAAGCGCTCATTGTATTCCGAACTATTGTTCTGTTTATTAATGAATCTTGTCCTTGTTTTGTAGTATCTAAATCAAGATAAACACCCATAATTAAATGATGCAATTCGTCTTTTGGCAATTTAAATACGGCATAGGTATCTTTTCTATTTGCATCAAGAAAATCTGTCATGTAATTTGGTGGATACTTTAAACTTACGTATTGATGAACAGAACCTGGGATCAAAACACATAAAAGCAACCACATACTTATCATTTTAAATGCAATTGAAGTACTTGAAGAACTTGAAACAATAATAAAATAAAAAGGAAGAAGAAAAATAAAAACATACAAATTTGATAATAGAATTAAATCAAAAGCGTCACCAATTAAAATATTATTTATAAAAACAACACTAACAATTAGGACATTCACTGTTGAGAGCAAAAGAGCTGCATAAAAGATTAATCTTTGAAGAATCCAATTTTTAGAATTTCCAGTCTGTATAGCAATTAGATTATCAAATTTCAAATCTTTTTCTAATCCATTTAAATTATATGTCAAAATTATTAGTAGTAATGGCAGTATAAAAAGTATTAAAAAAGAAAAATCAATCTTTCCATTTATTAATCTTTCGTAATTAGAAATTTCTTCAACGATATCACTATCAAATGTAGAACTCCAAATAGTCACTTTTTTATAGTATCCATATTGCTCAGATTGGCCTAAGCCAAGAGGCAAAAGTGAAGATGGGTTTTTAACAACATAAATTGGAGTATATCTCAATGACCAATATGGATCTGTAACGTCTATCCAATCTTTATCTTTTGGACCTTTTTCTCCATTTTCATGCCAATTAAGAACTTGTGAAATACTTTCATCTTCCTGCTCTTGAATATTTTCAATGGTAGAAAGATGATCATTCTGTAAGTTAAAACCATTATAAATTGAATAAATACAAGCTAGCACAAAAAATAAATAAGCAACTAATTTCGCTTTAATTTTTACAAAATGTTTGAATTCATAAAGAAATATGTTTAACATTTTCATATATCTAAAGTTTTTCGTGATGAAAAAGAAAGAAGAATTAGAAGTATGAAAAACCAAAACAAAAGAATAAAAAAGTCAATTGCATATTTCGAATAAAACGAACGAAAAGTAGGGTTTTGGTACTGAAACTCTTTAACAGACCTAAAAAACTCATTACTTGCTTTCCAGCCTCTTTCACCAGTTTTGGAGCCACCAAATGCATACTCATCATTTAAAGATTTAATAAATACTCTTCTATATTTTTCGGCTTGATTTAAAAAACTTAGATGATGATGCATGTCAGTTCCAGACATTCCCATACTTAAATTTTGTAATGAAATAAAAGGATTAACAACGCCAAAAATCTGGTAAATATATTTTTGTGCTTTGAGTTGATTATATAAACTTCCAAAATGTTTGTCCCATACTTTATTTCCATATTCCTCATCTTCTTGCATGAGTATTCCAGAAAAATTAATTGGTAAATCTTGAAGTTTTTCCACCTTATACTTTTCCAAAGTAGCTTTTTCTAAAGCTTGCCTCCTATCTTCTCTAGGGTTATGACCATTAATACCTTTTGACCTATCTTCTGCCATTGATTCTTTTAAATCAATACGTGTTGGCAGTGGAAAAATCTCTTCAGCTGTTTTACCAATTGTTGATGGCAAAAAGATAGTCCAAATCACCCATATTAAAATAGTTAAAGATAAAGCCGAGGTGCTATTTTTAAAAACGACAGATAACAAAACAGTCAGATTAACTATTATAAAAAAGTAAACTGCATAAACTGAAAGCAATAGTGTAAGTCTTAACAAAGTGTCTGCACTTAATTGTGTACTATTAAATAAAAGCTGAACTAAAACAGATGCTAATAATAAAACTACTCCAATGATCCAAATACTAAAAGCTTTAGCAAAAACTATCTGCTTTAAGCTCACCCCCTGAATAAGTAAAAGTTTTAGTCTACCATTACTTCTTTCCGAAGTGTAGCTATTAAAAGAAAAGAAGATTAAGAAAAGTGGAATAATGAATTGAAAAATTAAGGCAGGCTTCAATTTCCCAAATTTTGAAATAAGTAAAGATTGAGATGCTTCTGAAAAAGCTACATCATTTTGTTTATGACCCTCTAGTCTTAGAACATTTCCTGTAACTGAATTAATACCTTCATCAATACTATTTAAAATGGAAGTAGATTTAAAAGCATAGGTTCCAAAATGTGCAGCACTATGAGGGTTTGATGGCTCCATTTCATCCCATTGTAATCTAATGTGTTCTTTAGCTATTTTTTGTGCTTCTACTTGTTTCTTATTTTGAATAATTCCAAAAAATGTAACTACACACAAAGCAATTAAAAAAAATAAACTTAAAAATATAAATAATTTATTTCTAAGAAACCCTTTAAGCTCATTAACTAAAATATTTATCATAAACTGAAAGGTTAATTTTTCATGAAATTTATATAAATCTCTTCTAGTTGATTGGAACTAACATCTTTAGAAAGAATTTCGTTAACTAACTTGCCTTTTTTTAAAATACCAATCTTATTACATGTTTCTCGCACTCTAAAGATATCGTGTGATGCCATTAAAATAGTCGCTCCTTTTGACGCTAATTTCTTTAATATTTCTGACAATTCATTACTTGCTAAAGGATCTAATCCACTAGCAGGCTCATCTAACAAATATATACTTGCATCTTTTGCTAAGGCAATAGCGATGCCAACTTTCTGACGCATTCCTTTAGAGTATGCAGAAGTTGACTTATTATGTGCATCAGACTCTAAGCCACACTCTGAGAGTAATTCTTTTAATTCTTCGGTTTTATATTTTATACCAGCAATCTTGCAGAAGTAATCTAAATTCTCAAGTCCACTTAAATATGGATATAAATTGACATTCTCAGCAATATATCCAATTTTCACGTTTTTATTATTTAAATTATTTTGAGAATCAAATACTTCGATTGATCCACTATCTGCTTGTAAAAAGCCTAAAAGTAAATTCATTGTAGTTGATTTTCCTGCACCATTAGCTCCTAAAAGTCCATAAATCTCTCCTTGATTAACTTCTAAGCAAAGATCATCAAGAGCTTTATTCTGATTAAATGATTTGTGAATGTTTTTTAATCTTATCATGTAATTTATATTAATTAATCTACTTATAACTTTGTTGACAGTCAACACAGCTACCTTCGAGGATAATTTTAAGATTGTCAATTATAAATCCTTTACACTCATTTACTACAGGTATTTTAAAATCATTTATACAATACGTTTCATTACAATTAGAACATAGCAAATGGGCATGATTGTGTAAATGCTTTTCAAAACTACATTCACTTTGGCATAATGCATACCTAATTAAATTAGCCATATCAGGAACTTTATGAATCAAACCGTTTTTTTCAAAAGCATTTAAAGCTCTATAAACTGAAACTTTATCAATTGGAAAAGATAAATTAGTAATAATCTCATCTACTGACAATGAATATTTCTTTGTGTAGAAAAGTTCAATTAAAATTTTTCTAAACGAAGTTTTACTCAAACCATGTTGAGTTAGTATCATTCCAAAATCAATATTTTTTTTGTCAAATAATTTCATTTTTCAAAAATAATACAATAAACGCAAATCAATTGCATTTATTGAATATATATATATATTTGTCAAAAATTTAATGAAAATTCTATGAAAACTATTTCATACTCTTCAGACAATGTTGGCATAATAGCTAGTGCTTTATGTATGATACATTGTATTGGGACACCTTTTTTATTTATTGCTAAAGCATGTACAACAACTTGTTGCTCTGAAGCTCCATTATGGTGGCAGATAATAGATTACTTTTTTTTAATTATCTCGTTTTTAGCAATTTATTTCGTCACTCAAAAGACAAGTTTAACTTGGATAAAAATAGTTTTTTGGAGCTCATGGATTATCTTACTTCTTACTATACTCAATCACACATTCCAAACATTTGAAATACCTAAAAACTTTATATACCTACCTGCATCGACTATAATTATCTTACACTTTTATAATCTTAAGTTTTGTAAATGCTCAGAAGATAGTTGTTGTGTAAATTAAGAATATACTTTACAAAATTTTAAAAAAGAGTTCGATATAAGGACGCTTAGGTCCACCAAAAATAAACCCACTCAAATGAGTGGGTTTTTATTTATTCCAAAATTATCTTCTTCTCAACTGTTCCATCATCATAGATGTAAAAGAATGGCTCATTTCTAGTTCCTTTACTTTCTCTGCCTAAAAGATCAACAGTGCTGATAAGCTTTCTATTGCCACTTGGATTAATCTCAGTAATAGCTGTTAGTGTTGAGTTATATGTTAAGATACAAGTGTCTGTTACAGATCCTCCAATACTAACTACATATACAAAATACATAGTTAGAGGGTAAGATGGGTTAATGGCACTACTAATAGAGTAATTATACCAGCTTGTATCTAAATTAATTGCTCCAAATAGATTCATATTTCCTTGTTGAATAGTATCACCATTTGCATCAATTGTAAAAGCAACATAAGGCATAGAAAGATAAGAATTATATCCGTTATATATAGCAATATTCATTGTTAAATTAGTATTATCAATTATAACATCAGTCACCTCTAATGAATCTGCACAGCTAAATACATTAGAACAATTAGTACTAAAAGACATTGTTGAGTCAATCATTCCTGTATTAACCGTCCATGTAGCATTAGAATAAACAGGATCATCTACATTTATGCAAAATAATTGTGGATTATCACTAAATGTATACCAATTAGAGTTAAGGTTATTGCCATTCCTTACATCTGCATTATTTAGTTGGTTAGAATGACAAATCAAAGTAATTAAATTAATATTATTACTTACATCAATAGAATTGAGTTGATTTACTTCGGCACCAAATTGCATTAAATTAATATTGTTGCTTAAATCAATAGACGTAAGCTGATTATAGGAGCATCCTAACAATTTTAATTCAATATTATTAGATACATCAAGAGAAGAAAGTAAGTTGAAGTCTACAACGCAATGTATCTAATAGTATAAAGTCTCCAATTCCTGTCAATTCAGAGATATTTAAATTACTGACATTTAAATTTGTTACTACAGCAATATTTGAAGTAAATACAGAGTCATCTAAAACATTATCGTAGCCTAAATCAATAAGTGCCTGCTCAAAATTATCATCAGGAACATAAGTTTGTTGGGAAAATAATAATATTGGTATGCAAAGTAGTATAAATAGTATTTTTTTCATGAAGCAAAACTAATCAATAATTTCTAAAAAAGTTCGAACTTAGGACCGAGAGGCCCACCAAAAATAAACCCACTCATTTGAGTGGGTTTTTATTTATTCAAGAATTATTTTCTTCTCCACCGTTCCATCATCATAGATATAAAAGAGAGGTTGGCTCTTCAAATCTTTAGATTCTCTTCCCAATAAGTCTACTATCTTAATCAATTGCTTATTATCATTCTGTCCATTATTTTCGTTGATAGATGTAGTTATACAGCCAATTAATCCGTTGATGTCATAACGTGAAACAAATTGCCAAATCTCTATATTCGCATCAATCGTCATATTTCCAAAACTTCCAGGCCAATCATGTCCTCCTCCTATCACTTTTAGTTCCTCCACGTAGGCACAACCTGATGCAGTTGACCAAGTATATCGCTCAACACTTGGACTTACAATATTAACAGTAGCAGTTGTATCACAATTGTTATGCGTTGCCCAATATCTATGTGTTGCTGCTGCAGAAATATAATATTCTATACCGCCAAATACGATTCCATTGTATGTAGAAACAAAGTCATCCGTACCAAGTATTGTAAGAACTCCAGTGGGATGTACTGGAGAGCAAAAACTATTTGGATTGGCTTGCATGGTTCTGGCTACTGGAGCTATAGCTGCAATTCTGTTATTAAGCTTACATCCAAGTTCAAAGGTCATATCTCCTCCTAAGGAATAACCACAAGCATATATTTTGTTCTGGTCTATTTGATAATTACTAGCAATCGTATCTATCAATGAACTAAAAAAGGGCACATCATCAAAAGCACCTGGCACTTTAGAAATCCAGTTAAAAGAGTTTCCGTCACTTGGGTCAGGACGCGCTTGGGGATAAACTAGAATAAAATCAGCAGTGTCGGCAATAGGTCTCATGTCGGAAGATGCTTGCCAAACGGAATTTGTACCACCTCCTCCATGTAAATTAAATAGCAAAGGAAAATTTGCAGTTCCATCATAACTTGCTGGAACATAAATGCTATATTCTCTTATTAAACCATCATGCTGTATAGTTTCGCTAATATATCCTTGAGCGTAGCTTACATTAAGAGTAGTAATAAATATGAAGAATGAAATAATTTGTTTTGTTATTATTTTACTATAGTTATAATTCATTTTATAATGTTTTAATTTTCATGTTACAAAAGTATGTAATAATTTTTTAAAAAAGTTCGAACTTAGGACCGTAAGGCCCACCAAAAAGAAACCCACTCAATTGAGTGGGTTTTTATTTACTCAAGAATTATTTTCTTCTCCACCAAACCATCATCATAAATATAAAACAATAACTTGTTTGATGACGATTGTATTTCTTGTCCCAGAACATTAATAGTCTTTAATAATCTTCTATTAAAAACATCCTTTTGATCATTTAAACTTGTTGTATTGCTTCCAACTTGACTAAAAAAGTTCCAAATCTCTTCGCTTGCCCAAAAATCATCATTACCCCATGGACCTACATCAAACCATTCATGAAGACCGTTATTAACTTTATATAACCAAACCTTATCTCCTGTATTTATATTGTTATATTTTGTTACCTCTGTAAAAATATTATCATTATTAATATCCGGAAAAGTATAACTGTTATTAACGCTACAGGAACTGTAATCTGTCCAAAAGGAAACTATTGAATCAACAGAAAGATAATTTCCAACTCCTGGATAATAACCTCCATTATAATTGAACTCATTATCATTCGTTCCATTCAAAACAAATACAGAAATATTTATTGTAGGCGAACAAATAATAGGCCATCCGTTATTTATAAAATCCCACATACCTCCACCAAGAGGAGCGATAGCAGCAAACATATTTGTAGTTTGACAGTTTGCTAAGTGATAAGACATCTCTGCTCCATAAGAGAATCCCGTTGCAAAAACTCTATTTAAATCAAATTGATATACACTCCACAATGAATCATTTAATTCCTTAATAAAATCTATATCCGAGAATCCTTCTGCGTCCCATTCAGTCATACCAGAACTACCAATAAGTCCTGTAGGATAACAAACTGCAAAATTATTCTGGTCTGATAAAATATTAAACGCAGTTGTTGACATTATACTAGATCCACTACCTCCCCATCCATGTAACACATATACAATTGGCGAGTTAGCTGGCAAATTGTTTGGGATATGAAAATAAAACTCCCTTTGAATATTATTATGCGTAAAATAAAAAGGCCCATCTTGACCACTGACAAATAAAGGTGATATAAATAAAATAAGTAATAGCTTTCTCATAAGGCAAACTTACTTAATAATTTTCTAAAAAAGTTCGAACTTAGGACCGTAAGGCCCACCAAAAATAAACCCACTCAATTGAGTGGGTTTTCTTTTATTCAATAATTATTTTCTTATTGAGACTTTACAACTAAATCAAAATCTGACAATATAAAACCAAGCATAGATAACCATTTATCTACTCGATCCTTGGTTAATTCATATTGATTCCCCTCATCAAGAGCTAGACCATAAAATAAGTCTTTATTTAAAAGAGCCTTAGACTCTGCAAATTCATAACCTTCTGTTGGCCAATTACCAATAATTTCACCTTCATTTCTAATAACTTCTTTTGCTAGAATACCAACACCATCAACAAAATAATCCTCATAACTATATTGATCTCCTAATCCGAATATAGCAATTGATTTACCTCTAAAATTAATTTTTTGGAAGGTTGGGAAGAATCGCTCCCAATCACTCTGTAGATCACCATCATACCACGTAGATATACCTAATAAAAGAAGATCAAATTTAGTGAAGTCATTTATACTTGAACTTTCAACATGTATCGATTCTACATCGTACTTGCTTAATTTTTTAACCATATACTCCATTACATCTTCAGTGTCACCCGAATCCGATCCCCATATTATTCCAATATTCATTTCTTAAGGTTTCACTATCAAACTTGTTAATATTTATTTACAAATTAAAGTAATTTAATTTATAATTAGTCTTAATAAATATAATATTTCAATCAAAAAAGAATACTGGGATTTACTATTAATTTAAAATACAAATCTTTTTTTAGACAATGAAGAAAATCCTACTTATTTATTTACTTTAGTAATATCAAATTACCTTAATAGCATTATGGATGTAGAGATAAATAAATTAGCAGATATTGAACTAAATATGCTTAATCATTTTAATTTCAATAAAATAGAAAATAATATTAGCGATGATAATTAAACAGTTGAGAAACAATTATTAAATAAACATACAAAAATAAATGGGGATTTTTTAATCAAATGGATTAGTAGCCCAAATATTAAGCTCATTAATAAAGCCTCTATCATCCATCTCAATAACAGAGATTATTGAATGTGATATTTCCTTTGGAGTTAACTTATTATCTACATCTGCTCTCTCCACTCTTTTAGAGCTTCCAAACGCAGTTGTAACCTCACTGGGATTAACTTGGCAAACTCTAATGTTGTGAGGTCTTAATTCAGCTTGCCAACACTGAGTTAAACACCTAACAGCAAATTTTGAAGATGAGTAAATACTTCCATTTTTATACCCCTTTAGACTTGCTGTAGAGCCAATATTAACAATAGTCCCATAAGATTCTTTTATCATACAGGGAATAATCTCTCTCGTAAATAGTGCAAGACCAAAAACATTCACATTAAATACTTTTAAGAAATCCTCTATATTTAATTCATCAATAGATTTCCTAACACCAATACCAGCATTATTTATTAAAACATCGACCCTTCCACCTAAAATATCGATACATTTTTTTGCATTCTCAGGCATATTTTCATGATCAGAAATATCAAATTTAACAATCTTAGATCTAGTATATCTTTTGGCTTCAGTTAGTCTTTCCTCTGATCTGCCTGTGATCAACACATTCGCACCTTTTTCAACTAGTTCCCTTGCTGTTTCTCTTCCAATTCCGAGACTTCCTCCAGTAATAAGAACGTTTTTCCCTTTTACATTCATCTTTTAATTATTTAAGTCACAAATCTAATCAATGATTTTACAAATGGTTAAAAATGCCACAATATCTATTTGGTCTTATTTTTTAATATTATTATAATAAGTTTTTTAATTTTGGAAATAATTTAAATATATACATAATGGAAAAAATATTAATACTTTCTCAGCTAGTAGTTGCAATCTCAGTAATTATTGTTTGGGTGTTTAGAAGAGACAATATTATAGTTGAATTTGAGCAATATGGCATTTCTGATATTATTAGAAATGTAGTTGGGGCTTTAAAAATATCTTTAGCAACAATTCTAATTTTAGGGATTTGGTACCCTCAGTTTCTAACTTTATCATCATTAAGTATGGCATTTCTAATGATTTGTGCTCAATACTTTCACATTAAAGTTAAAAATCCATTTAATAAGTTTATTCCTTCTTTCTGCCTTCTTCTATTGTGTTTATTTATTGCCTTAAAAAGTCTTGCTATAATTTAATTAATGAACTATAATTTAGTAATCTTACTTTTCTCAGCAATTTCCTTCCTCTTTTATGGAGTAAGCTCATTTTATTCTGATAGAATGATTCTTGAATATGATAGGTGGGGGTATAAAAAATTAAGGAAATTAATA